>NZ_JBBNLU010000005.1:0-178335 GCF_040092335.1 Collinsella sp. CLA-ER-H8 | reverse complement strand
GCAGCCGTGATAGACGCCTTCTCCCGCAAGGTCGTGGGCTGGTCAATGTCCGAGCGCATCACCGAGAAGGTCGCGATCGACGCGATGGAGCAGGCGGTCGGCAGGGAGGGTCCGCCAGATGACGGCAGCCTCGTCTTCCATGACGATCGGGGCGCGCAGTACACCTCCCGTTCCTTCCGGCGGTGTCTGGACTCGCATGGCATAGTCCAGTCGGTATCAAGGCCCGGCACGCCGCTGGACAACGCGGTGGCCGAGTCGTTCTTCAAGACGCTGAAAAGGGAATTGGTGAAAGAGAGGAGCTATGGGACGAGGGACGAGGCCAAGCAGGACATCTTCAGGTACATAGAGCTCTATTACAATAGGGTGCGCATGCATTCCACCCTGGGCTACATGTCTCCAGTGGAATACGAGCGGCAATACGCTTGAGGATCCTTAAAAGAAAGTCCAGTTTATCCTTCCCACTCCAGTGGTCGAATAGGAGGGATGTCCAAATTTTGAGCTCCGCCCAAAATTTATCCGGTCGGCTTACGCCGACCGCGCTGCGCTAAAAACGCGCCACGGGCGCGTTTTCTTTACGCTCCGCGCCCTGGCGGGTTCGAATCCCTCCTCCTCCGCCGTATTTGCTTGTTGGGGACTCAAAACAAAAAAGCTCCCATTCTCGGGAGCTTTCTCAACCAAAATGGCGGAGGAGGAGGGATTCGAACCCTCGTGACCTTATACAGGCCAAACGGTTTTCGAGACCGCCGCATTCAACCACTCTGCCACCCCTCCGCGTGGGGTAAAAACAAAGCAGGCTCGAAGGCCTGCTTTGGAATTAACTGGCGGAGAGTCAGGGATTTGAACCCTGGAGACGCTTTTGACGCCTACACGATTTCCAATCGTGCTCCTTCGGCCACTCGGACAACTCTCCGTTAAATGCGAAAGTCAGTATACACGAGGAATCGCAAAGTGCAAACAGAAAAGTTGGCATTTTTTAAAACGCTTGGCCGCGTTTGGCGTTGCAGCGGGGTTTGAGATGCCAAAAAACGGCTTCCGACCAGCGTAGTTGATCAACTCAATTGTTCAAAAGGGGTATTTATAAGCGATTTGGCAATGAATTTAAAAATCTTTGGGTGGTGCTGTGGGCCACTGGTATGCATTTTGTGACCACAACCATGCGCCCGTTGACCTGCGACTTGGCTCAGCTTGTCCTCACGGCACCGTATCTTGTCCACAGATCCGTTAAGCTTTTGGTCAGCATTTGGTTGGAATGCGCATGAAACGTCGTGCGAGTATGGGCATATGTGGAGGTCATGAGGTTGTAGCTGCATATTCTTGCAGCCTGGGAGGTTGAAAGATATTATTACCAAGTCTTTTCCTGCTTCAGGCGCACCTTCACGACCTGAAGCCACATTTGCCCAGAGGAGGTGACAATATGAAGGCTTATGAACTGCTGTTCTTTGTTGACCCGTCGCTCGACCCCGAGACTCGTCTCGCTGTTATGAAGCGTATCGATACCACGATCGCTGAGGGCGCTGGCAAGGTCGACTCCGTTGACGAGTGGGGCAAGCGCAAGCTCGCCTACGAGATCAACGACCTCACCGATGGTGACTACACCCTCATCAACTTCCACGCAGATCCTACCCAGATCGCCGAGCTTGATCGCGTCCTGCGCATCACCGACGCTGTGGTCCGCCACATGATCGTCCGTCGCGACGACCAGGAGTAAGACTGTCGTTTTGGACTGGGCTTGTGCCCCAAGAGGAAGTAGTGAGTTATGAGCATCAATCGAGTGAACATCACCGGTAACCTCACCCGCGATCCCGAGCTGCGCGCCACAGCCGGCGGAACCCAGGTTCTGTCCTTTGGCGTCGCCGTGAACGATCGTCGCCGCAACGCGCAGACTGGCGAGTGGGAGGACTATCCCAACTTTGTCGACTGCACCATGTTCGGCACCCGCGCCGAGGCCGTGAGCCGTTTCCTGGCAAAGGGAAACAAGGTCGCGATCGAGGGCAAGCTGCGCTACAGCTCTTGGGAGCGCGACGGCCAGCGCCGGAGCAAACTTGAGGTCATCGTCGATGAGATCGAGTTTATGAGCTCCCGTGGTGGCCAGGGTGGCTACGATCAGGGCGGTTACGCCCCCGCAGCTCCCGCGCCCGCAGCACGTCCTGCCGCACCGGTGGCCACGCCGCCCGCGGTCGACGTCTACGATGAGGACATCCCGTTCTAAGGGTTGTTCACCTATTTTTGAGTGAGAGGCGGCTTCGGCTCGCCGAAGTTGCCAAATGAAAGGTATTTTGACATGGCTAATGATTTTTCTGCACGTCAGCCGCGTCGTAAGTACTGCCAGTTCTGCAAGGAGAACACTGAGTTCATCGACTATAAGGACACTCAGCTTCTCCGTAAGTACATGACCGACCGTGGCAAGATCAAGCCCCGTCGCGTCACTGGCGCTTGCACGCAGCATCAGCATGACATCGCCAACGCCATCAAGCGCGCCCGCGAGATGGCTCTCCTGCCGTACACCGTCCCCGTGGTTTCCTCTCGTGGCAACCGCGACCGCGGCTAAGAAGGGAGACGCATCATGAAGGTTATTCTTCTCGATGAGATCAAGGGCAAGGGCGGCGAGGGTGACATCGTAGAGGTCGCTCAGGGTTACGCTGAGAACTTCCTGTTCCCCAAGAAGCTCGCTGTTGCCGCCACCAAGGGCAACCTCAAGCAGCTTGACGAGCGTCGCAACAACATCGCCAAGCGCGAGGCCGTCCGTCTGGCTACCGCCAACGAGACCAAGGCTGCCTTCGAGGGCAAGACGGTCACCGTTGACGTCAAGGTCGGCGACGAGGGCATCCTCTTTGGCTCCGTTACCGCCGCTATGATCGCTGATGCCATCAAGGCTCAGCTCGGTATGGACATCGACCGCAAGCGCGTCGAGCTCGGTAAGCCCATCAAGGTTGCCGGTGCCCACACCGTTGCCATCTCGCTGTACCGCGAGATCAAGGCCGAGGTTGTCGTTCTCGTCGGCGTTACCGCCGAGGAGCTCGCTGCCGAGGCTGAGGTCGAGGAGGCCGCTGAGGTCGCCGAGGCCGAGACCGCCGAGGTCGAGACTGAGGCTGCTGCCGAGTAGCATTTGCTGCAACGCAACAATCTTGTTCTAAGAAGGGCGCTCTGGGAGACCAGGGCGCCCTTTTGTTTTTTGCGCTGAGTGAGTGTCATGGTGAACGTTGCGTCGAAGTCCTATATACAGGACCGTTCATCCGTTTGGTTCGGTGATGATTGGCGGCGCGCGGCGCGTTTTGGGACCGTGGCTGATACTATGGATGCTCGCAAGCGATATGAATGAGGATGCTCATGGCATATGACGATAGGGAGACCGGGCTGACGGTTGAGGACCGCGGCTCAAAGTTGGGTCTTCCCCAAAACCAAGATGCAGAGGCCAATGTACTGGCCGCTATGCTGCTATCGCCCGAGGTGGTCGAAGAGGCCCAGGTCGAGCTGCAGCCCGATGACTTCTACCGCCCCATTCATAAGACCATCTATACCGCGATGGTCGATATGTACAACAGCCGCATTCCCATCGACTCTATCTCGCTGATCGATTACCTGCGAAGCATCAACAAGCTCGATGCCGTGGGTGGCGAAGCGTACATTTTGGAGCTGATGGGTCAGACCCTGTCGCTCGTCAACTGGCAGCACCATGCCGCCATCGTTCGCCGCGATTCGATGCTGCGCGAGCTGATCGGCGCCACCAACGAGATCAACGCGCTGGCATATAACGCCCCCACCGACACCAAAGAGGTTGTCGAGCTGGCCGAGAGCAAGCTGCTCAAGGTCACGGCACGCGAGGTCAAGTCGAGCTACAAGACGCTGACCGAGTTTATGGTCGAGGCCTATAACGAGGCCGAGGAAGTGTGCCAGGCCGGTGGCCAGGCTGCGGGCGTGCCCACAGGCTTCCCGTCGCTCGACCGCATGCTCATGGGTTTTCGCGAAGGCCAGCTCATCATCATCGGTGCCCGTCCTGCCGTGGGTAAGACGTCGTTCGCTCTAAATCTGGCGCTCAACGCTGCCGCTGCTGGTTATACCGTCGGCTTCTTCTCGCTGGAGATGTCGGGCAAGGAAATTGCCCAGCGTCTGATTTGTGCCTATGCCATGATCTCGATCAGTGATTTCCGCATGGGCCGCATTAGCCCCGAGCAGTGGGCCAATATCAACGAGGCCACGCAGACCTTGTCTAAGCTCGATATTCTGATTGACGATACGCCCGGCACCACAGTGACCGAGATTCGTGCCAAGAGCCGCCGCATGCTCCATAACAAGGAGAAGGCAATCATCATCCTGGACTACCTGCAGCTGGTGAGTCCTCCGCCGGGACGCCGCTCCGAGAGCCGTACCGTCGAGGTCTCGGAGATGTCGCGTGGTTTGAAGATCATGGCCAAGGAGCTCAAGATTCCGCTCATCGCGCTGTCGCAGCTCTCGCGTCAGGTCGAATCTCGTACCGGCAAGCGCCCGCAGCTTTCCGACCTTCGTGAATCGGGCTCCATCGAGCAGGACGCCGATATCGTCATGTTCTTGGACCGCTCCGCCGACAAGGCCGAGGCCTCGCGCGACGATCGACCCAACGAGGGCGTTACGCGTATCGTCGTGGCCAAGAACCGTTCGGGCCCGATCGGCGACGTCGACCTGATGTTCCTGCCGGCATCCACCAAGTTCTATGAGCTTGATGGGGCACATGCCGAGGAGTAGGACAGGCGCCCGTTGCACGGGTATACTGGGAATGTTTTGTGCTTCTGCGTGCCGGCGTGGCGCGTAGACAGTCCATGAATGTAAGGAGTAAACATGCCGTCAACCGTTTTGGTCGGTGCCCAGTGGGGCGATGAGGGCAAAGGTAAGATTTGCGACCTGGTCGCCGGCGACTTCGATGCCGTCGTGCGCTACTCGGGAGGCAACAACGCCGGCCACACCATCGTCGTCAACGGCAAGAAGTACGGCCTGCACCAGGTGCCCTCCGGCATCATGTATTCCGACCACGTGTCGGTGATCGGTAACGGCTGCGTCGTCAACCCCAAGGTTGTCCTTGAGGAGATCGACATGTTCGAGGCCGACGGCATCACCACCAAGAACCTCAAGATCAGCGGCAACGCGCATGTCATCATGCCGTACCACATCGATCTGGATGGCGCCTTTGAGCAGAAGCTCGGCAAGAAGAACATCGGTACCACCAAGCGCGGCATCGGTCCGTGCTATCAGGACAAGATGGCCCGCATTGGCCTGCGCATGCAGGACATGCTGGACGAGGCACTGTTCCGCGACAAGCTGGAGACCGCTCTCGCCCGCGTGAACCCCGAGCTCGAGCTCATCTACAACCTGCCCACCTACACCGTGGATCAGATTTGCGACGAGTACCTGCCGATGGCCGAGCGCCTGCGCCCCTACATCACCGAGACGAGCCTGCTGCTCAACAACATGATCGACGGGGGCAAGGACCTGCTGTTTGAGGGCGCCCAGGCGACGCTGCTCGACATCGATCACGGCACCTATCCGTACGTGACGTCTTCCAACTGCACCGCCGGCGGTGCCATCACCGGATCCGGCGTCGGTATGAAGAATGTCGACCGCGTGCTGGGCGTCATGAAGGCCTATATCACCCGCGTCGGTTCGGGCCCCATGCCCACCGAGCTTTCCTATGAGTCCGAGGCCGGTCACACGCTGACCGAGGAGGGCTACGAGTACGGCGTGACCACCGGTCGTCGTCGTCGCTGCGGCTGGTTCGACGGCCCCATCGCCAACTATGCTTCGCGCGTCAACGGCCTCACCGATATCGCCATGACCAAGCTCGACGTGCTTTCGGCTTTCGACACCATCAAGGTGTGCGTGGCCTACGACGTCGATGGCGAGCGCTATACCAGCGTGCCCGAGCATCAGGTTCGCTTTGAGCACGCCAAGCCCATCTACGAGGAGCTTCCTGGTTGGAAGTGCGATATCACCGGCTGCCGCAGCTTTGAGGAGCTGCCGCAGGAGGCTCAGGACTACGTGGCGTTTATCGAGGATCTGGCACACACCCGCGTGACGTTCATTGGCGTTGGCGCTGGTCGCGAGCAGATCATCAACCGATTCTGGAAGTAATCGGGACTATTTGGTTATTGCGATATACCCCTTTGCAGCCCGGACGGGCGGCCGAGGGGTATATTTGCTTACAAAGGGCTCGCGCGGAGCGGGCCGTTCATCCATAGAGGAGGCACCCTTGAAGGCGGACACTCAAACCATCGACATCCTGTTGTTGGGCAGCGGCGGCCGTGAGCATGCTTTGGCAGCTAAGCTCGCGGCATCACCGCGCGCCGGCAAGCTCTACATCGCGCCGGGCAACGGCGGCACCGCGAGCTGCGGCGAGAACGTTGTTCTCGACGACTGCGATCCTGCGGCTGTGGCGGCGTTTGCGCAGAGCCACGGATGCGGACTCGTGGTAATTGGCCCCGAGGCTCCGCTCGTGGCGGGCGTGGCCGACGCCGTGCGCGCGGCGGGTATTCCCTGCTTTGGCCCGGGTGCCGAGGGCGCCCAGATGGAGGGCTCCAAGCTGTTCTCCAAGCAGCTCATGGAGCGCGCGGGTATTCCGACGGCAGCCTACGGCTCGTTTACCGACGAGGCTTCGGCTCTCGCCTACGTGCGCGAGCAGGGCGCCCCGCTGGTCGTCAAGGCCGACGGCCTTGCCGCGGGCAAGGGCGTTATCGTGGCGACCGAACTTGAGCAGGCCGAGGAGGCCGTGCGCGAGTGCTTTGGCGGCACCTTTGGCGATGCCGGCAACACCGTGGTTATCGAGGAGATGCTGACCGGCCCCGAGTGCTCGCTGTTGGCCTTTACCGACGGCAAGACCGTGCGCCCCATGGCCACCTCGCAGGACCACAAGCGCGCGCTCGAGGGCGACAAGGGCCCCAACACCGGCGGCATGGGCGTCTACAGCCCGGTGCCCATCGTGACCGACGAGGAGCACGCCACCATGGTGAAGGTCATGGAGCAGACCGTGGCCGAGCTCGCTGCCGAGGGTATCGACTACCGCGGCTGCCTGTACGGCGGCTTTATGCTCACGCCTGCCGGTCCCAAGGTACTGGAGTTCAATGCCCGCTTTGGTGATCCCGAGACTCAGGTCGTGCTGCCGCGCCTCAAGAACGACCTGGTCGAGGTTATGCTCGCCTGCGCCAACTGCGAGCTTGATCAGATTGAGCTCGACTGGCGTGACGAGTGGGCCGTGGCTGTTGTTCTGACGAGCGCGGGCTATCCCGGCAGCTACGAGAAGGGCAAAGTCATCACCGGCATCGCCGACGCCGAGGCCATGGAGAACGTGACCGTGTACCATGCCGGCACCGCCGTGGTGGACGGCCAACTCGTGACCAACGGCGGCCGTGTGCTTGCCGTGACCGCGCTGGGCGATACGTTTGAGAACGCCCGCAACCTTGCCTACGAGGCCTGCGAGAAGATTGATTTTGAGGGCAAGACCCTGCGTCACGACATCGGCCTGCGCGCGCTGCGCGGCCGCGACGCTTGGGATGCCTAAAATCCGAGAGGAATGAGACGGATGGACGAGAAGAACGAAGAGCTCGTGGACGCGCAGATCGTCGAAGAGGACAGCCGCGTGTATGGGCACGCCGAGGGCGAGCCTGGTGGCGAGGTCGCTGACGAGCCGGCGCTGGTGCTGGGCGATGACGACCCGCACGATGCCGAGCTGCACGAGAAGATTCTTTCGGAGGAGTGCGCCTGGAAGGGCAAGATCCTCGATGTCCACCGTCTTGAGGTTGAGCTGCCCAACGGTCGCCGCAGCGCCCGCGATATCGTTCGCCATCCGGGTGCGGCGGCTGTTGTGGCACTGACCGAGAGCGGCAAGATCGTACTGGTGCGTCAGTACCGCACCGCCATCGACCGCGTGACGGTCGAGATTCCCGCCGGCAAGCTCGATCCAGGCGAGGACCCGCTCGATTGCGCCAAGCGCGAGCTGCATGAGGAGACGGGCTTTAGGGCTGGTCGCATTCGCTTTTTGACGTCGATTGTCACGTCCTGTGGCTTCTGTGACGAGATCATTCACATCTACCTGGCCACCAAGCTCGAGTTCGATGCACCCAACCCCGATGATGACGAGTTTGTCAACGTGGACCTCGTGCCGCTGCACGAGCTGATCGACGCCGTGCTCGACGGCAAGATCGAAGACGCCAAGACCGTCGTAGGCGCCTTGGCCTGCGATAGCATCGCGCACCGCCTTGGGGGCACGGAGTTTTAACGAGTGGGGATAGCCCTGGGACAAGTACTACTGATTGCTTTGTTCCAGGGCCTTACGTTGCTGATATTTCTTTGAGGATCACATGCTGAAGAGGTTTCTTTCGTATTACGAGCCCCAGATGGGGCTTTTTGTTGCTGATACTGTTTGTGCTCTGGTGCTTGCCGCCATTGACCTGGCGTTTCCCATTATCCTGCGCAATTTGACCGGTGGGCTGTTTACTCAGGGTCAGGCTGCCATTATGCAGGCGCTCGGCATGATCGCGGTGGGCTTGGTGCTGATGTATGCCGTCCGCTGCGCCTGCCGCTACTTTGTGAGCTATTGGGGTCACGTGATGGGTGCGCGCATGGAGTCCAAAATGCGCGAGGACCTGTTCGACCAGTATGAGCGCTTTAGCTTTGCGTACTTCGACCGCAACAGTTCGGGCGACATGATGAGCCGCGTGGTCAACGATCTGTTCGATATCTGCGAGGCGGCGCATCACGTGCCCGAGTGGATCATCATCTGCGGCATCGAGATTATCGGCTCGTTTGTGATCCTCTTTACCATCGCCCCGGTGCTGGCACTTGCCATGGCTGTGGTGACGGCGGCGTTTGCGGTCATCATGTTTTGGCAGAACATGCGTATGCGCGAGGTCTTTAGCGACAACCGCAAAAAGATCAGTGGCATCAATGCGCAGCTGCAGGATTCGCTGGCGGGCATGCGCGTAGTCAAGAGCTTTGCCAACGAGGAGACCGAGCGTGCCAAGTTCCGCGCCTCCAACAATCGCTATCTTTCGTCCAAGGAGAACATGTATCACGCCATGGGCGTCTATACCGCGACGTATGGCCTGCTCTCTGGTGTGCTCTATGTGATCGTGGTGCTGCTGGGCGGCTGGCTGGTCGCCCAGGGACAGCTGCAGGCGGTCGATATGGCGACCTTTGCACTCTATATTTCGCTGTTCTGCACGCCGCTCGAGACACTCGTCAATTCGGCCGAAACGTATCAGAAGGCTATCGCCGGCTTTAAGCGTATGGACGAGGTGCTTTCGACCGCGCCGGATATCCAGGACAAGCCGGGCGCTACGGATCTGCAGGTGACTGCCGGCGCCGTGGAGTATCACGACGTGTGCTTTAACTACGAGGATGTTGAGCTGGGCGAGGGCGATGCCGACGAGCGTCCCGTTATCGACCATATGGACCTGTCCATCAAGCCCGGGCAGACCATCGCTTTGGTTGGCCCTTCGGGCGGTGGCAAGTCCACGACCTGTTCGCTGCTGCCGCGCTTTTATGACGTGGCTGCCGGATCCATTAGCATCGACGGCCAGGACGTGCGTGATGTGACGCAGCAGAGCCTGCGTCGCGCCATCGGCCTGGTGCAGCAGGATGTCTACCTGTTTGACGGTACGATTGGCGAGAACATCGCCTACGGCAAGCCGGGCGCTACGGCAGAAGAGATCGCCGAGGCCGCCCGTCGCGCCAACATCGATGCCTTTATCGAGTCGCTTCCGCAGGGCTACGACACCGTGGTGGGCGAGCGCGGCAGCCGTCTTTCGGGCGGACAGAAGCAGCGCGTTGCCATCGCGCGCGTGTTTCTCAAGAACCCCAAGATCCTGATTTTGGACGAGGCGACGAGTGCTTTGGATAACGAGAGCGAGGAGGCGGTGCAGGAGTCACTCGAAGAGCTGGCACGCGGCCGCACCACGATTATCATCGCCCACCGTCTTTCGACCATTAAGCATGCCGATGAGATTGCGACCGTTGAGCATGGTCGCGTTGTGGAGCGTGGCACGCACGAGGAGCTTCTCGCCCGTGGCGGCACCTATGCCCGTTACTATCGAATGCAGTTCGAAGGTGCGCGTGCGCACGAGCTCGACTGATTGATATGACAGGAAGATCATGGCTGATAAGAACCCTTTGACTCCGGAAGAAGTGACGGAGTTATTCTCCGAAATCGATGCATCCGGCGTCTTGGATCCTACGCTTGCCAAAAAGCGTACCGAGCGCATGCGCGAGAAAGAGGCCGCCGTCAAGCGCGGTGACAAAGCGGCGCTAGCGCAGCTGCGCAGCGAGGACCGCGCGAGCCAGGCAAAACATATCGACCCGCTGTCCGAGGACGATCCTTCGGGCTCGCAGGTGAGCCATACCATTACGAAGACCGCGATGGCCGTGGTCATCGGTATTTTGGTGCTGATCGTGGGCATGCAGATTGGCTACGGCGTGATGCGTCGTCTGAACACCGCCAACCTGTCCGAGAGCGTTTCGGTCGATACCGTTTCGACCGCGCTGAAGGGCGGCCTTGAGTGGGGCAATGGCTTTACGCAGTTCCCGCTCGATTTTACCGTCGATGAAGCCGATGAACGCACGGGCACGGTCGAGGTGACGGTGTTGGACACATCGTCTGCCAACGAGCTCGAGCTGCTGTCCAACGGGCAGATTCAGGCCGCGGCGCTTGCGACCAACGCGTTGCTCAACGATAAGATCGACCGCGTGGTGTATAACGTTCACGCCTATATCGACGAGAATAGCAACATTCAGCACGATTCCTTCTTTGGCATGTTCCCCGCGCGCGGCCACCAGAGCGCCATTTTGACGTTCGTGTGGACCAAGAGCTCATCCAACGCCACGAGTATCGACTGGAAGATGCGCATCGTGAGTATGGATGACACCATCGCCGAGCGCATTCAGAAGCAGGTGAACTCGGTGTCGTCGTTGATTGAGGACCCGGTGGTGAGCCAGACCAAGATTGACGAGGAAAAGGCCGAACGTGACCTGGAGCATCGTCTGCATGGCCGCGAGATTTTCCGCGGCGGCAAGCCCGATCGCACACCGTCCAAACTGCTGGAGCAGGATAAGAAAAAGTAAGACGTCATCATCCCGCGTGAGCCACAAGCCCCGCGGGATGATTTTTAATCCTCGTCCTAGAAAAATCATTATGCATAGAAAGTCATAATTATCATTTCGTAAACATTTCGATGAAATTAACGCCATGAGGCATGCTTACGGTTACAATACCGCGAGGCCTAACTACACACCTTTAAGCCGGTCCTGTGAGACCGGGAAGGAGAACTATGGCGAACAACCATACCGCGGGCGCTGCCGCCCGCACCTTCGCGCCCAGCGAGCTTTGCCAGCGTATGCTGGCCAAAACCAGCAAGGGCACCTGTGGTCCCTGCATCCTGTATCTTGAGGATGGGACCATTTTTTATGGACGTGCATGCGGCGCCGAGGGCACCGCGACCGGCGAAGTCTGCTTCAACACCTCGCTCGAGGGCTACTTTGAGGTCATGACCGACCCGAGTTATGCCGGCCAAATCGTAACCATGACCTATCCGCAGATCGGCAATTACGGTATCGACGAGACCGACGTCCAGTCGGCCTTCCCCGGCGACGCCGTGCGCCCTGCGAGCGCTCCGGCTATGCGCGGCATGATCGTTCGCGACATGTGCGCCACGCCTTCTAACTGGCGCTCGGCCGTCAGCGTGCCGGAGTACCTGCGCGCTCACGGCATCGTCGCTATCGAGGGTGTCGACACCCGCGCCCTGGTGCGCCATCTGCGCGATAATGGTTCCAAGATGGGCATTATCTCGACCGAGATCTTCGACGTCGACGAGCTTGCCGAGCGTCTGGCCGCAGCGCCCACGCTGGTAGGCGAGAACCTGGTCAAGACCGTGAGCTGCCCTGAGCCCCACGCCTTTGCCGCCGTCGACCTGCCTGCCACGCATGACTTTGCACTTGCGGCTGCCGCTCCTGCCCGTCACAAGGTGGTCGCCTACGACTGCGGTGTGAAGCGCGGTATTCTGGAGGGGCTGGTCCGCGCCGGCTGCGACCTTACCGTCGTGCCGTGGGATACGCCCGCCCAGCAGGTGCTCGACATGAATCCCGACGGTGTCTTTTTGTCCAATGGCCCCGGCGACCCCGACGCCGTGGTGGAGACCTACGAGCAGGTGCAGCAGCTGATCGGCAAGGTGCCGGTCTTTGGTATTTGTCTTGGTCACCAGATGATCAGCCTGGCCTGCGGCGCCCAGATGGAAAAGCTTAAGTTCGGTCACCGCGGCGGCAACCAGCCGGTCATGAACCTGGTGAGCCGCCGCGTGGAGATCACCGCGCAAAACCACGGCTTTGGCCTGCTGTTCCCCAGTCTGGGCAAGCTTGTCCCCGAGCTTTCGGGCGGCGAGACCGAGCATGCGGCCGATGGAGATCTGCGCGCCTGGGTGCGCCGCGGAATCGCGCCGGTCGTGATGAACGAGCGCTTTGGTCGCATTCGCCTGACGCATGTGAACCTCAACGACGGCACCGCCGAGGGCATCCAGCTGCTCGACGCCCCGTGCTTCTCGGTCCAGTACCACCCCGAGGCT
The DNA here is from genome assembly GCF_040092335.1 of Collinsella sp. CLA-ER-H8. Classification (NCBI taxonomy): domain Bacteria; kingdom Bacillati; phylum Actinomycetota; class Coriobacteriia; order Coriobacteriales; family Coriobacteriaceae; genus Collinsella; species Collinsella sp. CLA-ER-H8. Next base: position 165,763 of record NZ_JBBNLU010000005.1, on the reverse strand, counting down.
TCGCCTGGCCCCACCGATGCCCACTATCTCTTTACCGCCTTTACGCGACTCATGGACGGCGAGGAGAACTACCTGGACATCGATACCGCGAAGGACCGCCTTGCCGGCTGGAACTTTGCTGAGTCCGAGACCGCTGAGACCGAGGAGAACTAACATGCCGAAACGTACTGACATCAAGCGCATCCTCGTTATCGGTTCGGGCCCCATTGTTATTGGCCAGGCCTGCGAGTTCGACTACTCCGGCGCCCAGGCCTGCAAGGTGCTCAAGGAGGATGGCTTTGAGGTCATCCTGGTCAACTCCAACCCGGCGACCATCATGACCGACCCGGGCTTGGCCGACCGCACCTATGTCGAGCCCATCACTGCCGAGTTTATCGAGCGCGTAATCAAGAAAGAGCGCCCGGACGCGCTGCTGCCCACGCTGGGCGGCCAGACCGGTCTGAACGCCGCCGTCGAGCTGGCGAAAGACGGCACGCTCGACAAGTACGGCGTCGAGATGATCGGCTGCGACCTGGCCGCCATCGAGCGCGGCGAGGACCGCAAACTCTTTAACGAGGCCATGGCCGAGATCGGCCTGGAGGTCGCGCGCTCGGGCTATGCCTACAGCGTGGCTGACGCCGAGGCTATCGCCGACCGCGTGGGATATCCCTGCGTGCTGCGTCCGAGCTTTACCCTCGGTGGCGCCGGCGGCGGCATCGCTCACACCCACGAGGAGCTCGTTTCCATCGTGAGTCAGGGCCTGGAGCTCTCGCCCGCCCACGAGGTGCTGGTCGAGGAGTCCATCGAGGGTTGGAAAGAGTACGAGATGGAGGTCATGCGTGACCACGCCGGCAACGGCATCATCGTGTGCTCCATCGAGAACCTCGACCCCATGGGCGTGCATACCGGCGACTCCATCACCGTGGCGCCGGCGCAGACCCTTTCCGACCTGGAGTATCAGCGCATGCGTGTCGCCTCGCTCGCCATCTTGGAGAAGATCGGCGTCGAGACCGGCGGCTCCAACGTGCAGTTTGCCGTGAACCCCCAGACCGGCCGCCTGATCGTCATCGAGATGAACCCGCGCGTGAGCCGTTCGTCCGCGCTGGCCTCCAAGGCCACGGGTTTCCCCATTGCCAAGGCCGCCGCGCGCCTGGCAGTGGGCTGCACGCTCGACGAGATCGTCAACGACATTACCAAGGCAACGCCCGCCTGCTTTGAGCCCACAATCGACTACTGTGTGGTCAAGGTGCCGCGCTTTGCCTTCGAGAAGTTCAAGGGTACCGACCCCACGCTTACCACACGCATGAAGGCCGTGGGCGAGATCATGGCGATTGGCCGCACCTTTGAGGAGGCCTTTGGCAAAGCCATGCGCTCGCTGGAGGACGGTCACCAGGGTATCTGCGCCGGTGGCAAGGAGGGTGCCGATAAGCTGAGCGACGACGAGCTCGCTCAAGCCGTGGCCACGCCGACCGAGCACCGCATCTTCTTTGTGGTCGAGGCCCTGCGTCGCGGCTGGGACATCGCTCGCATCCATGCCACCTGCGGCATCGACCCGTGGTACCTCAACCGCATCAACGACATGGTGCAGGTCCAGGAGAGCATCCGCGGCCTGCGTGTGGAGGATATCGACGCCGACGCGATGCGCTTGCTCAAGCAGTACGGCACGAGCGACGCCGAGATTGCCGCGCTGACCGGCTCGGACGAGCGCTTTGTGCGCGCCTATCGCAAGGGCCTGGGCGTGGTTCCCAGCATGAAGACGGTCGATACCTGCGCTGCGGAGTTCTCGAGCGCCACGGAGTACCACTACAAGACGTACGAGAACATCTACCGCACGAGTCCGGATGCCAAGAAGTGCGTGGCTCCCGACGAGACCACGCCGGCGGACAAGCCCAAGGCGATGGTCCTGGGCGCCGGCCCCAACCGTATTGGCCAGGGTATCGAGTTCGATTACTGCTGCGTGCACGCGAGCTACGCGCTGGCGGCCCGCGGCTTCGAGACCATCATGGTCAACTGCAATCCCGAGACCGTTTCGACCGACTACGACACGTCAGACCGCCTGTACTTTGAGCCGCTCACCTACGAGGACGTCATGGACGTTATCGACGTTGAGCGCCCCGATGGCGTCGTGGTGACGCTCGGCGGCCAGACCCCGCTTAAGCTGGCGCGCATGCTCGAGGAGAGTGGCGTCAACATCATGGGCACCAAGCCCGATGCCATCGACTTTGCCGAGGACCGCGAGCGCTTCGCTGCTCTGCTCGACAAGCTGGGCATCATGTACCCGTCGGCGGGTCAGGCCACCTCGTTTGAGGAGGCCGAGGCCGTTGCCGCACACATTGGCTACCCGCTGCTGGTGCGTCCGAGCTACGTGCTGGGCGGCCGCGGCATGATGATCGCCTACGATGCCGAGCATCTGCGCGATTACATGGCCGAGGCCGCGCGCATTAGCCCCGACTACCCGGTGTATCTGGACCGCTTCCTGGAGGGTGCGATCGAGTCCGATGTCGACGCCCTGTGCGATGGCGAAGAGGTCTACATCGGCGGCATTCTGGAGCATATCGAGGAGGCCGGTATTCACTCCGGCGACTCTGCGACCTGCATCCCGCCGTTCAGCTTTAGCGAGAGCCTGCAGGCAAAGCTTCGCGAGACCACGCGCCGCATCGCGATGGCGCTGGGCGTACGCGGCCTGGTCAACGTGCAGTACGCCATCAAGGGCGAGACCGTTTACGTGATCGAGGCCAACCCGCGTGCCAGCCGCACCGTGCCGTTTATCTCCAAGGCCACCGGCGTGCCGCTGGCCAAGTGTGCGGCGCGTATCATGGCGGGCGATTCCATCGCCATCCTGGGCCTGCCGAGCGACGAGCGTCAGCTCGATTGGTTCTGCATGAAGGAAGCCGTTATGCCCTGGGGTCGTTTCCCCGGTGCCGACGTTATCCTGGGGCCCGAGATGAAGTCGACGGGCGAGGTCATGGGTATCGCCAAGAGCTATCCCGAGGCATATGCCAAGACGCAGCTGGCGATTGACTACAAGCTGCCCGACCCGAGCGCCGGCAAGGTGTTCATCAGCGTGTGCGACCGTGACAAGCGCCACATCCTTTCGGTCGCGCGTATCCTGCGCTACCTGGGCTTTGATATCTGCTCCACCGAGGGCACGGCGCGCGTGCTGCGCGGCGGCAACGTGACCTGCGAGGTCGTGGAGAAGATTAGCGGCCCGCACGACGGCGAGCGTCCCAACATCGGTGACCTGATCGCCGATGGCAAGATTGCGGTAATCATCAACACGCCGTACGGCCCGGGTTCGCGTGGCGACGGCTATCTGTTGCGTACCGAGGCGGTGCGCCGCGGCGTGACCTGCGTGACGGCGATGTCTGCCGCCAACACGTACGTGAGTGCCATCGAGGCCGTGCGCGAAGACCAGCAGGGTCACGGCAGCGCCAACGACATGGGCATGGACGTCATCGCCCTGCAGGACCTGCCGCAGTACACGGTGTAGTTGACCTGGCCGGCCGGGGCGGGAGGGGCCGAGTTTCCCCCTTTCGCTCCGGCTGCAAGCAGAGTCGCTCAGGAGGAAACTCGGCCCCTCTTGCCCCGACGCACTGTGTCTAGACGGATTGCACCTCCTGTTTTTAGAGATAAATACCATTTAGCGGTGATATTCAACCGTTCAAGATATTATGTAATGGCATATTACGTCATATGACGTAATATGCCATTAGCAGTCAAGGATGACTGTCTGTGTTCAAGTCGAGAAAGGGGCAAAATGATTAAACTGTGTCGCGTCGATAGCCGGTTAGTGCATGGGCAGACCGTGTTCTCTTGGTATCCAACGCTTGAAGCAAACGCTATTCTTGTGGTTTCAGATGAGTACGCCGCAAGCAAAGAGCGAATTCAAGCGCTGCGAATTGCAAAACCCGCTGATGCCAAATTGGTTGTCAAAAGTGTAGAAGATTCCATCGTGGCCCTTAACGGAAGCGCGGTGGATAAATACGAGCTAATTGTTGTTGCGGGAAATGTACATGATGCCTGTGAAGTTGCGCGTGCGTGTCCAAAAATAACGTCTGTGAATTTAGGCGGCGCTCGACCGTTGGGGGATAGCGTAAAGGAGCTTGGCCCTGCTGTGCGCCTTTCCCAATCCGATATTAATGAAATTAAGAAAGCCATGGCTGATGGAATCGAATTCGAGGTAAGGCAGGTTGCTAGCGAGAAAAAACGCATCGTAACAAGTTTTGATTTGTAGGAAGAGGGAGAAATATGCTGCTTCAAGCTTTTCTGGTTGGTCTTGCCGCTGCGATAGGTCAATCGGATTATTTACTCGGTACTGCGATGGTCGAGCGGCCGATTGTCCTCGGAGCGATTGTCGGTATTTTTTTGGGTGATATTCCGACTGGCGTTATTGTTGGTTTCCAGCTCGAACTCGCGTTCATGGGGGTCTGGCAGGTTGGTGCTGCCGTGCCGCCCAACGTAATTGTTGGTTCAGTTTTGGGAACAGCCTTTGCGATTACTATGGGTGCGGGTCCCGAGACCGCTCTGACTATTGCTATGCCCACTGCGGTGCTTGCCGGCATGTTTGACAGCCTTATGTATAGCGTTGTTACGCCTCCTATGGCTGTCTGGGCTGATCGTGGCGCCGAAAAAGACGACCCCAAAACGATTGCAGCCGCTATGTGGACCAATGGAATTCTCTACATCATTGCGCTTGGCTTGATTTGCGGCGTGGCTTTTTACGTTGGAAATGATGCTGTTCAGGCACTGATTGACGCCATTCCTGATTGGCTTACGAATGGGCTTACGATCGCAACGGGTATTCTGCCCGCGCTTGGATTTGCGCAGCTTATGTCAATCCTGTCCACCAAGGAGCTGAGCTTCCTATTCTTTGGAGGCTTCTTGCTGAGTGCCTATCTAAACATTCCGACGATCGGTATCGTGGCGTTTTCGCTGATCCTGATTGGGATTCTCAATATGGCTCACATTTTTATGCCTGCCAGTGCGGCGGTCGCTAAGGAGGTTGACGATGACAACGAATTCTAATGATGTTCTTGAGCTCTCGCCGGAGTCAAATAAATCGACCGATAAGAGAATAACCAAGAAAGACTTAAAGGCGTTATTTTGGCGTAGCTTTCCACTCAACATCATGTGGAGCTTTGACCGACAAATGAACGTTGGTTTCTGCTACGACATGATTCCGGTAATCAAGCGGTTATACGATAAGCCTGAAGACCGGATCGAGGCATATAAGCGTCATCTTGAGTTCTACAATATTCAAGTTACGTTTAATCCTCTGGTCGCCGGCATTGTGGCCTCCATGGAGGAGGAGAACGCCAACAATCAGGACTTTGACACCGCCTCAATTAACGCCATGAAAGCATCGCTTATGGCTCCGATTTCCGGTATTGGAGATTCACTGATTGCCAGTACGCTTCGCATGATTGCGACGGGCGTTGTGACAGGACTTTGCCTTTCGGGCAGTCTGCTCGGCCCAATCCTGTTCCTGCTTCTTTATAATGTCCCAACGATCCTGATCCGCTGGTTTGGGCTTCAGTATGGTTATTCGCTTGGCAGTGGCATGATTTCGAAGCTGAACGATTCTGATGTAATGCACAAAGTTACGTCCGGCCTGGCGATTGTGGGACTAATGGTAGTTGGTGGAATGGTGGCGACCACCGTTGCAGTTACCACTCCGCTCGCTCTTAACTTCGGCGACACCGCGTTTAAGTTGCAGGAAACGCTCGATGGGATATTCCCGGCTCTTTTGCCGCTCTGCGCGTTCGGGATCATGTGTCTTTGCAATAAGAAACAGGTCAAAATTATTTGGCAGATTGTGGGCATTCTCGCTGCGGGTATTGTGCTCGGCGTCCTGGGGATTTTGGGCTAGAGAAGGCGTCCATCTTTTGAGATGCTGAACTCGAAGGACGATGCGTCTGCTCGCCAAACGGTTTTTGAATAGTGGAGCGGCATTTCATCGCAGGCATATGTGACGTGCTCGACAACGCTCACGGGGGCTCCAACGATATAACCGAGAAGGTTTGCTTCTTGGAGCCCCGCTATTCCTGCGGTGATTTTGAGCTTCTCAATACCGGTTGCGATGCTGTAATGGTTGGCGATCAGGTCGAAAAGACTGGCATTGTCTGTGAGAAGCTCCAGTAGTCCGGGCAGAGTGCCCTGCGTTGCATAAACGGTGTCGATGGCGCAGGGGGCATTTTCGATATAAACCAAGCGCGCAACTCGTTGCACTACGGTTCCGTTGTCAATTTTGAGCTCCCGTGCAATGTGGGCATCAGCCTTGATCAAGCCTGTTTCCAAGATGGACTTGGTTGTTTTATCGCCGTATTGGGGGTCGGAGCTCAAATTGAAAATGGTGCTTGTTCCTCGTTTCAGGGTGAGCTTCGATGGGTTTACGAATGTTCCCTTGCCTCGCAGGCGGTAGAGCAAGTTTTGGTCAATGAGATTCTGTACGGCGCGTCTTACGGTGATCCTGCTTACTTTGTATTGCTTGCAAAGCTCGGTTTCGGTGGGAATCTGACTGCCGCCGGGGAGTTCGCCAGAAACTATTTTCTTGAGGATATCGTTTTCAACGGTCTGATAGAGAAGCTCTGGCTGAGTGAGCTCGTCTTTTGCTGCAGGCATGGTGGACCCCTTGGTCTTCAGTTTCTTTAGTACATAGATATACGACAACTGAGGACATCATAAGCCGTTATCTCAAAAGTTATGGAAATATCGATTTGGCGTTATCGCCGAGAGGGGATTTAAGATGGGCAGACAATACGACGAGGCGTTGATTGGCGCCATCTCCGGTCGCTCGTTTATAACCGAGAAGAGGGGGCTCGAGGTTCAAATTCGTCCGGTTCCTGATGATGAAAGAGAGCATGTGCTTGACCCACGAATTCTCGAGGTATCTCGCAAGAAGATGCGGAATGTTAGCATGTCTCCGAGCTGGACGAGCCTTATTGGAATGCGCCATCGCCCGGATAAGCCGACATACCGCCTACTCGATGGTGAGGTTCAGCGCGATGAGATCCTCATGGAGGCGGCCGATCGCTATATAGATTTATTCGTCTGGACGCCACCAAATCATAAGAAGGCAAGTCCAGCGCTTGTTTACCTGCATGGCGGCGCGTTTATGGCGGGGAATGTTCTGCAATTTGAACATCAGCTCGAGTTCATCGCCGAAAAGTCTGGTGCAGTGGTGGTTTATCCAGAATACCGCTTGGCGCCGGAGACGGCATTTCCCGGGCAGATCGAGGATTGCGTTCTTGCTCTTGATTATGTGTGCGAGCATGCCGGGGATCTCGGAATCAATCCTCATAAAATAATGGTCGCCGGCGACTCCGCAGGAGGAAGCCTTACTAATGCGTGTGTTCAGCTCAGGGGTGCTGGAGCTGTAGCCCATGCCTTCGAAATCTATCCTGAAGTCGACCTTGCGGGCGAACAGGGCGAGGGATATGAGGATTTTCCTGCGATAGCCGATCAAGAGGACGTTGCGCGTTTTCGCATCGACCATCTTCGCGATTCGGACGGCCCGATGGTCGAACTTTGTGCACACGGAAAAATGTCTCCTCATGACCCGTTGATTTCTGCGCTAATGCTTGAGGACTGCACTGATTTCCCCCCGGTGACTATCGTGACATCCGAATACGATCCGCTTCGTATCCCCGATGAAAAATGGGCTACAAAATTACGGTCTTCAGGAATCGATGTCGAGGTCATCGAATATGCCGGATGTGACCATGGTTTCTTCGATCATTTTGGCGTGTACCCGCAATCGGAAGACGTGTGTTTGTTGATGGCTGAGAAGCTTAAAGAAATGGCTGCACAATAACGTCTCTCGGCGATAAGGGACTGAAGTCGCCTGTGTTTCTGCATTCGTGGTTCTCAGTCTGATTAAAAATGAGGCTTGCTCCTTGCCCGAGTGGGTGGGGAGCAGTTTGTTTTTTGTAGCGATGCGAGGCGAGTGCCGCGCACTTTAGATCGCCATTTTGCTTCGCTGTATACCACTTGACGTAATAAAAGAGGCAAGGGCGGTGCGAGGGCCAACAGTCATTCTAAGCTCGGATTCGTATTCTAAAAAGGTTGTTTCGGTTGCGCGGTACAATATAGCAAAAAAGAATGATAAAATGAATTCGAAAAAGAATTCATTTTTAGGAGGTATGTATGCCTGCTTTGCAGATGCTCGACAACCTTGTTCCAATTAGCGATTTCAGCCACGGTAAGGGCTCGGCTGCATTTTCGAAGGTTGGGGACGACAATCCTGTTGTGGTTCTCAAACACAACAAGCCAGCGTTTGTGATTGTTACACCCGATGAATATAGGGAAGCGAAGCAAGCGGAGGAGGACCTCACCTTGTTAACGTTGGCGCTTAAGAGAATGGCTGTGGCAAGTGACGATGCGCTTGTTTCCCTGTCTGATGTTATGGAAGAGCTGGGTGTGAGCCAGGACGAACTCGATCAGATGGATGAGGTCGAGTTTGAATGAGTGGGTACGAAGTCGCTTTCTACCCGGATGCTCTCAAGGATATTAAGCGTCTGGACGGCTCCCAACGAAAGATCGTCCTTAAGGCTATAGAAAAAATCAGAACGAACCCATTGCCGCAGAACGAAGGTGGATTCGGCAAGCCTCTTGGAAACAAGGCAGGTACGGATTTGACTGGCTTTATGAAGATCAAGCTCAGGGGAAGTGGCATTCGAATCGTGTACCGCCTCATCAGAATTAAAGAAAAGATGGCCATCGTAGTGGTAGGCGCTCGCGAAGACATGGAAGTCTACCGAACTGCTCAGAGACGAGAACTCGATTTCGAGAAATGGGCGGAAGAGAATATCTAGCTTTAACGATGAACGACGAGTGAGCGTTGGTGGGGCCCTGACGAATTAGATTCGTCAGGGTTTTTCGCTGAACCAATTGCCTTCAGCCTCCGTTGACCTTTCCTTCCAATTCATCAGCCAACGTACGTCATGGCAATCCCCGGTAGGTCGCAGGGCGCTTCGCGGGCGGGCCAGGCTTTATCTGAACGACTTTGCGAAGCAACCGGAGTGAAGATAAAGCCTGGCCCGCCCGCGAAGCGCCACAAAGACCGCAGGGACGGGAGCAGCTATACTACTCTCAGTAGTTAAGGGTCGCGGATCCGCCGCGTCGCCGCTCTCAACAGGAGGTCTTTGTTTATGGCAGATCAAAAGCCGGTTGTCGGGATTATCATGGGTTCCAAGTCCGATCTGGGCGTTATGGAAGGCTGCACCGCCGAGCTCGAGGCGCTGGGTGTGCCCTATGAGCTTGTCATTGCGAGCGCACACCGCACGCCGGCGAAGGTCCACGAGTGGGCTTCGACTGCTGCCGATCGCGGTATCAAGGTGATTATCGCCGCCGCTGGCAAGGCCGCTCACCTGGGTGGTGTCGTGGCTGCCTTTACGCCGCTGCCGGTTATCGGCGTGCCTATGAAGACGAGTGACCTGGGCGGTATGGATTCGCTGCTGTCGATGGTGCAGATGCCTTCGGGCGTGCCCGTGGCCTGCGTTGCCATCAACGGCGCCAAGAACGCCGCCATCTACGCCACGCAGATTCTAGGCGCTTGCGACCCCGAGTACCGCAAGGTTATCGAGAAGATGAAGCAGGAGATGGCCGACGCCTAGGCGTTCCGCCGTTTCGCCGCAGTATAAGGAGAGCCATGTCCGACTATCAGGGAAAACGATTCAAGGCTTCTCAGATCCCCGATCCGTCCAAGCCGAGTGCTGCCCATGGGGCACAGCAGGGTCGGACATCCTCTCCTCAGCAGCCGCGCGCGCCGCGCCCCGTGACGCCGGCGACGCATCGTCGACAGGACGCGCCAGCCGCATATCGACCTTCATCTTATAGCAACGCTAAGAAGCCGCCCCGGTCTTCATCGCATGCCGCGCCGTCGGATTACACCGAGCCGCCGCGCAAAAAGCGCCGCTCCATTATTCCCATTCTGCTCATCATCATCGGCATCGGCCTGATTGTTGCCGCCGCTGCCATCTTTATCAATGCTCAGATTGGCTATAAGCAGGCAAGCGATTCGTACCAGAAAATCGAGAAGCAATATGTAAGCGATAAGGACGCCAGCGGCGTGCCGATTATCGACTTCGATGCACTTGCCCAGACAAATCCCGAGGTTGTGGGTTGGATTTACGCGCCGGGAACCAACATCAACTATCCCGTGGTGCAGACCAATAACAACTCCAAATACCTCAACACGCTGTTTGACGGTACGTCCAATGCATCGGGTGCGATCTTCTTGGACAGCGACGACACCGCGCCGGGAATGGTTGACCAGCAGACCACGATCTACGGCCACCACATGAATGACGGGTCGATGTTCAACGTGATTTCGGACACCACTGATCAGGCAACGTTCGATAGCATCGAGTTCGTGTATTACATCACACGGGATGCTACGTATAAACTGCGACCACTGGCGACCAAAGTTGTCGAGGACACGTATGCCAAGGCGCGCACGACCAATTTTGAGGGCGACGACGGGCTCAAGAACTACCTGTCCGAGATGCTCGACGGGGCTTCTGCCGTGGCGAGTGATGCCACCGATCGTGCTGCTTCGGCAACCAAGGTCGTAACGCTTGTGACCTGTCGTTCGTTATCGCTGAGCAACACGCGTGCCGTCATGGTGCTCACGCCGGTCGAGGAATAAGTTGTTCGAGAGTAGCTAAAAAGCCCCGTTCCAAATTGGCTACTCGACGACGGTAAGGGAGAAATGATGCTCGAGAATGGCAAAACGATGCCTTCGGTTGATGCTTGGCTGCGCGAGGCCAAGGCCGATTCGTCGGCACCTGCGTGCGGTATGTATCTGACACATAACGGTGTGGTGCGCGCGACGCCCAAGGCCGAGGCGCGCGGTGTCGAGACCGATGGCGTGGCGCCGGGCCACAAGGTGGGCGGCATGGTGTTCGGCTTCGATGCTCAGAAGGTGCAGGCTGCTATCGAGGCCACGAGCGCGATGCCGGGTATCGGCTATGTGCGCGTGTGGCTGGCAAGCGGCGAACTCGCCGTGGGTGACGACATCATGCTCGTGCTCATCGGCGGGGACATTCGCCCGCACGTGGTCGATGCGCTGCAGGCGCTCGTTGGCACCATCAAGAACGAATGTGTGAGTGAGGTCGAGCGCGAGGCGTAGAGGCTTGCGTCGATAGAAGACTCGTTTATAAAAATGCCCGCCGGTACGTGTGATACCGGCGGGCATTTTGCGTTTTGGACGCGGTTGGCGCTACACGCGCGTCGCATCCTTGGGGCTCATGGTCATGCTCTGGAAGCGATTCTCCATAAAGTCATTATCGAAGTACTTGCCGTAGAACTGCGCAACGGGAATATCCGGTTCCGTGCCGTTGACGCGCTGATACCAATAATCGAGCGACTGCAGCGTCATAACGCCATCGACCAGCATAATGATGGTGAAGATGACAGTAGCCGAGTAGCGACTCTTCCACGGAATCATGTTGATGAGCTTGAGCAGCCTCGGCAGCAGCAGCTTGATCCAGATGAGTCCGCCCAGGCCCCACAGGCAGGCAAAGCCCGTGCAGGTACGTCCGCCGGTAAGGACGGCGAGCGGATCGGGCATGCCAAAGAGCTTCATATGCGAGTAGCTCCACGAGACTACGCCAAACGAGGTCTGCATAAACCAGCCCACGAACACTTCAAAGCTTGCGCCGAGCACAGCGCTTACCAGGAAAATGATGATGGGGTTCTTTTTGTAGAAGCGGTTGAGCACCATGGTCATGAGCACGGCGCCAAATCCGTAGATGGGGCTGAAGGGGCCAAACAGCATGCCGGCGCGGTTCTGGTAGACGCCCGGGTCGTCGACCGTCATGTGCCAGATGTCCTCGGCGATCAGGCCGAGTATGCAGCAGACAAAGAATACCCAGAACAGGTTGAAGTAGTTGAGCTTGATGTAGCCTTCGCCGGTCTCATCGCGGCCGAGCATACCCTCGTCGGCGGCGTCGCGATCGAGCATCTCCTGCAGTCGGCGCTGCAGCTCGCGCTCCTGACGAAGCGTGGGGTCGACGGTGGCCGAAAGCGCGACGAGGATGCCGAGTTGGATGGCGGGGCGCAGCAAGAACGGCCCGATACCCTGGAGCATCACGTCGACCAAAAGCTCGACGACGGTAAATGCGATAAGGATGTAGGACAGGCGGGCGGCGTTGCGGCGCTGGTTCTTGATGAGGTCCAGGCCAAAGATGATCAGGATGACGGCACTGGCAGCCGAGAGCATGATGCCGGCGACGATAAGGCCGACTGCGACGAGCGTGTTGTCGCCAAGTTTGTCGACGGCGTTGCCGTTGATGAGCGCGGTAATGACCTGCCACATAAAGGCGCCGACCGACGGGAGCGTGCCCACGCCGGAAAGGATGCACAGGACGGCGTACACCTTAATGATGAGGGGGATCTTCTTGACCTCCGTGGCGCTGGGGACGCTGGGGTCGAGTTCGTTTCGATCCATACATAACCTTTCTCGTTTTGCTGTAGGTACAAGGATACGCCGCCGACCTGCTAAAAGACAGGACAAACGACCCAATTGCAGCAATGTAAGCCCTAACGGCGGGCGAGACGCGTCGCGACGGAAGCATGCGGGATCGTCGGTCCCGAGGCGCCTGCCCAATAAAATGTTTGGCTGCAAAACGGATTATAAGCTCGGTGGGCTTTTAAAAAGCGCTGTTCATGCGCGGGAGTGCTTGTCTTGCCGTGCGTATAATAGGGCAGGTAACGCCAAATAACGAGGCTCTGAGGGGATGCCATGTCTCAAGAAACCATCCGCGCGGCCGAGCGTGCCGCGGGACAGGTGAAGACCATGTCGACGTATGATCCGGACTCCGACCAGCTGCATGAGGAATGCGGCATTTTTGGTGTGTGGGCACCCGATCGCGATGTGGCTCGACTGACGTACTTTGGTCTGCGCGCGCTACAGCATCGCGGCCAGGAATCGGCGGGAATCGCCGTGGGTGATGGCGGCACGGTTATGGTCCGCAAGGACCTGGGACTGCTCGACCGCGTGTTCTCCAACGCCGACCTGTCGACACTCTCCGGCCAGCTGGCCGTGGGCCACGTGCGCTATGGCACCGCCGGCGCCAAGAGCTGGGAAGCCTCGCAGCCGCACCTTTCCACCATCAACAGCGTCATTATCGCGCTTGCTCACAACGGCACTCTGGTCAACACCGACGAGCTGCGCCGCCAGCTGATCGAGCTGGGCGTGCCGTTCCTCTCCAATTCGGATTCCGAGGTCGCGACCAAGCTTATCGGCTACTTTACCCAGCGTACGGGCCACCTGCGCGAGGGCATTCGCAAGACCATGGAGCTTGTGCGCGGCGGCTACGCCATGACGCTCATCAACGAGCAGGCGCTCTACGCATTCCGCGATCCGCACGGCATTCGCCCGCTCGTGCTGGGCAAGCTGGTGGACGAGGGCCTGGACCAGGCCGATGCCGCATCCGTTTCGCAGCTGCCGTCGCAGGACGGTGCCGCGACGGTCGACTCCGCCGTCCATGTCACGCGCGCCGACGGCTGGGTCGTCGCCTCCGAGACGTGCGCGCTCGATATCGTGGGCGCCGAGTACGTCCGTGACGTCCGTCCCGGCGAGATCTTGCGCATCAGCGCCGAGGGTCTGGTGTCCGAGCAGGGCGTGCCTGCCGCCGAAGAGCCCGCAAACTGCATCTTTGAGCAGGTCTACTTTGCCCGCCCCGACTCCATCATGAACGGCAAGAGCGTCTATGCCTGCCGTTATGACATGGGTCGTCAGCTGGCACACGAGGAGCCCGTCGAGGCTGACCTGGTCATCGGCGTGCCCGACTCCGGCCTGCCGCCCGCGGAGGGGTATTCGCACGAGAGCGGTATTCCCTTTGGCGAGGGCCTTATCAAGAACCGCTACGTGGGCCGTACGTTTATTGAGCCTACGCAGGAGTTGCGCGCCATGGGCGTGCGTATGAAACTCAACCCGCTGCGCGACAACATCGAGGGCAAGCGCCTGGTCGTCATCGACGACTCCATCGTGCGCGGCACCACCATGGTGCAGCTCGTCAAGATGCTACGCAACGCTGGCGCCAAGGAGATTCATATCCGCATCAACTCACCCGAGGTCATCTGGCCGTGCTTCTACGGTATCGATACCGACGTGCAGTCGCAGCTTATCAGCGCCAACAAGACGGTCGACGAGATTTGCGAGTATATCGGCGCCGATTCGCTGGCCTTCCTTTCGGTCGAGGGCCTGCTTAAGGTCATGCCCAAGGGCGGTTACTGCGATGCGTGCTTTACCGGCCGCTACCCCGTGGCGATTCCCGAGAGTTTTGGCCGCGACAAGTTCATGGAGGGCTTTAAGCCCCGCAACCTGGACAAGCCGTTGCACTTTGATGACGACGCCGTGGTCGAGAAATACGACGACCGCAGCTGGGAAGAGAAGCACGGTGAGGCCTAAAACCTGCCATGTGGGGATAGGTTTATTTTGGTAGGTTTTACCTGCTGTTTTGTTGATTGAGCGGCGCGCGTTGTTATGGCGCGCGCCGAAATGAACGCAACTATGAGCACCGTTTGGCGCCCGCGCGGCGGACGGTAGTGGGAGAGGAAGGCTCAGATGAGCGACAGCAAGCATGTGACGTATGAGGATGCCGGCGTCGATACCGCCGAGGGCGGCCGTGCCGTCGACGCGATTAAGCAGATGGTTAAGGACACCAATCGCCCCGAGGTTATCGGCGGCATCGGCGGCTTCGGTGGTCTGTTCTCGGCCGCCGCGCTTAAGGATATGGAAGACCCGATTCTGATTAGCGGTACCGACGGCGTGGGCACCAAGCTCGTGCTCGCCCAGATTATGGACCGTCACGAGACGGTGGGCCAGGACCTGGTTGCTATGTGCGTCAACGACATTTTGGCTTCGGGCGCCGAGCCGCTGTTCTTCCTGGACTACGTTGCCATCGGTCACATCGAGGCCGAGCACATGGCAAAGATCATCAAGGGTGTGGCCGACGGCTGCAAGCTCGCGGGCTGCGCGCTCGTGGGCGGCGAGATGGCCGAGCACCCAGGCGTTATGGCTCCTGCCGACTACGACCTTGCCGGATTTACCGTGGGCGTCGTCGACCGTCCCAAGATGCTCGACCCCGCGAACGTCCGCCCCGGCGACGTGATCCTGGGCCTGCCTTCCACTGGCGTGCACTCCAACGGCTACTCGCTCGTGCGCAAGGTCATTGGCGTCGACGGCATTAAGCCGGGCACGCCCGAGGCCGCCGCTAAGGCCGAGGAGCTGAGCCGTCCGCTCGAGGAACTCGGCGGCGCATCGCTGGCAGACGCCCTGCTGGCTCCCACGCGCATCTACGTCAAGCCGATTCTGGAGCTGCTGCGCGGCGGCGCCAACGTGCACGCTATCGCCCACATCACTGGCGGCGGTATTACCGAGAACCTCAACCGCGCGCTTGCCGACGACGTCGACGCCGTGGTCACCCGCAACGGCGCCGAGATGGGTTGGGACGTTCCGCCCGTCATCACCTACGTGTCGCGCCAGGCCGAGCTCGCGCCCAACGAGGCATGCAAGACCTTCAACATGGGCGTTGGCCTGTGCCTGATCGTCGCCCCCGAGGACGAGGCTGCCGTGACCGAGGCCCTGGTCGCGCTGGGCGAGAAGCCGTTCCGCGTGGGCGAGTGCGTCGAGGGCTCCGGTAAGGTCGTGTACTCCGATGAGCGCTAACGAGCAGATGACTGCTGCCGAGGGCCTGGATTTTGTGCCCTATACCCGTCCGACCGGTACCGATACGGCCGAGCCGCTCAAGATCGGTGTGCTCATCAGCGGTTCGGGTACCAACCTGCAGGCGCTGATCGATCTGATCGCTGCCGGCAAACTCAACGCTTCGATTGAGCTTGTGGTGTCGAGCCGTCCTTCGGCTAAGGGTTTGCAGCGCGCTGAGCGCGCGGACATCCAGACGCTCACGCTGTCTAAGGATGTCTACGCCGACCCCATCGCCGCCGACGAGATCATCGCGCACGAACTGCTCGAACGCGGCTGCGAGTATGTGGTCATGGCCGGCTACATGCGCATGGTGCACACGCCGCTGCTGGCGGCGTTTCCCAACCGCGTGGTCAACTTGCATCCGGCGCTGCTGCCGAGCTTTACCGGTGCGCATGCGATTGACGATGCCTTTGCGCGCGGCGTCAAGGTAACTGGCGTGACCGTGCATTTTGCCAACGAGATCTACGACAACGGTCCCATCATCGCCCAGCGTGCGCTGGCTGTTGAGGAGGGCTGGGATGTCGACACGCTCGAGGAGCACATCCACGCGATTGAGCACGTGCTGTATCCCGAGGTCGTGCAAATGCTCGCCGACGGCCGCGTCCACGTGCTGGAGAGCGGCAAGGTCGCAATTGACGCGCCTCGCGGCTAGCGGCGCACAGTACAATTTAGCCGAGTAGTCAGGGTGGTCATTGGCGCCAAGGCGCACGTGGCCACCCTTTGTTTTGGGTAGTCACCTGCGACGTTCTTTAACGACTAGTCATTTAAGAACGTCCCCGATGGCTAGGTGAGAGAGAGGTGAGCGCATGGCGGATAACGAAGCGCTGTTTACGCCTGAGCTGGTGTTTTTTGATTGGGAGTGTGCGACGCCGGATGAGGTGTTCGCGCGGCTTGAGGGCGAGCTTGCACCACGTGGCTACATTGCATCCGGTTGGCTCGACGCCGTCCGCACGCGTGAAGATGCCTATCCCACGGGCCTTGCCATGCCGGCGGCCAACATCGCTATCCCGCACACCGACCCGGGGTTTGTGGCCAAGCCCTATATCGCGGTGGTGAAGCCCGCCGCGCCCGTGACATTTAACGCTATGGCTGGCATGGGCGCTCCGGTGCCGGCGCAGATCGTCATTAATCTGGGCATTGCCGAGCCGGGCGGCCAAGTCGAGGCCCTGCAAGCGCTCATGAACATCTTTATGGGCGCCGATGCCGCAGCCGACGTGCTCGGCCAGACCACGCCCCAGGGTATGGTCGACGCCATCCGCCGCCACTTCTAAGGTGGGGCTGAGTCGGCACTTGGGGGACGTTCCTTTTCTGTCGGCACTTGGGGGACTGTCCCTAACTGCCGGCACATAAAGAACGTCCCCAACTGCCAAGTGCCGCATCTGCCCCCTTTGCACCAAAATGGTGCAGATTAACCTGCCCCCAATGTACCAAGCGTGCCGCGGGGGCCGCGTTGTGACACAATGGCGTTTGTTCGATTCGTTATGCGAAAGGCCGACTATGGCAAATAAGAAAAAGAACTCCGAGGCCGCGCCGACGCCCGAGCAGCAGGCTCGCGCTGCCTCCAGCTCTCGCAAGAAGCAGCGCAAGACGTACGTGTCTAAGACCGTCAAGATCGTCCTGGTGGTCATCGGCGTGCTGGCGATGCTGCTTTCCGTCTCGGCGATGGCGTGCTCCGGCCTTATGTCGCGGGCTGAGGACACCTCGGGCTACAAGCTGACCGGCGGTGTTGCTGCTACTATCAACGGCACCAACCTCACCGAGGACACCGTGACCAAGCAGATCATGAGCATGCGCACGTCCTACGGCTACACCAAGGACAAGGACTGGGCGCAGTATCTGGTCGACAACGACCTCACGCCCAAGAAGTACCGCAAGCAACTCATCGACTCCTACACGCAGCAGATTCTGCTTCAACAGGCACAGAAGGAGAACGGCGTGACGGTGTCGGATGAGGAGGTCGAGAAGGCTTGGAAGGACGCGTGCAAGAGCGCGGGCGGTGCCAAGGCCTTTAAGAAGACCCTCAAGACCTACGGCTATACCGAGGACACCTACAAGGACTCGCTCAAGGAGAGTCTGGCGCAGCAGAAACTCAAGGATGCGGTAGCGCCCACAAGCAAGCCCAAGGACAGCGAGATTGTCGATTACATCAACGAAAACCTGTCCAGCTACAACGATGCCCGACGCTCGTCGAACATCCTGATCAAGGTTGATTCCGACGCTTCCGACGAGGACAAGGCTGCCGCCAAGGCCAAGGCGCAGGAGTGCCTGGACAAGATCAACTCCGGTGAGCTGAGCTTTGAGGACGCCGTTGAGCAGTACTCCGAGGACACAGGTTCCAAGGAGAAGAAGGGCGATGTGGGCTGGGATAAGCTCACCACCTTTGTCGACAGCTACCAGACGGCGCTCGAGGGACTCAACAAGGGCGACGTGAGCGAAGTCGTCGAGTCGACCTATGGCTACCACATCATCAAGTGCACCGACTACTTCCATGTCGATAATCAGGTTGATGACATCAACCAGGTGCCCAAGGACATCAAAAAGTACGTCTCCAACGTGGTGAAGACGCAGGCGGCCAGCACCGCGTACAGCGAGTGGCTGGAGCAGTACAAGAAGGATGCCGACATCACCGTCAACCCCATGCCCAAGGACGTACCCTATAACGTGAGTCTGAAGGGCGTCACCAAGAGCTCGACCGACGATTCGTCGACGACTGAGTAATCATGGGGCGGTGCTCGCGCGAGCGCCGCCCACGCTATTAGAGAGGATTTGCAGATGACCAACGAAGAGCTGCAGAAGGAAATGATCGCGGCCATGAAGGCCAAGGACAAGGTTCGCCTGTCCATCATTCGCCAGGTTAAGGCCGAGGTGAAGAATATCGAGGTCAACGAGCGCCGCGACGTGACCGAGGAAGACGTCAACAGCATGATTAAGCGTCTGATTAAGCAGACGAGTGAGACGCTGGAGATGTCCATCAAGGCCGGCACCGACCAGGAGCGTACCGACAACCTGAACGAGCAGGTCAAGATTCTGGAGAGCCTGCTGCCCGCGCAGGTTTCGGGCGAGGAGCTCGAGGCTCTGATCGAGCAGGTTATCGCCGAGCTGGGCGCTACGTCCAAGAAGCAGATGGGCCAGGTCATGGGTGCACTCGGCAAGGCCACCGGCGGCAACTTCGACAAGCCGGCCGCGGCAAAGATCGTCGGAGCAAAGCTTGCGTAAGGGCCGAGCGGTACACAGTTGAGGCTGAGGGGGCGTGACCATTGCGGTCGCGCCCCTTTTTTGCTGGGCGGTGCTCATTGGGGACAGGCTTAAATGAGTGCCCAATGAGCGGGTACTCATTTAAACCTGTCCCCAATGAGTGGGTGGAAGGTTGCGGGTTCTTTACGGGAATGTAGTGTGGGCTGCGGAAACGCGGTTCTTTCCGTACAATAGTTCAACTCGTGTAAACGCAGGGAAGGGACATTCATGGCAGACATGATCGAGATCAAGCATCTCAACAAGTACTTTGGCGACCTGCATGTGCTCAAAGATATCAATCTCACCGTCAAGCGCGGCGAGAAGCTCGTAATGATCGGGCCTTCCGGCTCGGGTAAGTCGACGCTCATCCGTTGCGTCGATTATCTGGAGGAGCCCACGTCGGGCGAGGTCGTCATCGACGGTACGCCGCTCACCAAAAAGAATCACCTGGAGATGGCTCGCAAGTATAGTTCCATGGTGTTTCAGCAGTTCAACCTGTATCCCAACATGACGGTGCTCGGCAACCTGACGCTCGCGCCCATCAAGCTGCAAAAGAAGAGCAAGGAGGAGGCGACCGAGGTCGCCATCGCCGCGCTCAAGCGCGTCGGCATGGCGCATAAGGCCGGCGAGTATCCGCAGAACCTCTCGGGCGGTCAGCAGCAGCGCATCGCCATCGCCCGTGCCCTGTGCACCAAGCAGCCTATTATCCTGTTTGACGAGCCGACCTCGGCGCTCGACCCCGAGATGGTCCAGGAGGTTCTGGACGTTATGATTGAGCTCGCGCAGGAGGACATCACCATGATCTGCGTGACGCACGAGATGGGCTTTGCGCGCCAGGTGGCCGACCGCGTCATCTTTATGGAGGACGGCCGCATCCTGGAGGAGGGTACGCCCGAGCACTTCTTCGATAACCCCGAGAACCCGCGTTGCCGCGAGTTCCTGTCCAAGATTCTGCACTAGGCGCGGTGATGGACATGACGGATATGACGAGGGCGGCCGTGTCGCGCCGTCACTTTTTGAAGCTGGCGGGCGCCGGTATGCTTGCGCTGACGGGGTCCGCGCTTACCGGTTGCGGCAACTCCACCAGCGGCGAGGGCTCCGACAAGGGGTCCAAGCTTGCGGCCATCAAGTCGCGTGGCCATCTGAATGCCGGCGTTAAGAAGGACGTTCCCGGCTATGGCTATTACGACACCGCCAAGGGCCGCTTTGAGGGCATGGAAGTCGATTTGTGCTACCAGATCGCCGCTGCCGTCTTTGGCGTGAGCTACAAGGAGGCCCGCGCCCAGGAGCTTGTCGAGTTTACCGACGTAACGCCCAAGACGCGCGGCCCGCTGATCGATAACGGCCAACTTGACGTTGTCGCGGCGACTTACACCATCACCGACGAGCGCAAGAAGAGCTGGGATTTCTCGACGCCGTACCGCACCGACTACGTGGGACTCATGGTCAAGAAGCGTTCGGGCTTTACCTCGATTGAGGATCTGGATGGCAAGGTCATTGGTGTGAGCCAGGGTGCCACCACGCAGGGCCTGATCGAGCAGATGATCAAGGACAACGGCTTTAGCTGCAAGCCCGAGTTTAGGGCCTTTAGCGGCTATCCCATCATCAAGAGTTCGCTCGACGCCGGCAATATCGACGTCTTTGCCATGGACCGCTCCACGCTGGCCGGTTACATGAACGAGACCGTTGAGCTGCTGCAGCCCGAGGTCAAGTTTGGCGAGCAGGGCTACGGCGTGGCGACCAAGAAGGGCTGCGACCTTTCGGCCGTGGTCGATCAGGTGATTTGCGATCGCCTGGCCGACGGCTGGCTCGACCAAGAGGTCAAGACCTGGGGTCTTGTATAGGCGCATCGTCCAAGGAAGGAATCAAATGCTCGAAGGATTATTTGACGCCGACCGTTGGTCGACGACATTTCAAAACATGGGGCCCTTCTGGGAGGGCTTTGGCGTGACGCTACAGGTAGTCGTTGCCGGTCTGCTGCTGTCGCTGGTGCTGGGCACGCTACTGGGCGTGTTCTCTACCACTCGCTCGCGCGTGCTGCGCGCCATAAGCCGCGTGTACGTGGAGTTTTACCAGAACACCCCGTTGCCCGTGCAGGTGCTCTTTATGTACATGGCCGGTCCGCAGTTTTTGCAGGCCATAACCGGTGCCGACCAGCCGGTGCGCATTGCGCCGTTCGTGCTGGGCTTCTTGGGTGTGGGCCTGTATCACGCGGCCTACATTTCGGAGGTCATCCGCACTGGTATCGAGGCAGTTCCGCGCGGCCAGATGGAGGCGGCCCAGAGCCAGGGCTTCACCCGTGCGCAGGCATACTGGTACATCGTGCTGCCCCAGACATTCAAGATCATTCTGCCGCCGCTGTGTAACCAGGCGCTCAACCTGGTCAAGAACACGTCGGTGCTGGCGCTCGTGGCCGGCGGCGACCTTATGTACCGTTCCGACAACTTTGTGAGTCTGTACGGTTACCTGCAGGGATACATCGTCTGCTGCCTTATGTACTTCATCATCTGCTTTCCGCTCGCCATGCTGGTGCAGTGGCTCGAGCGCCGCTCCAAGGAGCGTCCGCGCGGCGTGAGCCTGGCCGAGCTGGGGCTCGACAACGTAGAGGAGGCCTAGCGCATGGAAATCTTCAACGCGACCAACCTGCTCTACATTTGGGGCGGCTTTGTTAAGACAATCGAGATCTCGGCGCTGTCGATCTTTTTCTCGCTCATCTTTGGCACGGTGCTGGCGCTCGTTAAGAGCTATGCGCCCCGCCCGTTCCGTATTTTGGTGAGCGCCTATATCGAGCTGTTCCGTTGCACGCCAAACCTGCTGTGGATCCTGTTTATCTACTTTACGGTGCAGGGTTTGGACATTGTGATTTCGACCATCGCCTTTACGCTGTTTACCAGCGCTGTTATGGCCGAGATTGTGCGCGGCGGCCTCAACTCGATTCCGCGTGGCCAGTTTGAGGCAGCGCAGAGCCAGGGCTTTGGCTTCTTTGCCACCATGCGCTACATCATTCTGCCGCAGACGTTTAAGACGATCATTCCGGCGCTGTTTAGCCAGTGCACGACCGTCATTAAGGACAGCTCGTATCTTTCGGGCATTAACGTGGCCGAGCTCATGTACACGGCAAATGTCGTGATGGCCCACGCGATCGACCTGTCGCAGGTTCTTATGCTCTACGGCCTGGTGTTTGCGATGTACTTTGTGCTCAACTTTGGTATCTCGCTGCTGGTGAGAGCTTATCAGAGGCGAATGGTGGCAGCGTAGAATGTGGCAAAGGGACAGCCCCTTTGTCACATAGAGAAAGGAATCGCGATGAGCGATCTGGAGAACAAGAAGAATCCTGTGGTCATTACCATCGCGCGCGACTTTGGCGCCGAGGGCCACGAGATTGGTCGCATGCTTGCCGACGAGTTGGGGATTCCGCTGTACGATAACGAGCTGCTGGTGCGTGCGTCGCTGCGCGCGGGCGAGTCGCTCGATAAGATGGCCGCCTACGACGAGCGCCTGGCCGTGGAGAACATGGCGTTTCTGCCCGACCGTTACGATGCACGCTCGTACTCGGACAAGTTGTTCCAAAAGATGAGCCAGGTGATTTTGGATCTGGGTGAGACCGAGAGCTGCATTATCGAAGGTCGCCTGTCCGATTACCTGTTGCGTAACAACCCCAACCACATTGCCGTGCTGGTGACCGCACCCTTTGAGGACCGCGTCGAGATCGTGCGCAAGAAGCGCGGCCTCAACAAAAAGAAGGGTGCCAAGCTGGTCAAGCAGCAGCAGAAGGCGCGCGAGGCGTTCTATAAGCGCTACAGTGCCGGCAAGTGGAAGATGACGAGCGGCAAGGATATCGTCGTCAACCGCGCCAAGCTGGGCCGCGAGGGCTGCAAGGATGTCATCGCCGCAGCCTACCGCTACAAGGCAGCGCAGCTCGAAGGCTAGCCGATCAAAACCATCACAAAGGTGCCTGTCCCCATCGTGGTGGTCGGGCGATCGGCATAGAAAAAGTCCCCGCCGGGCGTGTGCTCGACGGGGACTTTGCCGTTTGGTAGCTAGCGCTGTAGGTGATTACTCGCCCAGCAGGCTCTTGGTGATGGAAGCGGCGGCCTTCTTGCCGGCGCCCATCGCCAGAATGACCGTAGCGGCACCGGTGACGATGTCGCCGCCGGCCCAGATGCGGGGATCGGTGGTCTGGCCGGTCTCCTCGTCGGCGACGATGTAGCCCCACTTGTTGAGCTCCATCTTGCCGCCGATCTTCTTTGCGAAGGGGTTGGCGTTGGTACCGATAGCCGAGATCGCGACGTCGCAGGGAATCTCCTCGATGGCGCCCTCGATGGGCACCGGGCGACGACGGCCGGACTCGTCGGGCTCGCCGAGCTCCATCTTCTGGACCTTGACGGCGCACACGGAGCCGTCCTCGCCAGCGACAAACTCGAGCGGGGAGACGAGCGGCAGAACCTCGACGCCCTCGGCCTTGGCATGGTGCAGCTCGGCGCGACGGCAGGGCATCTCGTCCTCGGTACGGCGGTAAGCGATGATGGCGTGCTCGGCGCCCAGACGCTTGGCGGTACGGACGGCGTCCATAGCCACGTTGCCGCCACCAAAGACGACGACGTTCTTGCCGTGCTTGGTGGGGGTGTCGTACTCGGGGAACTTGTTGGCCTTCATCAGGTTCACGCGGGTGAGGTACTCGTTAGCGAAGAAGACGTTGGGCAGGTTCTCGCCGGGGACGTTGAGGAACTTGGGCAGGCCAGCGCCGGTCGCCACGTAGATGGCGTCGAAGCCCTGCTCGAACAGCTCCTCGGCCGTGGCCATGTTGCCCACGACGGAGTTGTACTCAAACTTGACGCCCATGTCCTCCAGGCCGTCAATCTCGCGCTTGACGACTGCCTTGGGCAGACGGAACTCGGGGATGCCGTAGACCAGCACGCCGCCGCCGGTGAAGAAGGCCTCAAAGACGGTGACGTCAAAGCCGTTGCGGGCGAGCTCGCCGGCGCAGGTGATGCCGGACGGACCGGAGCCGACGACAGCGACCTTCTTGCCGTTCTTGGGGGCCATCTTGGGCGTGGAGGCGAGCTCGGGGCGGTCACCCAGGAAGCGCTCGAGCTGGCCGATGGCCACGGGCTCGGACTTCTTACCACGGATGCACTTGCCCTCGCACTGGTTCTCCTGCGGGCAGACGCGGCCGCAGATGGCGGGAAGCATGGAGTCCTCGCGGATGGTATCGAGAGCGCCGCCGAAGTCCTTCTCGCGGATCTGCTCGATAAAGCGGGGGATGTTGATGTTGACGGGGCAGCCCTCAACACAGAACGGCTTCTTGCAGTTGAGGCAGCGCTCGGCCTCGGCCAGCGCCATCTCCTCGGTGAAGCCCTTGTCGACGGGGCGGAAGTCGCAGGCGCGCTCGGCAGCCGGCTCCTCGTTATCGGGGGTGCGGGGCGACTTCATATCGGCAACGAAACGACCGTTAACTAGTGGCATGCGCAGCTCTTTTCCTCATAGGCCTTGAGGGACTCGCCCTCTTCGGAACGGTAAGCGGCCTGGCGGGCACGAAGGTCATCCCAGTCGACCAGGGTGGCATCGAAGTCGGGGCCGTCGACGCAAGCGAACTTGGTCACGCCGCCCACCTCGACGCGGCAGCAGCCGCACATGCCGGTGCCGTCAACCATGATGGGGTTGAGCGACGCGGTGATGGGGGTGTCGTACTTCTGGGCGGTGAGGGTCGAGAACTTCATCATCGGAACGGGGCCGACGCAGAAGACCTGGCTCACGGCCTTGTCCTGCAGCAAGCGCTCCAGCGGAGCGGTGACAACGCCCTGCTCGCCGTAGGAGCCGTCGTCGGTGGTGATGTGGATGTGGTCCTCGTCGAGGAGCTCGCGGAACTGGTCCTCCATGAGCAGGAGGTCCTTGGTGCGGGCGCCCATGATGGCGTGCACCTCGTGGCCGGTCTCGACCAGGTGCTTGGCGACCGGGAAGGCAATTGCCAGGCCGACGCCGCCGCCAATGACGGCGCAGGGGCCCTCGGCCATCTCGGTGGGAACGCCCAGCGGGCCCACGACGTCGCGCAGCGACTCGCCGGCCTCGTAGGTGGAAAGCATTTCGGTGGTCTTGCCGATCACCATGAAGATGAACTCGACCCAGCCCTCGTCACCGTTCCAGCCGGCCAGGGTAAACGGGACGCGCTCGCCCGTCTCGTTGGCGCGAACCATGAGGAACTGTCCAGCGTGCGCATGCTTGGCGATTACAGGCGCCTCGATGCGGAACTTGAACACCTTCTCCGAGAACTGCGTCTTCTCCAGGATTTTATACATAGAACCCCTCTCTTGTTAGGGCCGCCGAACCGTGCCTCCACGGAAATGGACGGTAGCCCGAATAAAACCGTACGCGCACAGGCGTTGTGCAGACATACGGTGCAAATTATACCCTCATGGACATGTCACTTACGTGTGTCTTCGGCTGTTGGGAGCAGGGTTTATCCACTTTGGCCTACCAAAGGGGGAGAGGTTTATTTTGGTCGGTTTTATCAGGTAAAACGGCAAATGGGGCCGGCCTCGGGTTGTGATGAGGCCGGCCCCCTTTGGGGTGCTATGCATGTATGTCGGCGCGCGGTTGATTGCGATGCCGCAACTGGGGCGTTTCCGCAGGTAAAACCTGCCAAAATAAACCTGTTCCTAAATGATAGGTTTTAGTGCTTGCCGTTGGCGGAGGCGGCGCCGTTGACATGGTCGCGGGCATAGACCACGCCGTGCACGATCGCCAGGCCGGCGGCGTCGGCCGCGCGGGCGCAGGTGTCCTGGAAATCTTCGGCCTCGCGGGCGCGCAGCTGCTTAAGAACGTAGTCGGCGACGGCCATCTTGCCGGGAGGGTTGCCGATGCCGGTGCGGATGCGGCTGAAGTCGCGGCTGCCCATCTTGTCGATGATGGAACGCAGGCCGTTGTGACCGGCATGGCCGCCGCCCACCTTAACACGCACGTCGCCGGCGGGAATATCGAGCTCGTCGTGGATTACGAGCAGCTCCTCGGCCTTGATCTTGTACTCGCGACAGAGCTTGGAGATGGGGCCGCCCGAGGTATTCATGTACGACTGCGGCTTGACCAGCACAATCTGGCGCTTGCCACCCTCTTCCTCAGCATCGTTGATATTGATGAGCGCGACCTCGGCGCCTGCTTGGTTTTTCCAGTACGTGACGCCGGCCTGACGGGCCAGCTCGTCGATTGCCTTAAAGCCGGCGTTGTGGCGGGTCTCGGCATATTCCTCGCCCGGGTTGCCAAGCCCGGCAACCATGCGAATCTTAAGCGGCTGTGCAGCTGCCATGTTTATCCTTTCGTTGATTTGTCGCCTGCTATGGTGAGCGACCCTGCTGCCGCTGTCAAATGGAGGGTAATTGAGGGCGTTTAGGGGCGTTTGGACGGCCGTCGAAATCAGAGGTGGACAGTTAGTTCAGATACGTATAAGTTCTGAGGACTCGAAGTGCTCAATTCAATGCCGATACGTTGTTTTGGAGCTTTAGTTAGTCCATATGGCGCTGTTTTGAAGTCTACCCTGCCTTCAAATAGGGCGAATGGTATAGAGATAGCTGCAAAACAGCCTAATTCAATGTGTCCATTTATACGTATTTAAACTAACTGTCCAGTCCTGTTCGGCGGCGCGCGGGTGATTCGCCGTTTAGACCGGCGCAAGGCCGATTCCGGCCCGCAGAGCGTTGAGCCAAGCGGCCTGACGCTTGCGATAGCCCTTGATACGGTATCGGAATCGGACTCCCGCGAGTCGATGCATCGTTTGGGCGAAGGCTTCGAGTGCAACAAGGTCTTTCATTTGGTCGCGATTGATAACCAGGACGTGGATGCCCATTGCCTTGAGGCCATTATTTCGATTGCCATCGTGGATGCGAGCGTTTTGAAGCTCATGCCCAATTCCGTTGTATTCGTTGTCGACTCCGGCTGCCGGGCAATATAGGTCGCAGATGGCATAGGGGATGCCCGAGGACATATTGACCGCAAGAGTGTCGAAGTCGATTCGATAGTTGAGTAGCAGGCCTCCCATGGGCAGACTGCAACATCCGAATCCTCCAAAGCGCATGGGCGCTCCGAGAACGGCAAACATTAGGGATTCGGCTGGGGATGCAGATCCGGGTCGGGCAAGTTTGACTGCCGTGCGAAACGATGTGTATGAGCTACTTTTGGCGAAGCGTGCAACCGCCTCAAGCTCTTCGATAGTTGTGGCGGGCTCGCATTTGTAGTGTGCCTGTTCATAGCGGGTTTCGTTCTGTTGCTCGACCACCGACTGGTTGCCCAAGCAATCAAGATCGCCCGTCGCTGCGCAGCCATCGCCCTTGGGCCAGATGTCGTCATGGGCAATGGGGTATGTTGCCCCGGGAGGAAGGGAGTAGGTTCCGAGCAGTTCCATGAGAAGCATCAAGGTTTTGGCGACTGATTCATTTTTGGAACAAAGCATGGCTGTCACGGCAGGAGACGTTGCGTAGATGTCGGCCTCGACGTGCATAATTGCACCTTCAGGAAGCGGAGCGGTGAGAATATGCTGAAGAAGCCGCTTGTCGGGGCGTCTGTTGTCTTCGTCTGAAACGAGAAGATCGAGTAGTTCGGAATCATCTTCATTCCAGGCATCGAGTATCGAAAGTGCGCCAAAGTCTATCGCGTCATTATTGGGAATGCAGCTAGCCAAGGCCTGTGCTTGCTGTTCACTATCAACGGAGTCCCAGGATGGGGCAGAGTACGCCCGTCGTGCGCGACGAATTGCGCGGAGGGCGGAGAAATGTGAAATCACGGTCGTCATAGCTATAACGTACTAAGTTGGCGGCAGAATGCGACCCCCATACCGTTCTTTTCGCTCAGCGGGGCGCTGCGCGCCATGAACGGCTGGGTGTTATGAAATCGGTTGAGGGGATTGCAGGAAATTGAGCTCTGCCGCGAAGGTTGACGATAGCTACTGGACGGTTAATTCAGATACGTATAAGGCGGCGGGCGTTCGAGGCGTGCCTAAGGCCCTTGAGGGCGATTTGAGGGTAAATATGCAGCGGTTGTACTCGAGAACGATGAGATTTGGACGGCATGGCATCCGCTGGGGAGCTCAGAAGGCTCCGAACGGTCCTTTGGAGCTTTAAAAAAATACGTATCTGAACTAATTGTCCAGGGAAGGTTGGCGAGGGATAGAAAAAGGGTCGGAAGCTCGCTTCCGACCCTTTAAAAGCATCAAAGATGATGCGCGGCAGGCTACAGCGCGAAATCGCCGCCGACGAGCGTGGAGACGGGCTCCTCGTGGTAAACGGCGGAGATGGCCTGAGCGAACTCCTCGGCGACCGAGATGGTCTTGATCTTGCCGCCGACCTCGACGGGAATGGCGTCGGTGACGAGGCACTCGACGATCGGGGCGTCGTTCAGACGCTCGATGGCCGGACCGGAGAAGATGCCGTGGGTGGCGCAGACGTAGATGTCGCCAGCGCCCATAGCCTTGAGCTCCTTGACGTTGGCGCACAGGGTGCCAGCGGTGTCGATCATGTCGTCGTTGATGATGCAGGTCTTGCCCTTGATGTCACCGATGATGCCCATGACCTCGGCGGCGTTGTGGCGCGGACGGCCCTTGTGGGCGATGGCCAGGTCGCAGCCGAGCATGTCGGACAGCTTCTTGGCGGCCTTGGCGCGACCCACGTCGGGGGAGACGACAACCAGGTTGTCGGTGTCGAAGTGCATGTCGTTGTAGTACTGGCCAAACAGCGGCAGCGCGGACAGGTGGTTAACCGGGATATCGAAGAAGCCCTGGATCTGACCCTGGTGCAGGTCGAGGGTGATGATACGGTTGACGCCGGCGCGCTCGAGCAGGTTGGCGACGAGGCGGGCGGTGATGGGCTCGCGCGGGCCGGCCTTGCGGTCCTGGCGGGCATAGCCGTAGTGGGTGATGACGGCGGTGATGGAGCGGGCGGATGCGCGCTTGGCAGCGTCGGTGGCGATGAGCAGCTCCATGAGCATGTCGTTGACGTTGCCGCCGGCCACGGACTGAATCAGGAAGACGTCGGCGCCGCGGACGGTCTCGTCGTAGCGGGCGTAAATCTCACCATTGGCGAACTGCTTTAGCGTAAGGCCCGAAAGCTCGACCCCAAGGTACTCAGCGATCTTCTGAGCGAGGGGACGGTTGGAGGAACCGGAATACACGCGGATGGACTTGCGCATATTCTCCGACTTCTCGGGATCATTAATCGGCATTACCCTTCTCCTTTATACATCGAATGCCATATAGATGCCTTTTTGCATTGTAACCGCGCGGCGGGGTTAATCGGGTCTTGATAACGTCTTTACCGTCAACGGACACGAACCGACCACTCATTCTGTCACGCAGGTCAGCATAGAAAAAGGAGCCGTCCCCATGGGAACAGCTCCTTAGATGCTTGGTAAAACGTTATACCTCGTCGTCCTCGTGCAGGCGGCGGCGGTAATCGGCGGCCCAGCCCTCAATATTTACCTGACGGGCGCGGCCCAGACCGAGTGCGTCGGCCGGAACCGGCTCGGTGATGACGGAGCCGGCGGCAACGAGCGCGCCGTCGCCGATCTGAGCGGGCGCGACCATCATGGTGTCGGAACCGATGAAGGCATCCTTGCCGATGACGGTCTTGTGCTTGTGCACGCCGTCATAGTTGCAGGTGATGGAGCCCGCGCCCACGTTGACGCCGGAGCCCATGGTGGTATCGCCGATGTAGGACAGGTGGGGCACCTTGGAGCCCTCACCGATCGTGGACTTCTTGATCTCCACGTGCGTGCCGGCCTTGGAACCGTCGAGCATATGAGTGCCCGGGCGCAGGTAGGCGCGCGGGCCGCAGTCGACGCCGTTCTCGATGACGGCCTCGATGGCGATGGTCTCATCGATGGTGCAGCCACTGCCGACGGTGGTGTCGGTGAGGCGGCTGTTGGGGCCGAGCTGGCACTCCTCGCCCACGGTGACGTGGCCGATCAGGTGCGTCTGCGGCCACACGACGGTATCGCGGCCGATAACGGCATCGGGGCCGATCCAGGCCTGCGTGGGATCGATGAAGGTAACGCCCTCGGCCATCCAGTGCTCGTTGATGCGGTCGCGCGCGATGGCGGTGAGCTGCGCGAGCTGGATGCGGCTGTTGACGCCCAGGCCGTCGCGGTAGTCGTCGCAGTGGAAGATGGAGACTGCCTGGCCGTGGCCCTTGAGGATCTCGAGCATGTCGGGCAGATAGTACTCGGACTGCGCGTTGTCGTTGCCGATCTCGTCAATGTGGGCGGCGAGCTGCGCGCCGTCGAAGGCGTAGCAGCCGGCGTTGCACTCCAGCAGCGTGGCGGCCTGCTCGGGCGTGCAGTCCTTCTGCTCGATGATGCGCTCGATCTGGCCGTCGGCGCCCAGCTTGATGCGGCCGTAGCCGAAGGGGTCGGGCGGGGTCATGGTCATGACGGTGCAGGCGAGCTCGCCGGTGGCGACGGTCTGCGCGAACTTGGCGACGGTGTCGGCGGTAATGAGCGGCAGGTCGCCGTTGAGCACGACGACGGGGCCTTGCGTGATGCCGCAGGCCTCGAGCGCGACCTTGACGGCGTGGCCGGTGCCCAGGCGCTCGGTCTGCTCGACGCACTCGACCTTGGTGGCGCTGTTGGCGTAGGCGCCGTTGATAAGGGCGCGCATCTCGTCGGCGTGGCTGCCGATGACGACCACGACGCGGCTGCAGCCGGCCTTGATGGTGGCGTCGACGATCCACTGGACCATGGGCTTGCCCAGGATCTTGTGCGAAACCTTGCAGTGGTTCGACTTCATGCGGGTGCCCTCGCCGGCGGCGAGGATAATTGCGGTTGCGTCCATGTGATCTCCTGTTACGTTATAGAGACGTGTGTTTGGAAACGATACACGGCACAATATGATACCGCAGGCATATGATGAGCGCGTAACGATTGACGCGTGACGGCCGGTGTCGCTGCCGCCGGCGTGGTGTTTGCGCTGGTTGTGCATGGCGGCGGCGCTGCGGCGTTGGCGTTTTGCACGAGGGGATGGGAGGTGCCCGTGGATATCATGCGAGAGGAATCGGGCAACGAACCCGTCGCGGCATTTTCGATGTCGCATCCGGCGGTGCCGGCGCTCTACACGGTGCTGACGCTGGGACTCACCATGTTCTCGATGCAACCGGTGCTGATTGCGCTGTCGCTTGCGGGCGGGTTGGCGTACGGGTTTGCGACGCGCGGCGTCGCGCGCGCGTTGGGGGCGCTTCGCTGGCAGCTGCCGGTGATTTTGATCATCGCGGTGCTCAATCCGCTGTTTAGCGCCTCGGGCTCGACGGAGCTGTTCCGTATTGGCATGCGTGCGGTGTATCTAGAGAGCATGGTTTACGGCCTGTGCATGGGTGGGCTGTTTGTGGCGAGCGTGCTGTGGTTTGAGGCGGCGGCATCGATGCTTGGCTACGACAAGGTGCTTGCGCTTTTGGGTAACGCCGCGCCGGTGATCGCGCTCATGATCTCGATGTGCATGCGGCTTATCCCGCAGTTTTTGCGCCGCGGTCGTACGGTGCTGGCGGTGCAGGATGCGATTGATGTGCCTGGCCGCGCGCCGGCCGACCCCGTGCGCTCGCGTTTGCGCGCATCGAGTGTGTTGATGGGCTGGGGCATGGAGGATTCGCTGGAGCGCGCGGACGCCATGCGCTCCCGTGGGTGGGGCGCCGTGACGCGTCGCACGACGTATGCGCGGTATCGGCTGGGGCGCGGCGATATTGCCGCGCTGGTTGGGCTTGCGCTGTTTGGTGCCGCCGCGGTGGCGGTGGCATGGACCGCGACGACGCAGTATTCGTTTTACCCGCAGCTATCGGCGCCGGCGCCGTGGCCGGGCTATGTTGTATACGCGGCCTGGATGGCGCCGCCCTGTGTGCTGCACGCGATTGACGAGAAGAGGTTTGGCTGATGACCCGGTTGGACGGAAGCATGATGGCGGGCATGGTGTGCGGCTCGGATACGCCGGCGATTGAAGCGCGGGGTCTGCGCTTTGCCTACCCCGGGGCCGAGGCGCCGGTGCTCGACGGGCTCGACTGGTCTGTTCCCCAAGGGGCGTTTGCACTGCTGGTAGGTGGTACGGGGTCGGGTAAGTCAACGCTGCTCTCGCTGCTCAAACCCGAGATTTCGCCGACGGGCGAATGCGCTGGCGAGCTGCGCGTGCTGGGCGAGAGCGTTGCCGACATGGATGTTCGGGCGTCCGCGGAGCGCGTGGGCTATGTGTTTCAGGACCCCGAGAACCAGATCGTGTGCGAAACCGTGTGGCACGAGATGGCGTTTGGTCTGGAAAACTTAGGCATGTCGCGCGACGAGATGCGCCGTCGCGTGGCCGAGACCAGCTATTTCTTTGGGTTGGAGGATTGGCTCCACCGCGATACCGATACGCTTTCGGGTGGACGCAAACAGCTGCTGTCGCTGGCGGCTGTGCTGGCGCTGCGCCCACGCGTGCTGCTGCTCGACGAGCCCACGTCCCAACTGGATCCCGTTGCCGAGAAGAGTTTTCTGCATGCGCTGTTCCGCGTGAATCGCGAGCTGGGCTGCACGGTTGTCGTGGCAACGCATCAGCCACGTCCGATGCTCGAATACGCGACGTGCGCGTATCGGATTGAAGACGGACGCGTGTGCGAGGTGGCCGACATTGCCTCCCTGGGGCATCGTGAAGAGCTGTTTTCTGGCGAGGCGTCAGGGTGGGGTGCCTCGCGGCGTGCAAAAAACGGAGTTTTCAGCAGCGCCAGTGGCCAGCTGGGCTCTTTGGACCCGCGCGCGGGCGCTCCGGGTGCAGAAAAATGGCTGAAATCGGACAAATCTGGTGAATTTGAAGCGCAAATACCGCCGCAAGACGACTCGGGGGCGCCATCGCGCGCCGGTGGATGCCGAATTCTCCCAAAAATGCACGCTGGGTCGGCTACCACCCTGGCAGGGAGCTGGTTTCGCTACGATCGGGCGTCCGGCTGGGTGCTGCGCGGGCTCGATGCGTCGTTTTCGGCAGGCGCGGTGCATGCGGTTGTGGGCGGTAACGGCTGTGGTAAGTCGACAATGCTTTCGGTGCTGGCCAAGACGGTCAAGTTGCAGCGTGGGCATATGGAGCGCGGGGCTGCCTCGGCGGCACTGCTGCCTCAGAATCCCAAGGCGTTGCTGGTTGCCGAGACAGTGCGCGATGAGCTGATGGAATGGGCTTCGACCTGCGGGTATGACGAGGGCGCGGCCCAGGAGCGCGCGGCGCAGCTGGGATTGGACGGCCTGGATGGGCGCCACCCGTACGATCTTTCGGGCGGGCAGCGTCAACTGCTTGCGTTGGCAAAACTGCTTCTGATTGGCCCCGAGCTGCTGTTGCTCGATGAGCCCACCAAGGGCTTGGACCTGGCCAGCCGCCGTATCATCGCTCGCGCCCTGCGTGACCATGCGAAGGCTGGCGGCACCGTCATCATGGCCACGCACGATCTGGATTTTGCCGAGCAGGTTGCCGATGACATTGCCATGATGTTCGACGGCGAGATTGCCTGCATGGAGCCGCCGTCCGACTTCTTTGCCGACAATGTGTTTTATAGGGCGTGATGGGATGACGGATTATCGCGTCGCGCGCCTACTCGCAAAACTGGAGATCCCGCTGCTGCTGGCGGTTCCCGCAGTGATGGCTGCGGCGTTGCTGGCGGGCGTTGAGCAGGCGGCGCTTGCCATGCTTGTCGTGGTGGCGCTGGTGCTTGCGTTGTTCTTTGCGGGCTACGAGGCGTCGCGACCGGGCCTGCGCCAGATTATGCCAACGCTGGTTCTGGCGGCGTTGGCCGCAGCGGGGCGCATCTTGTTTGGACCCATTCCTGACTTTAAACCCGTGAGCGCCATCGCCATTATCGCCGGGGCGACACTCGGTCGTCGTAACGGCTTTATGGTCGGCGCGCTGGCGGCGCTGACCAGCAACTTCTTTTTTGGGCAGGGCATGTGGACGCCATGGCAGATGTATGCCTGGGGTCTGGTTGGCTATGTTGGCGGTGAGTTGGCGCATGCGGGCGCGTTCGACCGTGCGGATGGAACCGTGCGCATGCCGTCGCTGATGGCGTACGGCTTTGCATCGGGCCTGCTCTACGGCGTGGTGATCAACGCCTACGATATCATCGGTTTTGTGCAGCCGCTCACGTGGGCGGGCGCCGTGGCGCGTCTTGCCACGGCGGTGCCGTTCGACATTACGCACGGCCTTGCGACCTGCGTGTTCTTGGCCGCCTTGTACAAGCCTTGGTGCCGTCGCATTAACCGTGTCGTCGTGAAATACGGGCTGTAAGGCATTTTGCGTTCCCTCACGAACTTGCGGTGGAATAGTTCTCGTTTTTGGCAATTTGCTGCCCAAACAGGAACTATTCCACTGCAACTTATAGGGGGAGAGGGGTCACATGATCTGTTTTCCTCTGTCCCCCAGGAAATTACTTGGGGCTAGAGCTCTAGCGTGAGGGTGACGGGGCAGTGGTCGCTGCCGAAGATATCGCCACGGATACCGGTGTCGCGAACGTTGGCGGCGATCGAATCGCTTACCAGAAAGTAATCGATGCGCCAGCCTGCGTTGTTCTTACGGGCATTAAAGCGGTAGCTCCACCAGCTGTAGACGCCCTCGACGTCGGGGTTTGCCGCGCGCCAGGTATCGGTAAACCCGCCGTTGAGCAGCTCGGTAAACTTGCCGCGCTCCTCGTCCGAAAAGCCTGCATTGCCGCGGTTGGACTTGGGGTTCTTAAGGTCGATCTCCTCGTGCGCCACGTTAAAGTCGCCGCAAGTTACGACGGGTTTGCCGGTCTCGCACTCGAGCGCGTTCAAAAAGCCGCGGTAGGCATCGTCCCAGGCCATGCGCACGTCGATGCGGGCGAGTTCGTTTTGCGCGTTGGGAGTGTAGACATCCACAAACCAGAACTTGTCGAACTCCAGCGCGCAGACGCGGCCCTCGGTCGCGGCTTGGGCGACGAGCTCGGCCGCCTCGCCCTCGCCGGCGTAGGGCAGCAGCGCATCGGCGCGCAGTACGCGCAGCGGTTCCTGGCGGCTAAAGACCGCGGTGCCCGAGTAGCCCTTGCGCTCGGCGTAGCTCCAGGTTTGGTGATAGCCGGGCAGGTCGATATCGACCTGGCCCTCCTGCAGCTTGGTCTCTTGCAGCGCCAGGATATCGACGTCGAGTTCTTGCGCGATCTGGATAAAGCTCGGGTCCTTTTTGAGCACGGCGCGCAGGCCGTTGACGTTCCACGAGGCGAAAGTGTAAGTCTGAGGCATGGTGTCCTTTCGACGGGGTTGGCAGGCTTAAGATTAACGCAACAAGAGCGGGGCGGAGTCCGCGAGTGATAGTGCGAACGCCGCCGTCCCGGAGACAAGGACGGAGGACTCATATGACGCAGGCGATAACGGACTCCAAACAGGCCTCCGCCGCGCTGGCGGATCTGTTTGACACCCACAAGCGCGTGGTCTTCTTTGGCGGCGCGGGTGTTTCCACGGCGAGCGGCATCCCCGATTTCCGCAGCGTGGACGGCCTGTATCACCAGCAGTTTGCCTATCCGCCCGAGACCATGCTGTCGCATAGCTTTTACGAGGCGCATCCTGCGGAGTTCTTCGACTTTTACCGCACCAAGATGATCGCGCTTGGCGCCAAGCCCAACCGCTGCCACACCAAGCTGGCCGAGCTGGAGCGCGCCGGCAAGCTTGATGCCGTGGTGACGCAAAATATCGACGGTCTGCATCAGATGGCCGGCTCACAGCGCGTGTTCGAGCTGCACGGATCGGTCCATCGCAACATTTGCCAGTCGTGCGGCGCGGTCTATAGCGCCGAGTGGATTCGCTCGCGCGAGCACGAGGACGCCGCGGGCGTGCCCGTGTGCCCCGCGTGCGGCGGGCGCATTAAGCCCGATGTGGTGCTCTACGAGGAGCCGCTCGACGAGCACGTGCTGACCGGTGCCGTTGCCGCCATCGCCGCGGCCGATGCCCT
Source organism: Collinsella sp. CLA-ER-H8 (assembly GCF_040092335.1). Taxonomy (NCBI): domain Bacteria; kingdom Bacillati; phylum Actinomycetota; class Coriobacteriia; order Coriobacteriales; family Coriobacteriaceae; genus Collinsella; species Collinsella sp. CLA-ER-H8. Next base: position 129,905 of record NZ_JBBNLU010000005.1, on the reverse strand, counting down.
CATTGTGGGCGGGACCTCGCTCGTGGTGTATCCGGCGGCAGGCCTTACGCGTTACTTTACCGGCGATACGCTGGCCATATGCAACCTTGCTCCCACCGATCAGGATGCAAATGCCGACCTGCTGATTTCTTGCGACATCGCGGCCGCGTTTGCGTTCTAGCCCGCGCGCGCGGATACAATAGAAAGACTGAGTGCAAAGCGACCCCGCCGCCAGCTCCCCAAGCTCGGCGGCGTGGGCATTTTAGGAGGATGTTCATGGCGAACGACAGCAAGACATGGCGGTGCGGAAAGTACGAGCTCAGCTTTGACCGTCCGCGCATCATGGGCGTCCTCAACGTGACGCCCGATTCGTTTAGCGATGGCGGGGAGCACTTCGACCCGGATGCCGCCATCGAGTACGGCCTAGCGATGCTCGACGCCGGCGCCGACATCATCGACGTGGGCGGCGAGTCCACGCGCCCTGGTTTTACCCCGGTCAACCCCGACGAGGAGGCTCGCCGCGTGCTGCCCGTGGTGCGCGCGCTGGCCAAGGAGGGCGCCATCGTCTCGATCGACACGCGTCATGTGGCGGTTGCCAAGGCGGCCGTGCGCTGCGGCGCCTCGATCGTCAACGACGTGACCGGCTTCACCGATCCCAAGATGGTCGAGTTTGTTAAGACGAGCACCTGCGGCGTCATCGTGATGCATGCCGGCGAGGTCGCCGCGCCCACCCGCACGCACGCAACGGTGCAGCTCGATACCTCGGCAGCGGCGTTTGTTGCCGAGAAGGCGCGCGAGGCGGCTGCCGAGGCCGCGCGTGAGGCCGAGAAGCCGGCTCGCCGCCGTCGCGGCAAGTTGCTGGGTGAGCCTAAGTCGGAGGCCAAGCTTCCGGGCGGCGTGGTGCAGCCCTCGTTGCCGTTTGGCGAACCGGAGCCCACGTCCGAGCCTGCAAGCGAGCAGGAGACGCCCGCCGCCGAGCGGGCTGCTGCCGCCGAGACCGTTGCGCCCGCGCCCGAGGCTGCGCCCGAGGCCACCGAGGCCGCATCGGAGTCCAATGACCGCCTGGCCGCCATGATGCGCCGCAGCGCCCGCCGCGAGGAGGCCTACGTGCCCACCTCGCAGCTCCGCCGCTTTACCCTGCCCGATTCTGCGCCCATCATGCGCCGCGTCATGGGCTTTCTATCCGACCAGGCCCGCACACTCATCCATGCCGGCGTGTCGCGCGACCGTATCTGCATCGATCCTGGTCCGGGCTTTGGTAAGTCGGCTAACGAGGACATCGTCATCCAGCGCGAGACTGCCAAGATGGCGTCACTGGGCTATCCGCTCATGTGCGCCGTGTCGCGCAAGCGCTTTGTGGGCGCCGTCTCGGGCGTGACCGAGGCCGCCGAGCGCGATGCCGCTACGTTTGGCGTGTGCCTGGGCGCTATCCAGGCCGGTGCCAACATCGTGCGCGTGCACGACGCCGCGGGTTTTGCGCAGTTCCTGAGCGGCTACTGGGCGGTTGCCAAGCCACAGCCGCGCCGCGCGTTTGTGGCCGTGGGCTCCAACCTGGGGCATCGCTGCGACAACATCCGCGCCGCACGCGAGATGATCGCCGAGATTCCACTCACCTGCGTGTCTAACTCCTCCAAGATTTACGAGAGCGAGCCTGCCTACGAGACGCGCCAGGACGCGTTTGCCAACGCCGTCATCGAGATCAAGACCGAGCTTGCGCCGCTGGTGCTGCTCGACGAGCTCATGAAGATCGAGGCCGAGCTGGGACGCGACCGCTCCAAAAAGGCCAAGGCCAACGGTCCGCGCACCATCGACCTGGACCTGCTGTGGATGGACGGCGAGACCCACGGCGGCAAAAAGCTGCGCCTGCCGCATCCGCTGATCGGCGAACGCGATTTTGTGCTGGTGCCGCTCGAGGACCTGATGCACGACCCGGCGCGGTTCTTCCGCTACAACGGCGTCGAGGTCAAGGAGCCCGAGGACCGCGTGGGCCATATCGTGGGCGAATTGGGGCGTATGTAGATGATCGAGATGAATGCTGTTGCCGCTGGCACCGAGCTCGACGCGGCGCGCGACGCGGGCCGCGAGGGCATGTCCGCGGGCTGGTGCGCGTGGAGCGCGGGCGATGCATCGCTGATGTTTTCGCTGGTCGTGCGCCCCGATGTGAACATGCACGCCTTCCACGGCCTGCCGTTTGTGGCCGCAATGGGTATGATGGACGCGCTCGCGGGCACGGCCGCAACGCCGGGCCTGGGGCTTGCCGGCAAAGTGGGCATCCAGTGGCCGAGCGATATCGTGTGCGGTGCGCCTGCGTTTGAGACGTCGCTCGCGCGTGTTGCCGTGAACGGCGGTGCCGGTGCTGCGGGCATGTTTGCCGCGGTGACGGTTGATATTGAGCATTCGGCGTTGAGCGAGCTTGGTGTGGACGTGGCTGACGAAGCGCTGGTCGAGACGCTGGCCGCCGCCGTGCTGGCCCGCGTGGACGCCTGGGCGGTTGTTGCCAACACGCCGCAAGGCGCCGCAGGGCCGCTGGCTCCCGTGCTGGGCGAGTACTTCGACATGGTGCCGCTGCTGGGCCGCCAAGTTGCGGCGGTGTCGCCCAACGGTTTGCCGCTTGCGGTCGGTGTGTTTGCGGGCCTGGATATCTGGGGTCGTGCGACTATCAAGACCGATGCCGGCGAGCAAGAGTTTCCGCCCGAGGCTGTACGAATTCGCGGACTGTAACGCGTAGCGCCCGCACTCAAAGATAACGATGACAACGAAGCCCTCTTCGGCCTGTGCCGGGGAGGGCTTTTGCGTGACTGCCGAGCTGCCTTAATCCTATTCCTCAAAACTGAAAAATTTTCGTTTTTGAGGAATAGGACCGATGCATTGCCTAGTTCGCCGCTCGCGCTCGACTTTAGCCCCTGCTCTATCCCAGCTCCTGCATGCGGCGGAAGATTTCGCAGATGCCCTTGATGGTGAGCTGTCCGTCGACCACGTCGAAGGCATCGGTCGAATCGGCGACGATGCTGGCGAGGCCGCCCGTGGCGATAACGGTGGCGTCCTCGCGCCCCAGCTCGCGCTTCATGCGCGCGACCAGGCCTTCGGCCATGGCGGCGGCGCCCATCACGGCGCCGACTTTGATGCATTCCTCGGTGTCGCGGCCGATGGCATGCTCGGGTGCCTCGAGCGGCACGCTGGCGAGCTTGGCGGCACGGGCGGCAAGCGCGTCCATGGAGATGCGGATGCCCGGCGCGATCGCTCCGCCAATGTAATAGCCGTCCTCATCGATGACGTCGATATTGGTCGCGGTACCAAAGTCCACCACGATCGCCGGCGCGCCGTAGAAAGCTTCGGCTGCGACGGCGTTAGCTACGCGGTCGGCGCCCACGGCCTGGGGTCGCGCCGCACGCAGCTTGGTCACGGCGGCCGTCTGCGGCCCGATGACGATGGCGTCTGCGGCAATGCGGTCGGCCACGGCGTGCCATTCGCGCGAGAGCTGCGGCACCACGCCGGCAAAGGCGATCGCGTCGACCGCGCCGAGCGAGAGGTCGTACATCTTAAAGAAGCCCATCAGGCGCACGTGGATCTCGTCGGCGGTATAGGAGCGGTCGGTGGGCATGCGCCACGACTGCACCAGCTCGTCTCCGTCAAACAGGCCCATGGCCGTCTGCGTGTTTCCCATATCGATAGCGAGCAGCATGTCTACTCCCAGTGTTGGCATAAAAGGACGCGCACCATTGTATACGTGCCGTCGACGGCGCTCGGCTGCGATTCGTTTACGGTGATAGGGGCTGAGGGGTTTAAATATGAAGGAATTATGCTCTACGAGATTTTCCTTGCCGTTTACCGAACTCCCGCGTAATATCCTTTCTTGCGCACATGAGGCGCCCAGACATTGCGGGGTGGAGCAGTCTGGTAGCTCGCCGGGCTCATAACCCGGAGGTCGTAGGTTCAAATCCTGCCCCCGCGACCAAGAACTTGCAGCTCGTCGGCCTAGCCGGCGAGCTTTTTTGTTATTTCGGGATCGTGTTTTCGGTCCAATTCTCGGCCTCTCAATCAAAATCTCGATCTGTAACATCTAGACCCGATTTGGGCGGCTAGGTGTTACAGATCGAGATATACCGGTGGTTTGGGTCGTGTTTGTCTAAATCTGTAACACGAGGGACGGATTTTGCCGAGTTGTTGTTACAGATTTAGATTTTCTAGCAGGAGGGTTTGGTTTGTCTCGATCTGTAACAGATAGGGGCCAAAAGTGGGCCTAGCTGTTACAGATCTAGACTGTTGAGGATGGGCCAAGAGGAATGTCTCGATCTGTAACAGTAAGACCCGGTTTTGTCGCGTAACTGTTACAGATTGAGACAAACCGACGGGCCGCCTCGCCCCATCCACCTGCCGCCACCTGCTGTCCGCCGATTTCCGTTGCGCTGTTGTATTCCCATGCCATATCCTCTAGACAACTACGCGGCATCATCGCCGCCGCGCCTACAAGAGAGGAATATCCATGACCGCACCTGCATGCAAGCTGCTCCAGCCCATTACGGTTGGCCCCCTTGAGCTCAAGAACCGCATTATGTTCCCGCCGCTTACCACCGGTTACGAGGAGCGCGACGGTTCCATTGGCGACCGCAGCCTGGCTTTTTACGAGCGCCTGGCCCGTGGCGGCGTGAGCTACATCGTCATCGGCGACGTAGCTCCCGTCATGACCGCAAGCCCCACGCCCAAGCTGGCAACCGACGCCCAGATCCCCACGTTTAAGGCGCTGGCCGACGCCGTCCACAAGCACGGCGCCAAGGTCGCGCTGCAGCTGTTCCACCCCGAGTACGACGTGCCCGGTGTCGGCCGCATGGTCATGGGCTCCATGGCCGCTGCCAAGGCCGCGCAGGAGGCCAAGGCCGCCGGCGACGAGGAGACCTTTGCCGCCAAGATGGCCGAGTCCAACGAGATCCGCAACCAGGCCTACGCCAAGCTGCATCACGACATGCAGCACTTTGTGAACGAGGCGAGCGTAGAGCAGCTCACCCAGATTAAGGAGGCCATCGCCGCCTCGGCCGCCCGCGCGCAGCAGGCCGGAATCGATGCCATCGAGGTCCACGGCGACCGCCTGGTGGGTTCGCTGTGCTCGGCCATCCTCAACCAGCGCACCGACGAGTATGGTGGCTCGTTCGAGAACCGCGTCCGTTATGCGCTGGAGGTCGTCGCCGCCATTAAGGAGGCTGCGCCGCAGCTGATGGTGGAGTACAAGCTCCCCGTGATCATGGAGAACCCCGACGGCACGCCGCGCGGCAAGGGCGGCCTGCGGCCCGACGAGGCCTGCGAGTTCGCCAAGCTGCTCGAGGGCGCGGGCATCGATATGATCCAGGTCGCACAGGCCAACCACACCGGCAACATGGGCGACACCATTCCGCCCATGGGCGCCATGCCCTACAACTGGACGCTGCCCGTGGCCGAGCGCGTCAAGGCCCTGGTCTCCGTGCCGGTGGCAACCGTCGGCCGTGTTGTCTCGGTCGAGGCCGGCGAGAAGATTCTGGAAGACGGCGCCGCCGACATCATCGCCTATGGCCGCTCGCTCATGTGCGACCCCGACATTGCGCTGAAGGCCGCCACGGGCGAACCCATCCGCGAGTGCCTCAACTGCAACAAAGGTTGCGTCGACGCGATTCAAAACCGCAAGTACATCTCGTGCGTGCTTAATGCCGAGAACGGTGACGAGGCGACCATCGCCATCAAGCCGGGCGAGGGCGACAAGAAGATCGCCGTGGTGGGCGGTGGCATCGCCGGCCTGGAGGCCGCACGCGTGGCGGCCAAGCGCGGCTACGACGTGACCATCTACGAGGCGAGCGATCACTTGGGCGGCCAGATTGTGCTGGCGGCTGCGCCTCCGCGCAAGGACGAGATCATGCGCTCGGTCGAGTACTACGAGAAGATTCTGCCTGGCCTGGGCGTGAAGGTTGAGCTCAGCCATGCCGCTACCGCTGAGGACCTCAACGCCGCCGACGCTGCGATTGTGGCCGTGGGCGCACACGACGTGGTCATCCCCGTTCCGGGCGCCGACTCGGACAAGGTCGTCTCGAGCTGGGACGTGCTGGCCGGCAAGGTAGAGCTCAGCGGGCGCGTCGCCGTTATTGGCGGTGGCCTGGTGGGCACCGAGACTGCCGAGTACCTGCTGCAGCACGGCTGCGAGGTGGCGATTGTGGAGATGCTCGACAAGATTGCCGCGGGCGAGTCCGAGACCATTCTGCCGCTGATTATGAGCGACTTTGCCGAGCACAACGTGGAGCAGCACGTGAAGACCCGCCTGACCGCCATTACCGACGAGGGCGTGGAGGCCGTGCGCACCACCGAGGACGGCGCCGAGGAGCCGGTGAAGATCGCCTGCGATTACGTGGTGATGGCCGTGGGCTCCAAGGCCAACGCGTTTGACCTGGACGGCGTGACGGTGCCCGTGACCTGCGTGGGCGACTGCTCGGGCGAGCGCACCGCCGACATTGCGAGCGCCATTCGCACGGCGTATCACGCGGCCAACGAGCTGTAGTTGAACATCGCGGCCAGGCGGGACGGTAGCACGGATCCGTTTCGCCCGGCTGTGTCCCGTCGGGTGTCAATCGGTGCGGGGCCTGCAAGCGCAGCAGGTCCCGCCCTTTTGTTTTGCTCCGGTGGATGGCAATGCGCGGTAATCATGAGGAGTGAGGACGTCTACTGCCTTGCAGATCACTCAAAATTATTGGGGGAGGGGTTAATAACTATATCCTCTATACCAAAGGACATAAAGAGATGCCAATTTTGTTGACAAGCGAATGACGATTAGCTGCGAGTCGGCTACCAGCGTAAATAATCGATAAAGAAATGTCGTAATTTGGTGCCAAATGCCCAGATAACGCCGCGTCTATTTTAATTAACTGCTTTGAGCAAACAGTAAAATGCTACTATCTAACTTGCACGTAAGAAAGCAGATTAACGGTTAAGGCTAAGAAGTGGCAGGTATGTCGGAAGCAACTAGGACTCGCACGCATGCGCCCGAGGTTAGGCAGCGCGCCGTCGAGATCCTCCAAGAGGGGGTCGGTCATCGCGCCCTCGCTGCGGAGCTTGGCATTCCCCAGGCCACGGCTCGTCAGTGGGCCCGCGCGTATGCCGTGGGCGGTGCCGACGCCGTTCTCAATGCCGGTTCGCATCATCACACCTATTCGTACGACGTAAAGCTCGCTGTGGTTAAGGACCGTCTGGAAAACGGCTTGACGGTTCGCGAGGCCATGATCAAGCACAAGATTCCCAGCGAGTCTTCGGTCAAGGCTTGGTGCCGTCAGTACCGCGAGAGCGGTGAGGCCGCACTGGTCGATAAGCCGCGCGGTCGCAAGCCGCGCGTTAAAAAGGCGGAATAGCAAACGGGATGGTGCGCCCACAGGGGCGCATTTTTCTTGCCGCGCCAACTTTTTGGACCGGCGCGAGCCTATCGGGACATCCTCCAACGTGGCCAATAAACCGCGCGCAGTGGCCCGCGCGTCCGTCGCTGCGGTAAGGGAACGTCACCCCTCTACTCCAATGCGGACAGACTCCTTACCCCGTACGCCTAAAACTCCCCAGTTGACCGAAAACCTGCCGTCGCTACTCCTCAATTGAGCTATAACGTTAAACAATTGCAGCGTTTTTGCACGGGGGAGTGATGGTATGACGCTACTGTATTTCCTTACCCTGTTTCCGCTGGTACCGGCGCTGGGTATGCTGCTCGCGCGCGGTGAGCGAGCCCGCGATGCGGTAGGGCTCATAGGCTCCGGCATTATTATGGCGGTGACAGTTGTAGTCGCCGTCATGTTTTTTGGCACGGGTCCGCAGAGCTTTGAGGTTGCCCCCGGCACCTCGCATGTGCTCTCGATCGTCAGCTCCGTCATCGACGTAATTCTGTGCGCCGTCATCCTGTACAACGCGTACAAATACAGGAACGCGCTCACCACGGTGCTCGGCATAGTCCAGCTGGTGGGCTCGCTCGCCTTTGCAGCCATGACGTTGCCCGCGGCCGAAGCCGTCACGGCGACGCCGCTCTACCTGGACTACATGAGTGTGATCATGGTCCTCGCCGTCGGTATCGTCGGCAGCCTAATCTGCGTGTATGCCCTGGGCTACATGAAGGACTTCCAGGCTCATGACGAGCACGAGGCCGCGCTGCGCGGGCAGACCGCGCCCGACCGTCGCCCGCAGTTCCTGGCACTTATGTTTCTGTTCCTCTCGGCCATGTTCGTCATCGTGACGAGCGATAACCTTGAGTGGCTGTTCTGCGGCTGGGAAATCACCACCGTGTGCTCGTTCCTTATGATTGGCTACACGCGCACGCCCGAGGCCATCAAGAACGCCTTTACCCAGATCATCCTCAACATGCTGGGCGGTATCGCGTTTTTGGCGGGCCTTATGTTCTTGCACGTTAACGGCATGCCGCTGACCATCTCGGGCATGATCGAGCTTTCCGGCGCCGGTACCGCGCAATCCGCACTGCTGGTGATGCCGGTCATCCTGTTGTCGCTCGCCGCACTCACCAAGGCCGCACAGATGCCGTTCCACACTTGGCTGTTGGGTGCCATGGTTGCCCCCACTCCCACGAGCGCCCTGCTGCACTCGTCAACCATGGTTAAAGCCGGCGTGTTCCTAATGGTCAAGCTGAGCCCGCTCTATGCCATCTATCCCGTGACGGGCTTTATGGTCACGAGTGTGGGTGCCATCACGTTTTTGCTCGCTGCCCTCATGGCCATCTCGCAGAGCAACGCCAAACGCGTGCTCGCATTCTCCACCATTTCCAACTTGGGCCTTATCAGTGCCTGCCTGGGTGTCGGCGCGCCCGAGGCCGTATGGGCGGCCATCTTTCTGATCCTGTTCCACACGGTGGCAAAGTCGCTGCTGTTCCTGTGCGTGGGCACGGCCGAGCATCATATCGGCAGCCGCAATATCGAGGACATGGACGGTATGTTCAGCCGCATGCCGCACCTGACGCGCCTGATGATGCTGGGCATCATGGGCATGTTTGTGGCGCCATTTGGCATGCTCGTGTCCAAGTGGGGCGCCCTGGTGGCGTTTGCGCAGACCGGCAACGTGCTCATGATCATGGTGCTGGCCTTTGGCTCTGCCGCGACGTTCTTCTTCTGGGGTAAGTGGCTCGCCAAGCTTTCGGGTGTCGACCCCACGGCTCAAAACGTTGAGGTCAATGTCCATAAGACCGAATGGATGGCGCTCAACACCATCGCCGCGCTGCTGATTCTGTGCTGCGTGGCGTTCCCGCTCATCTCGAGTGGTCTGGTGTCGCCTTACTTGGCCATGGTGTTTGGCCGCGTGCCATACGTTATCGGCAAGGATGCCATGTATCTGATGGTCGTTATCGTGGCTTTTATCGCCGTGGTGCTGCTGACTTCATTCCGCGTGAGCAATAAGCCGCACGTCAACGTGTACCTTTCGGGCGTGGGAACCGACAAATATCGCCATTTCCGCGGCTCGATGGGACGCGAGGTGAAGGCCGAAAAGCGCAATTGGTATTCGGAGGATGCCCTTGGCGAGAAGCGTATTGGCCCCGCGGGTAGCGTCGTGTGCTGCAGCATTATCTTGTTTGCGCTGCTGTGTTGCGCGTGGATTGGGCCCGAGAGACTTGCCATGAGTGCGCCCTCGGTGCTGCGCGGCAAGTATTTTGAAGGTTCGGGTGTCGTGGGCATTTTTATTGGCACCGTGGCGTTTGCCCTGCTGGCGCCGCTTGTGGGCGGCCTGATCGACGGCCTCGACCGCAAACTTTCGGCCCGCATGCAGGGCCGCGTGGGCCCGCGCCTGCTCCAGCCATTCTACGACGTTGCCAAGCTGCTGCGCAAAGCCCCTGCCAGCGTAAACACCATGGACGATACCTATATGGCGTGCGCGCTCATCTTTACCGTGGTGGGCGGTGGCATCTTTGTGTCGGGCTCCAACACGCTGCTGTGCGCTTTTATGGTGACGCTCGCCGCGATCTTTGTGGTGCTGGCGTCCGCCTCGACGCAAAGCCCGTTTGCGCAGGTCGGCGCCGATCGTGAGTTGCTGCAGGTTATGAGCTACGAGCCCGCCGTTCTGCTGATGAGCGTGGGCCTGTATCTCGCCACCGATAGCTTTGATTCCATCGCCGTGACGGGGCAGTCGGCCCCCATCATCGTGTACAGCGCACCCATTTTCCTCGCGTTGCTCGCGGTGCTTACCATCAAGCTGCGCAAGTCGCCGTTTGACCTTTCGTACTCGCATCACGCGCATCAGGAGATTGTCCAGGGTGTCGCCACCGAGATGAGCGGCGGCACGCTGGCCAAGATGACCCTTATGCACTGGTGCGAGACCGTGCTGTTTTTGATGTGGGTGGGCATGTTCTTTGTCTGGGACAACCCGGTGAGCTGGGTGGTCGCCCTGGTCGTGATGGCTGTGGCGTATTTTGTCGAGGTTCTGATCGACAACACCTTCGCACGCAGCACCTGGCGCAGCTGCTTTAGGCTCGGATGGGGTGTGGCGCTGGTGTTTGGCCTGCTCAACCTTATGCCCATCCTCGTCGACGTGTTTATTTAGGAGGCGGCATCCATGGATCATAAAATGTCGCGCTCGCCGTGGGTTATTCATTACGACGGCTCGAGCTGCAACGGATGCGATATCGAGGTGCTGGCCTCGCTCACGCCGCTGTTCGATGCGGAACGCTTTGGCGTGGTCAACACCGGCAACCCCAAGCATGCGGACATCTTTTTGGTGACGGGGTCGGTCAATGCCCAGAACCTGCCCGTCGTGCGCCAGATCTACAATCAGATGCTCGAGCCCAAGTGCGTGGTGGCGTGCGGCATTTGCGCGTGCTCGGGCGGCGTGTTCCGCGATGCCTATAACGTGATCGGCGGCGTGGACCGCGCGATTCCCGTGGACGTGTACGCGCCCGGGTGCGCCATTCGCCCCGAGACGGTGATCGATGCCATCGTGGAGGCATGCGGCATCCTGGACCAGAAGGAGGCCGTGATGCGCGCCGGCGGCGATCCGCTCACCGTAGGCGGCGCTGCTACCTGGGACGGTGGCGTTGAGCTGGGCGAGGACGGGTTTGTGGCTGCTGCGGGGGCCGGCGACACGGCCGCTGGGACGCCCGTCGTGCCCGCCGCTGCAAAGGAGGCCGAGTAATGCAAAAGGCTATCTATACCACCGTCGGGATTGACGAGCTCCTGTCGCATGTCCAAGCGCTCAAGGGCGTCGGCGCGCGCTTTGTGCAGATGCACGCCGAGCGCTGTGTGGACGACGGATCGTATCGCCTGGTCTATACGTTTATCGACGTTCGTGCTACTCAGGAGCATATTGCGCAGGACGGCAGCTATGCGATCGAGAACCTGATGGTTGAGGGAATTGATCAGTATCAGGAGATTCCGTCCATCAGCTCGTACTATCCGGCGGTATTTCCGTTTGAAAACGAAGCGCACGACCTATTCGGTCTTGCCATCACCGATATGCAGATTGACTTTAAGGGCTTTTTCTACCAGGTCTCGACTGCCGAACCCATGAGCGTTATCACGCCCGAGGTGAAGGCCGCACGCGAGAAGGCCATGAAGGTGCGTGCCGCTGCCGAGGCCAAGGCGCGCAAGGCCGCGGCCGAGAAGGCCGTCGCTGCCGCACCCGCTGCGGGGGAGGGCGCCGCGGGTGCCGGCGATGCTGCGAGCGCTGATGCCGCCCAGCCCGCTGCGGCTGCCGGCTCCGATGCTCAGCACGATGAGGCTGCTGCGAAGGCCGCGCTCAAGGCCGCCGAGATGGAGGCAAAGCTCGCCGCCATGGATCCCGAGAAGGCGGCCAAGGTCCGCGCGGCGCTTGCCGCAAAGGCCGCCCGCGACAAGCAGAAAAAGGAGGCGTAAGGTCCATGGCATATCGCTCCGTTATTCCGTTTGGCCCACAGCACCCGGTGCTGCCCGAGCCGCTTCATCTGGACCTGGTGATCGAGGACGACCGCGTTCTCGAGGCAATTCCGCAGATCGGCTTTGTGCACCGCGGACTCGAGAAGCTCACCGAAAAGCGCGACATGCATCAGTTTGGCTACATCGCCGAGCGCATCTGCGGCATTTGCGCCGTGGGCCACAGCTGCGGCTATGCCAGCGCCTGCGAGCGCATGCTCGACATCGAGGTGCCCGGCCGCGTGCAGTATATCCGCACCATTTTGCACGAGCTTTCGCGCATCCACTCGCATCTGCTGTGGCTGGGCCTGCTCGCCGACGCCTTTGGCTTCGAGGCGCTGTTCTATCGGTCATGGACCCTGCGCGAGCAGATACTCAAGATTTTTGAGAGCACTTGCGGCGGGCGCGTGATTCTGTCGATTAACGAGATCGGCGGCCTTAAGCACGATATCGAGGACTCCGAGCTGGCGGGCATTGTCCAGACGCTCGATGCCATGCGTCCTGACTACGAGGCCCTGCTGCATACGTTTTTGGACGACAACAGCTGCGGCGAGCGCCTGCATGGCGTGGGCGTGATTAGCAAGAAAGACGCGCTGGAGCTTTCGATGGTCGGTCCGTTTGGGCGCGCATCGGGCGTGGATTACGACGTGCGCATGTTTGACGACGGTGCCTATGCGGATCTGGCTGCGTTTGAGCCCATCGTTGCTACCGATGGCGATTGCTATGCCCGCTGCCAGGTGCGCTGTGCCGAGGTCGCGCAGGCCATGGACATCATTAAGGAGCTTGTGGGCAAGATTCCGCACGACGGGATAGGCGGGCGCACCAAGCTTACACCGGCCGACGGCGCACGCGGCGAGGTTGTGATTGAGCAGCCGCGCGGCGAGGCGTATTACTATGTGCGCGGTAACGGCACCAAGAATCTGGACCGTTTTCGCGTGCGCACGCCGACGTCGCAAAACCTGGCGGGTCTGACGCATGCGCTGCAGGGCGTGCTCCTTGCCAACGTGCCCATGATTATCCTGACCATCGACCCCTGCATTAGCTGCACGGAAAGGTAGGCGCGGCATGAGTTTGCTGACATTTGCCAAGACGGCCTTGGGCTCTATGGTCAAGCAGCCGGTCACGGTGTGCTATCCGCAGGAGAAGCTGACGGCGCCCGAACGCCTGCGCGGGCATATCGTTAACGACATGGACGTGTGCATTTGCTGTGGCATGTGCGCGCGCCGCTGCCCGGCGGGCGCGCTCGTGGTCGATCGCAAGGGCGGAACGTGGTCGATCGACCCGTATGCCTGCGTGGTGTGCGGCGAGTGCATCGAGAGCTGCCCCAAGCACTGCCTGACTATGGACACCGCCCGTACTCCAGTTGCGGCGGATAAGACTCCCACGGTAGAAACCAAGCCGGAGTAACGCTGGGATAGAACTGGAATAGGGGCCGGTGGGGCAATTTTGCCCCACCGGCCCCGCGCTTAAACGTGCGGTTGTGCCGTCGCGAACAAAACTATGCCGGATTACTACGATAAATCGCCCACCTCCAACCACACCGCATTTGGCAAAATCAAAACCGCAGGTAGACGGCTTGTAGTTTTGCGAAAAAATCACGCGTGGTCGGGAATCTCGTTTTTATCGTAGTAAACCGGCATAGTTTTGAAATGACACCATATTCGTAACAGCACTTGATCTCCCGTGGACAGAGGGAAACGGATCATTTTGGCCTCGCGAGGACATCCGTGTGGCCCGTTCGCCATGAAATGGGCCTATCTACTACGTTTGGGCGGCGTCCCTCAACCACGGCAAAAAATGCGAAAAGAAAACCGCAGGTAGAACGCCTGCGATTTTTCGTAAAACACGGTTATGGTCAGGGGTATCGGGTTAAACGTAGTAGATGGGCCGGTTTCGTGGCGAGCGTTACCAACTGATCCCCCGGGGACGGAGGAAAACGGATCATTTTGACCTGTTGGCTCCGAGTCGCACCCGTTTTCCTGCGAAAACCCTCGTGTCTCAACTTTGGTGAGACATTTGTCTCACGCCCAAAACCGAATCTGGAACGTGTGTCACCTGCCCAAATTGTGTCTCATTCCGTAACTTTAGGCTGATGCAAGGTCTGAGCCTGCGAGAAGGGAGACGCGATGAGTAAGTACACGAGGGGTCTCTTGGCGGTGATACTGGCCGTAGTGCTGGTGTTGCCAGCCGCAGCATTCGCCATGCTGCCCGAGGCCAACGCCAGGTCCAGCACAGGAATGGACGGACCGATAATGACCGGAAAGGTCGTCGACCCCGACACCAGCGGTCGCTGGGAAATCTGGGCGGCAGGCCACGGTGGCAATAAGGTAACGACCCAAAACGTCGGTCGAATCTGGACCGACAAGACGGTTAAGGAAACTGGAGAAAACAAAGCGTCAGATTTTGTGACTACGCTTTCGGCGATGTCCTCAACGTCTAATTCGACCGTGACGGTCACCACGCCACTCGACATCGTGATGGTGTTGGATGCCTCCGGCTCGATGGATGATCCTATGGGTGGCGGAGATCGCACCAAGCGTATCGATGCACTGAAGGGCGCTGCGAACAGCTTTATCGATACCATCGCCAAACAAAACGAGGCTATCGAGGGTGTTGATAGGCAGCATAGGGTTGCCATTGTTAAGTTTGCGGGTGATAAGACTGATAAGGTCGGCAATAACACGTACGATAAACGCGAATTTGGTAGAACTAATACCTACAACTACTCCCAGGTAATGGCGGGCTTGACCAATTGCTCCGGCCCCGGCGTGACTGATCTTAGGGAAACAATTAAGGCAATTAAACCAGCTGGTGCCACGCGCGCCGACAATGGCCTGCAGCTGGCAGAAGGCATCACTTCTAGTCGCGCGGACGCCAAGAAGATTGTTGTGTTCTTTACCGACGGCACGCCAACGAGCTACGACGAGTTTGATTCTAAGGTCGCTAACGATGCCGTGACGGCTGCCAAGAACATGAAGGACAGCAAGGCCACCGTTTATACCATCGGCATCTTTAGTGGAGCGGACCCCGCTGCCGATCCCTCGAAAAAGGGGACAAGCGACGTCAACAAGTTTATGCACGCCGTGTCGAGTAATTATCCCGATGCCACATCGTATGCGAGCGACAAGCTTGGCACACGCGCGGAAAATTCCGACTACTACAAGTCGGCGACCAATGCCGAAGAGCTCAAGAAGGTCTTCGACGACATCTCGCAGGCCATCACATCGGAGGCGCCTTATCCGACCGAAATCCATAAGGGCTACGACGAGACCAAGTCCGGCTACATCACGTTTACCGACGAGCTGGGCGACTTTATGCAGGTCGACGGATTTACCGAAGTCGTCATCAACGGCACGCCGTTTACCGAGGCGAGCAAGACGGTCAACAAAGAAACCAATACCGACACCTACGAGTTCGCCGGCAAGGCAAAAGACCTGCTCATCACCGTGCAGCGTGCCGGCGATGATAATCTCCAGAAGGGCGATATCGTAACGGTTAATATTCCTGCGTCGTTGATTCCGCTGAGCCACTTTAAGACTGTAGACGGCAAGCTTTCGGTCGACAACGTTAAGCCCATCCAGGTGAAGTATGCCTCGAGCGTGAAGAGCGCCGCACTTGACAACCTGTTTACGCCCGAGAAAGTAGCAGGGCTCAAGGACTACATCGAGCATAATACGACTGTCGTTGACGGCACCAAGACCGTGAGCTTCTACGCGAACAAGTGGAGCGGTGGTGCGTTGGGCGATACGGTTGCGACCTTTGAGCCGGCCGACACCAACCGCTACTACTACTTCCAGAAGCAGACTCCCATTTACGCGGATAAGGACTGCACGCAGCCTGCAAAGAATTCGCTGACAGATACTGGCACCTATTATTACAAGGATGAGTTTGAGGAGCAGGGCAAGAACGGCGAGGCCAAGCCCGCCACCGCCGTCATCGAGTTTGTCGGCGGCGACGCTGCGAAGTTTGACGGCGCTATTGTTGCCGACGAGGACGGCAACCTTTCGTTTAGCGTGGGAACCGCGCGCCTGGCCTTTATCGATGAGCTCCACACCACCAAGAAGAGCGTGGGCGACAACAACACTGGTACCGCGACCGATGTTCTCAACCCCAAGTGGAATAACGTGTCCGCCAAGGCGACCGCGACGCATGTCAATTCCTACCTGGGCAACAACGGCAAGATCAGCTTTGCGTATGACATGACGCCGGCAATGGTGAACACCAAGGCCAGCTTTGGTCTGACCAAGGTGCTCGAGGGTCGCGACCGGACGAATGCTGACGCGTTTGAGTTTGGCCTGACGTCCGAGAACGGCGCCCCGATGCCTACGACTACGACTGCGATCGTGCGCAAGGCCGACCTGGACGCCCAGGGCAAGGCTGCCATCGACTTCGGTACGATCGAATACACCGAACCTGGCACGTACGTCTACAAGGTCAGTGAAAAGCACGCCGGGACCACGATTGACGGCATCGCCTACAGCGGTAACGTCGCGGAGATCACCGTGACGGTGAAGCCCAATAAGAAGGGCGAACTGAGCGCTGACGTGAAGGTGACCTCGGGTGAGACTGAGTTCAAGAACGTCTACGCTGCGGATCCTGTTGAGTCCAGCGTTACCGACCAGATTACCGCGGCCAAGTCCCTGACCGGGCGCGACTTGGCGGAAGGCGAGTTCAGTTTTGAGCTGCTCGAGATCGCGGACAAGGAAGTTAAGCCTGTCGAGACTGTTACAAACGGCGCCGACGGCAAGGTGACGTTCAGCGCCATCAAGTACACCGAGATCGGCCAGCACACCTACATGCTGCGCGAGGTCAAGGGCGACGCCGGCGGCATCACCTATGACGATACGACCTACACCATCGTGACGACCATCAGCGATAACGGCAAGGGCCAGCTGGTGGCCACGCACGAGCTGAAGGGCGCCGAGGACGTCAAGAGTATCGAGTTCAAGAACGCCTACACCGCGAATGCTGCCGAGGCCTCGCTTGCGGGCATCAAGAACCTGCAGGTCGCCGACGGCTTGACCCCGGCTGACATTGCCGGCAAGTTCACCTTTACCGTGACCGGTGAAGAGGGTGCACCCATGCCCGCGAACGCGAGCGTGACCAATGATGCCAAGGGCAAGGTCGACTTTGGCAAGATCACCTTTACGCTCGACGACCTTAACAAGGCTCTGGGCGAGAAGCCCGAGAAGCGCGAGCACACCTTTACCTACACCGTGACCGAGTCCGGCGAGGTCGCTGGCGTGACCAACGACGCCAAGCTGTCGCGCGAGGTTTTCTTCACCGTGACCGATGACGGCAAGGGTAATCTGATCGTATCCCGCAAGCCGGACGGCGATGTGGCATTTACGTTCACCAATACCTATAACGTGACGCCTGTCGAGACGAGCGTCACCGACCAGATCACCGCGAACAAGGTCCTGACCGGGCGTGAGCTCAAGGAAGGCGAGTTCTCCTTCGAGCTCGTCGAGGGCGATAAGGTCATCGCTACCGGTACCAACAATGCCGAAGGCAAGATCACGATGGGCGCCGTGAAGTACACCAAGCCTGGTAAGCACACCTACACGCTGCGCGAGCTCAAGGGCGGAACCACCAGCAAGGGCATCACCTACAGTGACGCCAAGTACACTATCGAGACCACCATCACGGACAACGGCGACGGTACCCTCAAGGCCGAGCATGTCCTGAAGGACGCCGAGCCCGCCGAGTTCAAGAACACCTACAGCGTGACCCCGCTCGATGCAGAGCTCGACTTTGACCTGAGCAAGGTCATCAGCGGCCGCGACTGGACGGATGGGGACGAGTTCAGCTTTACCATCACCGCCCCCGAAGGCGCCCCGCTCCCCGATCCCGCAACCGTAACCGTGAGCAAGAAGGACGCGAAGGGCGGCATCGCCGCCATCAAGTTCGGCAAGATTCACTACGCTGCCGCCGGAACCTATAAGTACGAGATTCGCGAGAACGCGGGCAGCACGGTCGGTATGACGTATGACGCACATGTCGCGATCGCCGAAGTGACCGTGACCGAGGACGGCGAGGGCAACCTGACCGCCAACGTCACCAAGAAGGAAAACGGACGCTTTACCAACACGTATCGCACTGAGCTTAACTACACCGCTGCCGGCGGTCTGTGGCTCAGCAAGTATCTGGACGGCCGCCCCATGACCGAGGGCCAGTTCACCTTTACCGTGACACCAGCTGACGACGCTTCGGCTCGCGCGCTCGGTCTGCTGCCCGGGGCCAACAGCTTCAAGTCCCCCGAAGCGGCAGAGACAACGGTCGGACTGATCGACATCCTGGCTGGTCATGAGGTTAAATTTACGCAGGCTGACGCCGGCAAGACCTTCAAGTACACCGTGGCCGAAAAGAACGACGGCCAGCCCGGTTACACCTACGACGACGCTGCGCGCACCGTGACGATCGCCATCGCCGACGACACCGCTGGTACGCTCACCGCCACGACGACCGTTTCCGGCGGTCCCGAGGGCACGCATGAGACGGTCCACAAGAGTGGCGAGAACAAGGTCGAGAAGGCCCTGGTGCCGTTCCACAACAGTTACAGCGCTACGACCAACACGCCTGGCGGCACCGCCGCTCAGGTCGTTGCCGCCAAGACCCTGACCGGTCGCCCGATGGTCGACGGCGAGTTCTGGTTCGGTATCGCCTATCAGGGTGAGCTTGTGGCATACGAAAACCTCAAGCCCAATATCGGCGGGCACGTGAGCTTTGATACGCTGCACTACGACACCAAGATGCTTGCTAATCTTGAGGCTGCTGGGCTTGCTTATCGTACCGATAAGGACGGCAAGCTTGCCTGGACCATTAACTACACGGCCTACGAAGATTTATTCGGGCTGCCAAATGGCGTTTCCGCTACAACGTGGAGCTTTGGCTTTAAGGTTGTCGTCGTCGACAACGGTGACGGTACCCTGACGGCAACGGTCGACTACGGCGGCGTCGAGCCCTTGTTCGAGAACGTCTACGGCGCCGATGCCGTTGACGCCGCGCTCGCCGGAGCCAAGAAGCTCCAGGCTGCCGAGGGCCTGACCCCGGCCGACATCACGGGTAAGTTCACCTTTACCGTGACCGCCGATGAGGCGGGTGCCCCGATGCCCGAGCACACGACCGCAACCAACGACGCGGCCGGCAACGTGGACTTTGGCAAGATCCACTTTACGCTCGAGGATCTCAACCGCGCCCTGGGCGTGACGGACGATGCGACCGATAAGTCCGAGGCAGACGAAGCTGACGACGTCGATGCTGACGAGGCAGAGGCCGACGCCGACGCTGATGCCAACGCTGACGAGCCCGGCGACGAGTCCGAGCCCGCAGCCCCCACCGCTCCGCGCTCGCACACCTTTACCTACACGGTGGCCGAGTCCGGTAGCGCCCCTGGTGTGACCAACGACGCCAACGCCATGCGCAAGGTTTCCTACACCGTGACTGACGACGGTACCGGACATCTGCGTGTCGTGCGCGAGGGCGACGACGGTGCAGGCTTCACGTTCACCAACACCTACAGCGTGACGCCCACCGATTCTTCCGTGACCGATCAGGTCAAGACGGTCAAGCGTCTGACCGGCCGCGACCTTGCAGCCGGCGAGTTCACGTTTGAGCTGCTCGAGGACGGCGTGGTTGTCGCCAGCGGCGCCAACGACGCCAGCGGCACCGTTACGCTGAGCCCGATCCGCTACGAGGCGCCCGGTACGCACACGTACACGCTGCGCGAGGCTTGCCCCAACGCGCTCGGCCTGTACAAGGGCGTCACCTATGACGGCACGACCTACACCGTCGTGACCACCGTCTCCGACAACGGCGACGGCATGCTGAGCGCGACGCACAAGCTCGAGGGAACCACCGAGTCGGCTGGCTTTACCAACAAGTATCACGCCATGCCTACGCAGGTTTCCATCGGCGCGCTCAAGGTGCTCGAGGGACGCGAGCTCAAGAAGGACGAGTTTAGCTTTAAGCTCGTTGGCGAGGACATCGAGTCCACCGTCACCAACGATGCCGACGGTAAGATCAACTTCGACAAGTTTGAGTACAGCGAGCCCGGTGCGCACGTCTACACCATCAGCGAAGTCAAGGGCGACGAGGCCGGTATGACCTACGACAAGTCCGTCTTTACCGCGACCGTCAACGTGGTCGACGACGGTGAGGGTAACCTCAAGGCGAGCGTTACCTATACCAAGGGCGACAAAAGCGTCGAGGGCATCGTGTTCAACAACACGTACAAAAAGCCCGAGACGCCCGTGCCGACACCCGATCCCGGCACGCCCAAGACCGTGACGAACATCGTCAAGACGGTCAAGGGTTTCCTGCCCACCACGGGTGACCAACAGGCCGCCGCACTGCTCATGGCATTTGTTATTGCCATGGCCGGTGTCGGTGCCCTGGTCTGGGGTATCCGTAAGCGCTAGGCACGCTGGCAGCGCCCGGGGCCAAAAGGCCCCGGGCGGCCGGCGGGGAGCCAGAACACAGCCCCACCCCCAGCCCCAGCCGCCACGGAGGTATCTCCCTCCTCCGTGGCGGCGCTTTTGTGCGTAGGCGAGAAGGGCCTGCCACGAAACCGGCCCATCTACTACGTTTAGCCCCTTACCCCCAACCATGCCAAAAAGCGCGAAAACAAAACCGCAGGTAGAACGCCTGTGGTTTTGTTCAAAACGAAGGTATGGTCATGGGTATCGCGTCAAACGTAGTAGATGGGCCGATTTCGTGGCGAGCGGTTCCGGCTGATCCCTTGGGGACGGAGGAAAACGGATCATTTTGGTCCCGCGAGGCTGGCGGAGGCACTCGTCCAGGGCCGCCCGAACAAAACTATGCCGGTTTACGGGGCTAAGTCACGCGCTCCCAACCATGCCGATATCCGTGAAAATAAAACCGCAGGTAGACAAGCCGTCATTTTACGGAAAACGCGGGTATGGATGGGGGCCCTGAGCTTAGCCCCGTAAACCGGCATAGTTTTGAAATGGCCTTAAATCGGTAGCAGCCATTTTGCTATGCCGGAACGGTCGGTCTTCGGGCAACTACCCTCGCAGGTAGGCGATAGCGATCTGCGTGCGGTTGCGTAGGCCCATTTTGGCAAGGATCGAGCTGATGTGGTTGCGTACGGTGCCTTCGCCCATATAGGCGGTGGCGGCAATCTCCTTGTTATCGAGGCCGCGGGCGATGAGCTCGGCGACTTCGAATTCGCGGTCGGTTAGGCTGGCGAAGGCCGCAGGCCGGCGGGGCGTGCCCGCCTCAACGTCCGTTCCGTCAAAATCGACGTCCTCGATCGCCTTGCCCTCGAGCACGCGTTTGCCGCTCATGACCTGCGCCAACGCTGGCGGAATGGCGGCGACATCGGTTTTGATCAGATAGCCGCGGGCACCCAGCTTGAGCGCCGACACAATGTACTCGTCATCCGAGAATGTCGTCAGAAACACCACGCGCGCCGCAGGGTCGCGCCCGAGGATCTCGCGTGCCGCCGATAGGCCGTCGCGTCCCGGCATCTGGATGTCGAGCAGTGCGATATCGGGTGCGTGCTCGGCGTAGAGCGCCACCGCATCGTTGCCGTTGGCGCCGGTGCCCACTACCTCGATCTGCGGCTGGGCGCCCAGGATAATCTTGAGCGAATCGACCACCAAGCGGTCGTCGTCGACAACTATGAGCCTCATCGGCTCTCATCTCCTTGCTGTTTGGGAACGGTGGCAAACACACGCCAGCCGCCGGCGCCGGCGCGCGGGCCGGCGGTGAAGGTGCCGCCAAGCGCCTCGACGCGCTCGCGCATGGAACTCAACCCCATGCCCTCCGCGGCGCCGTGGCCGCTTGCTTGAACCCCGCCCGCGCCATTGTCGGTAACAATGAGCTGGTAAAACGACGGATGCTCCATGCACCGTACGGTGACAGCATGGGCGCAAGCATGGCGCATGGTGTTGGAGAGCGCCTCGCGCAGGACCGCCGCAAAGCAGTTGGCGACATTTGCGGGCGCATGCTCGGCCAAAACCTCAAGCTCAATCTGCGGGCCACCGTCCGAGCGCGCGCCTTCAACAATGCGTTCGAGCTGCACGGAAAGGTCGACGGCGTTGTCGTTGAGCGCGTGGACGCTGGTGCGCACAAGCTGGAGCGCCTCGTCAACCGTGCGTTTGACGTCGGCGAAATCGGCGGCAACCCTGGGCTCGTCGGCATGGACCACGCGCAAGGCTTCGGCTTGCAGTGAGGCGCGCGTGAGCTGGTGGCCCACGTTATCGTGGATCTCGCGCGCGATACGGGCGCGTTCGGCGAGCGTCGCGAGCTCGACTTCGTAGTCCTGGCGGTCGGCAAGATCGCGGTTGCGCGCTTCGAGCACGAGGGCTCGTTCCTGCAGCTCATCGCGCGTGCGGCGCATGCGCTGCTGCTCGCGCTCCAGCTGGGCGGTACGCAGTGACAACAAGGTGGCGGCAACCGAAAGGATGGCGGTCAGCAGAAGCGTTCGGGCGGTGAGCGCGTCGGTGCGAAGGTCCGCGACGAGCGCAAAAGCAAAGACGGAGCCAATGCCCAGCGCGACCCAGGCGTGTTCGCGGCGCACGCGCCGCGCGATGTCATAGAGGGCGAGAGGCGCAAACGGCACAAACGGCGGCACGAAGACAGCCGCGATGATGAAAGCGTAGCTCGCGGCCTCGCTTGCACGACGCGTGCGTTCCCCCTGTGCGACCTCGGCCAGCGAAGTGGCAA
The DNA here is from genome assembly GCF_040092335.1 of Collinsella sp. CLA-ER-H8. Classification (NCBI taxonomy): domain Bacteria; kingdom Bacillati; phylum Actinomycetota; class Coriobacteriia; order Coriobacteriales; family Coriobacteriaceae; genus Collinsella; species Collinsella sp. CLA-ER-H8. The sequence goes on along the minus strand of NZ_JBBNLU010000005.1, from coordinate 107,364 downwards.
TAACGCCAAGGCAAAACGCCGCGACCAGGCGAGCGTCCACAGCAAGACCCATGGCGGCCGCAATGCAGCACGCCAGCACGATCGATTTGTCGAAAAGCCTGTTCATACGGGTATTGTACGCGAAGCCGCGCGTGGTGGAGGGGCCACCTGCGCAACCGTGACATTCCTCTCACGCGGCAAAGCGGCGTCGATCGCTCGCGCGAGCGGGGGTTTCGCCTCCGCCTCCTCGCACTCGTGACAAAGCTCACTGGTGCGCACCGGCGGCTCCTGCGATGATGCAATCGTACCGGGCCGCAAGCAACAGAAGGACCGCCTCATGACAGATATCGTCCACGTCGAAAACCTCGTCAAGCGCTACGACGATCTTATCGCGCTCGACCACTTTAACCTGAGCATCGCCCCTGGCGAGATCTTTGGCCTGCTGGGCCCCAACGGCTCGGGCAAGACCACGTCCATCAACTGCATTCTGCAGCTGCTCGCCTACGACAAAGGCACCATCGAGCTGTTCGGCGAGCCCATGACGCCCGCCCGCTACGACCTCAAACGCCGCATCGGCGTGGTGCCGCAGCAAGTGGCGGTATTCGACGAGCTCACCGTGCGCGAGAACATCGACTATTTCTGCAGCCTCTACGTCAACGACCGCAAGCGCCGCCGCGAGCTGGTGGACGAGGCGATTGACTTCGTCGGGTTGGGCGACTTTACCAAGTTTCGCCCCGGCAAGCTCTCGGGCGGCCTGGCGCGTCGCCTCAACATCGCCTGCGGTATCGCGTACAAGCCCGAGCTCATCTTCTTTGACGAGCCCACGGTGGCGGTCGACCCGCAGAGCCGCAACGCCATCCTGGAGGGCATCTGCCGCCTGCGCGACGAGGGCGCCACGGTGGTGTATACCAGCCATTACATGGAGGAAGTCGAGCAAATCTGCAGTCGCATCATGATCATGGACGGCGGCCGCGTGTTGGCGCAGGGCACCAACGATGAGCTCAAGCGCATGATTCAGATGGGTGAGCGCGTGACCGTCGAGGTCGGCGCCGTCGAGCCAGCCACAATCGAGCGGCTGCGCGCCCTCGAGCACGTGCTTTCGGTTGAGCTTTCCGGCGGCGAGCTCATATGCACCTGCGAAGCGAGCCCGCACAATCTGGTCGACATCCTCGACACGTTGCGCGCTGCCGACGTTGCGCTCGGCCGCGTGTGGAGCGAGCCGCCGACCCTCAACGACGTGTTCCTCGAGATCACCGGCCGCGAGCTGCGCGACTAGGGGGGCAGCCATGTTCAACACCATTATCATTACGGTCAAGACGCTGCTGCGCCGGCCGAGCACGTGGGTTTGGGGCGCTCTCTTTCCCATCGCGCTTTCCACGATGTTCATGTTCATGTTTGCGAACCTCAGCTCCGACGGCACGGTCGATCCGGTGCCGGTTGCCGTCGTGGCGGACGAGGCCTGGGACGCCTCGACCTTTAAGGACGTGGCGACGTCGCTTGCCAAGGAAGGCGACGACCAACTGCTCGAGATCCACGAGTGCGATGACGCAGCCGATGCGAACCGTGCGCTTAAGGCCGGCGAGGTCGCGGGCATCTACACGGTCGATGCCGCGGGCACGCCCAAACTCACGCTGCTTTCGAGCTACGACAGCTCGCGTGCGTCGTCGGTGCTCACCGACCGCAGCATTCTGGAGACGGTGGCAAGCTCGTATACACAAAATGCCGAGCTCATGTCCCAGATTGCCCAGGACAACCCGGCGGCGCTCGCCGACCCGGAGGCGGTTGCGCGCGCCCTGTCGCTCGAGGGCGGCACCCGCCGCGTAAGCCTGACACGCACCACGCCCGATGGCACGGTCATCTACTACTACGCGCTCTTTGGCCTGGTCGCGATGATGTCTGCCGAGTTTGCCGCTTTGAGTGTCGTCGATTTGCAACCCAATCTGTCCGGCCTTGGCGCGCGTCGCTGCGTGGGCGGCCTTTCCAAGACAGCGTCGCTGGCCGGTATCTTTGCGGGCTCGTGGTTGGTTTCCTTTGCCTCGATGACGATTGCGATTGGCTACGTGCGCCTGGTCGTGGGCGTCGACTTTGGCGGGCGCGAGGGGCTCTGCCTGATGGGTGGCGCTGCCTCCGCGCTTGCCGCGACGGGCCTGGGGCTCTTTGTGGGCACGCTGCCCGTTAAGGGCGGCAAGGCGTCCAAGTCAGGCATCCTCACAGGCTTTGCCACCACGTGTGCCCTGTTCGCCGGTCTCTACGGCGAGCCGGCGATGGCGCTTGCCGACGACGTCGCTCGCGCCTGCCCGGCCGAGTGCTGGCTCAACCCCGTTAAGCTCATCTGCGACATGTTCAACCGCCTGTATTTCTTTGAGGACTTGGGCCCCTTCGCCGTTCGCGCGGGCGCGCTTGTCCTGATGGCCCTGGTGTTTGTCGCCGCTGCCACGCTGGTGTTTGGAAGGAGTCGCTATGAGCACCTTTAAGACCGCGCTTCGCATGGCGCTGGCGCACCCGTTCTACCTGCTCATCTATACGGTGTTCATCTCGCTCATGGGCGTGTTCATTGCGGCGTCGGTGAGCTGGAACTCGTCGCAGCTCACCGAATACAAGCCCTACGACACCAACGTGATTGTGGTCGATCGCGACAACAGCGACCTTTCGCGGGCACTCACCAAGCACTTGGGGTCGCGCTTTGACCTGGTCACGGGTGTCGGCGACGACACGTACGATCTTGCGGATGCGCTCGCCAAGAGCAACAGCGCCAAGGGCAGCGCCGACTGCGTGTTCTTTATCCCGGAGGGGTTTGAGGACGATCTCGTTGCAGCCGCTCGAGCGGGGGAGTCCCTGCCCAAGCTCGATGTGACCTACGGTGCCGGCACCATGGCGGCAGCGCTTTCGTCTGCCGAGGCCTCGCGCTGGATCTCGCTCGCGGGCGCTGCGGCCGCACTTGAGCCCGCTGCTTCTAATGGCGGCGTCGCCAAGGCTGCCGAACATGCGGCCGCCGAGCGTGCCGAGGTCGAGATCGAGCAGGTCAAGGTCGACTCGACTGCCGCCGCCACGCTCGAGTCGTATTTCAACTTTGGCGCGTACGCGATCATCTCGTCGGTCATCGTGTCGGTGGGGCTGGTATTCTCGGGCATGAATGAGCCCGAGCGCGTGCGCCGCATGGATGCCGGTCCGGTCTCCGAGCGCCAGCGCTCGCTCGCCGTGTTCGCGGCCGCCGCGGTGCTCACCGTCTGCATCTGGTTTGTGTCGAGCATGATGGGCGTCGTGGGCTTTGCCGGTGCGGTTGCCGAGGTCGGCGTGGGCCGCGTGTGTCTGGCGCTGGCGGCGACGTTTGCCCTGGCGTGCACACCGCTGGCCGTTGGCTTTGCGCTTTCGAGTCTGGGCGCGCGCGAGGAGCTGCTCAACGGTGTGGGCAACCTGCTTGGCATGCTCATGACGTTTTTGGGCGGCGCCTGGATGCCGCTGTCGCTGATGGGTTCGGCCGTGCAGACGGTGGCGCACTTTGTGCCGACATATTGGGTGAACGACGCGATTAGCAAGGCGCTTGCCTCGGATTTGACGTCCGCCGTGCTGGGGGACATCGCCTGCGACCTGGGCGTCACGGCACTCTTTGCCGTGGCCATCGCCGCCGTAGGCCTCGCCCTCGCACGCACCAAATCCCGCGCCTAGCCACCTACTCATTGGGTACTCATTGGGGACAGACTTAAACGACCAAGAGTGGTCATTGGGGGCAGTCTTTGCCGAACCGCCGGCTTGCCGGCCGGGTTGCCAAGGACTGTCCCCAGCTGCCGGTAGGAAAGGAGCGTCCCTAACTGCCGGGTGGCGAAAGGGTGTCCCCAACAGCTAGTCATTTAAGAACGTCCCCAATGACTAGTCTGAAATAAATCCCAGGCCTCGCTCCAAAATAGTTCGCCATGGTTTACTATTACGCTCATAAAGTAGTATGAGGCTAACAATAGGGGATAGCATGACGACGAAGCAAGCCTACGTCCAGGTCAAGGGGCTCAAGAAGCACTACGGCGACGGCGACGCGCGCCTGACGGTGCTCGACGGCATCGACATGTCCATCAATCGCGGCGAGATCTGCGCTATGCTGGGCCCCTCGGGTTCGGGCAAATCGACATTCCTCAACCTGATCGGCGGCCTGGAGGATGCCGACGCCGGCTCTATTCTGGTGGACGGCTGTGACCTTACCGTGCTTAAGGCCGGAGACCTGGGCGAGTATCGCCGCCGCGAGCTGGGCTTTGTCTTCCAGTTCTACAACCTGGTGCCCGATCTCACCATCAAGGAAAACATCGAGGTCACGGCGCACCTGTCCAAAAACCCGCTCAGCGTCGACGACCTGCTACACTCGCTGGGCCTCTACGAGCACCGCAACAAGTTCCCGCGCCAGGTTTCGGGCGGCCAGCAGCAGCGCTGTGCCATCGGCCGCGCGCTCGTCAAAAACCCGGGTCTGCTGCTGTGCGACGAGCCCACGGGCGCGCTTGACTACAAGACGTCCAAGGAAATCTTGCAGCTCATGGAGGATGTCAACCGCACCTACGGCTGCACCATCATCATCGTCACGCACAACGCCGCCATCGCTCGCATGGCCAACCGCGTGCTGCGCCTGCGCGACGGGCGCATCGTCGAGGATGAGCTCAACGAGTCGCCCGTCGCGGCCGCCGAGCTCGATTGGTAGGCGGCGCCATGACACCTCTCGCAAAACGTCTCCCGCGCGAGCTGCGCCGCAATATCGGCAAGTACCTGGGCATCTTTTTGCTTATGTGCGGAAGCATCGCCCTTACATCGGGCTTTTTGCTTGCGGCCCACTCCATCGGTTGCCTTATCGACGGCATGCGCGATGCGTACACGATTGAGGACGGCCGCGTGACCACCTCCTTCGAGGCTACCGACGATCAGCTCAAGGCCGCCGAGGATGCAGCCGGCGACGTCGGCGGCGTCACGCTCTACAAGAATTTCTCCATCGACGCCATCATCAAAAAGACCACCGGCGACGACGGCACCAAGCGCACACTGCGCACCTATGCGCACCGCACCAAGGTCGATATCGCGTCCTACTGTGAGGGCAAGCAGCCCAGGGCAGATGACGAGGTGGCCATCGACCGTGTCTTTGCCAGCAATAACAACCTGTCTGTGGGCGATAAAGTCGAGCTCGAGGGCCGCACCTACACCATCTGCGGCATCATGAGCCAGCCCGATAGCCAGGCGCTGTTCCTCAACAATTCGGACTTTACGGTGAACACCATCACGTACGGTGTGGCCGAGGTCACCGATGCCGGCTTTGCCGCGCTCGAGGATGCCGGTGGCGCACCCGCCTACACCTACTCCTTTACCTTTACCGATCGCGATCTCTCCACCGCAGATCGCATCGATGCCGAGCAAGATATGGTGGAGGCGCTCACCGATGCCGATGCACGCGTGGATGACCTCATCGATGCCGATTCCAACCAGGGCATTGGCTATGCGTGCGACGACGTAGACGGCGACTCCATGATGTGGATGACGCTGCTCGACATCATCATCGTGATCATGGCGTTCGTCTTTGTGGTCCTTACCGACGCCACCATCGAGGAGGAGAGCGCCATCATCGGCACGCTGCTCGCCAGCGGTTATCGCCGACGCGAGATCGTGCTGCACTACCTGGCACTTCCCGCCATCGTGGGCGTGGTCGCGGCGCTTTTGGGCACCGCGCTCGGCGTTGTGTTCTTTACGGAGCCCATGCGCAGCCTCTATTACGGTTCGTACAGCCTGCCGCCCTTCCAGGTGTACTGGAGCTGGGAGATCTTTGTGAAGTGCGCCGTGGTTCCCGCCGTCGCGCTCATCCTCATCACGCTGGTGGGTCTGCTTTGCAAAATGGGCAAGACGCCGTTGCAGTTTCTTCGTCACGAGGCGAGCGGCAAGTCTGGCACCAAGCGTGGTATGCAACTGCCGGAGCGAATGGGTTTTGTCACGCGATTCCGCCTGCGGATCTTCCTGCGCAACCTGGGCAACTTCGCCACGCTCTTCGTGGGCATTGCATTTGCCTCGCTGCTGCTGCTCTTTGGCCTGGCGATTCTGCCCACGATGACGCACTACGCCGACAACCTCGAGACAATCCTGGTCGCCGAGCACCAGTACACGCTCAAGGCTCCGCTGGAGCTCGAGGGCACTGCCGAGGAGCGTGAGCAGTGGTCAGCGCTCGAGCGCTTGCAGTCGGTTGATGGCGCGCTGCTTTCTGCCGCTCAGGATGCCGATGATGAGCTTGACGACGCGGCCGATGCGGCGCAGGCGGCAGCCGATGCCGCGACCGCATCTCCGTCTGCCGAGAGCCTGGTCGCGGCGCAGGATGAGCTTTCCAAGGTCCAGGACAAGAAGGATGCGCTCTACGCGCGCCTCGATGACCTTGCCGATGCCCTCGGCTGCAACCGCGACGAGGCTATCGGCCTGATCGACAAGGCCTCTAAGATTGACACTGACAACGATGATGTCCACCCGGTCAATACGACCGATAACGGCGTGGGCGCAATCGCGCAGGCCGAGAAATATGCCGTTTACCAGCTGCAATACGACCGCGGCGATGGAAATGGCGAGGAGGCGATTTCCGTCTACGGCATTTCATCCGATTCGCGCTATTGGAAAGACCTCAATGTTGGCGATGGGCGCGTCGTCTTTGGCGGCGGTCTGCTCGACAAGTTTGGCTGGAACGAGGGGCAGAAGGTTGCGCTCCGCGACAAGTACGAGGGCAAGAATTATTCCCTTGAGTACGCGGACAAGGACTGTGCCTGGGGCTCCAAGTCGGACATGAATATCTATATGAGTATCGACGACTTTAACGAGCTGTTCGGTAACGACGCTGCCTACTTTAACGGCTATGTGAGCGACGAGAAGCTCGACCTCGATGCTCGTTACTTTGCCGGCGACACCACGCCCGACGACATGCGCGCCGTGGGCGACCAGTTCATCGGCATGATGAGCAAAATGATCGGCATGATGGTTGGCCTCGCGGTGTTTATCTTCCTGCTGTTTATGTATCTGCTGACCAAGGCTGTGATCGACCACAGCGCCCGTTCGATTAGCTATATGAAAGTCTTTGGCTATCGCGATAGCGAGATCTCGCATCTGTACATCCGCTCGATCACGCTGTGCGTGGCGGCGTCGCTCGTGCTGAGCCTGCCGGTCATTATTGGCTCGCTCACGGCCATCTTCCGCTCGATGCTGCTCGCCTATAACGGCAATATCGAGATCTACGTGCCCGCTTGGTCCATGGCGGCGTGCGCGGGAATCGGCTTTGCAACCTATCTGGTCGTGGCGTTGCTGCATATGCGTTCCATCAAACGTGTGGGCCTGGCCGAGGCACTCAAAGTCCAAGAGTAGCCATCGGGGACAGTCTTTGCCGATTCGCCGGCTCGCCGGCCGGACTGGCAAGGACTGTCCCCAACTGCCGGCAGAAAGGGAACGTCCCCAACTGCCGGGTGGCGAGGCGCTTATTTAAGTCTGTCCCCAATGAGTAGTCCCTAACTGCCGGGTGGCGAAAGAGTGTCCCTTGCGGCTAGTCATTTAAGAACGTCCCTAACGACTAGGTTTCGCGCTTGACTTTAACTCTGCTTTAACTGGTACCATCCTCTATGTCTGTAACGCCATATAGACCGAGGGGATAGATCTATGACCGCAACTGCACCCGCGGCACCCGCTAAGGTGTACTTCACCAACCTACGCACGCATGCTCGCGAGAGCCAGCTCGACAAGCTCAAACGCCTCATCCGCCACGCCGGTATCGAGCAGATCGACTTTGAGAACAAGTTCGTCGCCATCAAGATTCACTTTGGCGAGCTGGGCAACCTGAGCTTTTTGCGCCCCAACTACGCCCGCGCCGTCGCGGATGTCGTGAAGGAGCTGGGCGGCAAGCCCTTCCTCACTGACTGCAACACGCTCTATGTCGGTAGCCGCAAAAACGCGCTCGAGCACATCGACACCGCCTACCAGAACGGCTTTACCCCGTATGCCACGGGCTGCCAGATCATCATCGCCGACGGCCTCAAGGGTACCGACGAGGCGCTCGTCCCGGTCGAGGGCGGCGAGTACGTGCGCGAGGCCAAGATCGGTCAGGCGCTCATGGATGCCGATATCGTGGTCAGCCTCACCCACTTTAAGGGTCATGAGCAGGCCGGTTTTGGCGGCGCCATGAAGAACCTGGGCATGGGTGGCGGCAGCCGCGCCGGCAAGATGGAGCAGCATGCCGCCGGCAAGCCGAACGTCGCGACCGAGCGCTGCGTTGGCTGCCATGCCTGCGAAAGGATCTGCGCGCACAACGCTATCTCGTTCGACGACACCCGCGAGCGCGAGCTTGCCAGCGGCGCTACTCGCACGGTGCACGTGGCTGCCATCGACCACGATCGCTGCGTGGGCTGCGGACGCTGCATTGCGGCATGCAACCAGGACGCCATCAAGCCCGGCTATGAGGCCGCGGCCGACGTGCTCAACTGTAAGATCGCCGAGTACACCAAGGCCGTTGTCCAGGATCGTCCCAGCTTCCACATTTCGCTGGCTATGGATATCAGCCCCAACTGCGATTGCCATCCCGAAAACGACACACCTATCGTCAACGATATCGGCATGTTCGCGAGCTTCGACCCGGTCGCCATTGACCAGGCCTGCGCCGATGCCGTCATGGCATCCGAGCCGCTGCCCAACACCGAGCTCACCGATAGCGCCGCCAAGATGGAGCATAACCACGAGCATCTGGAGGGCGAGCAGGCGCGTGACCCCTTCTGCATCACGCATCCCGACACCGACTGGCGCGTGTGCATCGCGCACGCCGAAAAGATCGGCCTGGGCACGAGCGAGTATGAGCTCATCGAGGTCAAGTAGCACCTAGCTATTGGACAAAACAAGCGCCTGTGCAGCGTAAGTTGAGCAAGAGCCGTCCGCGAGAACAACGCTCGCGGGCGGCTTTTCGGAAGTGCGGTGAAAAATCGAATACCGCCGACCACAAACCGTTTTTTGACAACAAAACCCCTGATAAATTGTTGGTAAAACCGTGATCTGGTCGGGCTTCCCGCGATTTTCCCTGCACTTCCGAAAACAGGGGGTCAGATAGACCAGTAAACCGTACTATTTTGCCTAAAAGTGCTCGTCGAGGAAGTTATTGACTGTGTTCCAGTAGAGCTCGGGGTCAACTTGCGCACTCTTGGCGTGGGTGGCGCCATGGATGGTGAGCTTTTGCTTGACCTTGCTGGCGCACGCCTCGTAGTTTTGGTCGAGCATACTGTACGGCACAAAGGTGTCCTGGTCGCCGTGGATAAACAGCATGGGAACCGTCGCGTGTTTGAGTTGCTCCACACTGCTCGCCTTATGAAAGTCGTAGCCCGCGCGCACGTTGCACACCAAGTTTGCTACATCGAGCAAGGGAAAGCTGGGCAGGCCGAACACATTCTTGAGCTGCAGGGAAAACTCGTCCCAAACACTCGTATAACCGCAGTCCTCGATAATGCATTTCACGTTTGCGGGCAGAGACTCCCCCGCGACGTTCATGGCGGTTGCCGCACCCATCGACTCGCCAAAGACCAGGATGCGCGCCTCGGGGTCAGCCTGAACGATTCGCTCGATCCATGCGACGATGTCGAGGCGCTCGGGCCAGCCCATGCCGATATAGTCGCCGCCGGAGCGCTCGTGGGCGCGGGCGGCTGGTGCGAGTACGTTCATGCCGCGGTCGTGGAATCGTTTGGCGTATCGGGCCATACCGATGGGCTCATTGGTGTATCCGTGTAGGCAGACAGCGTAATTGTGTGTGGTCTCTGGGGCGGCAAAATACCAAGCGGCAAGCTCGGTTCCGTCATCTACGGTGAGGCTGCTGCTCTCGCGATTCTCTTTAAACCACGCCCGCGCCTCGGTTTCCTCGGCATCCGGCTGCTCACCTTTTTTGTCGGCCTTGCCATCCTGCATCATCTTCATGGTGTAGGGCGCTTGGGGGTTCAGGGCAAAGTCAAACAAAAAGTTGCCGGCAAATCCGAGCAACGCGACAACGAGCACCAGCGCAACAACGACGGTTATCTTAAGCTTTCGATGGGAACGTGCGTTTTGAGACATAAGAAGCTTTCCTATAAGATGTTAATACATCAACATTTAATGCAAGCGCATTATGGGCGTTTGCCGTTGATGCGTCAACAAGCAAAGAATGGGTAAACAAAGGGTCACATATGGTGCAAATTTCGCACGTATCTAGACGCTTTGATATAGTGTTGAGAACTCTTTACGTTGGAGGATGTAACCGGCATGTCCGATTCGAGCGACAGTTCTAAGCCGCGACCCAAGACCGCGGCCGTTCCGCACTACACGGTGGGCGAGGAGATCATGAACTCCGTCACCCATGGTGTCGGTTGCCTGCTGGGCATCGCGGGCCTGGTGCTCCTGATCGTATTTGCCGCTCTTCGCGGTGGCGGTCCGGCGCATATGGCCGCGGCAATCGTCTACGGTGCCAGCATTATTCTCGAATACCTTGCCTCCACGCTCTACCATGCGATTCAGCCCGCGGGCGCCAAGCGTGTGTTTCGCATCATCGACCACAGCTGCATCTACCTGCTCATAGCTGGCAGCTATACGCCGTTTTGCCTCATCACGCTGGCAAACGACGGTGGCCCCGTGCTGTTTTTTGCCGTATGGGCCATCGCCATTATCGGCATCGCCCTCGAGTGCTTTTTGCGCGAGCGCCAACCGCATTGGGTAAGCGGCCTGGTCTATCTGCTGATGGGCTGGCTCGTCGTCTTTAAGCTGCCCGAGCTCGTGTCGCTGCTCAACCCCGTGGCACTTGCCCTGCTCGCTGTCGGCGGCGTGTGCTACACCGTGGGCGTGCCGTTCTACATCGCTAAAAACGTGCGCTACCTGCATAGTGTGTTTCACCTGTGGGTGCTCGCCGGCAGTATCTTCCAGTTCATGGCGGTGATCCTCTTCGTAATCTAGCGATCGCGTCTGTGCCCGCGGACCCATCCAGGCGGCCGCCGGGCGCAACTGCCCTATCCGTCACCTACGCTTACTACCTAACGTCCCGAATCTTGGAGGTTCGAGAAACTCCCGATGGACATAACCATCTCCCTTATCACCACCCTCGTTTTGACCCTCATCAACGGCTACTTCTCTATGTCCGAGATGGCGCTCACCACGGCCAAGCGCGCCGTGCTGGAGCACGAGGCCGAGGAGGGCGACAAGCGCGCCGAGCGCGCCGTTAAGCTGGCCGCCGATTCCGACGAGCTGCTGGCCACCATCCAGGTTGCCATCACACTCGTGGGCTTTGCCTCGTCCGCCGTCGCCTCGACGAGCCTGTCCGACCCACTCGCTGCTTGGCTCACGAGCTTTGGCATCGCGCCGCTCTCCGCCATCGCGCGCGGCCTGGCGCCGGTCATCATCACCGTCGCGGTCGCCTTCGTGTCCATCGTGATTGGCGAGCTTGTGCCCAAGCGCATTGGTCTGGCCAATGCCGAAGGCGTGTCCAAGCAGGTCGTGGGGCCGCTTTCCGTGTTCCAAAAGATCGCCCGTCCGCTCGTGTGGCTGACCGGCGCCTGCTCCGATGGTCTGGCTCGCATCCTGCGCATCAAGAGCGCCGACGATCGCCAGAACGTCTCGGAGGAAGAGATCAAGTACATGGTCTCGGAGCAGGACGACCTGCTCGACGAGGAAAAGCGCATGATCCACGAGATCTTCGACCTGGGCGACACCGTTGCCCGCGAGGTCATGGTGCCGCGCGTTGACACCACCATGTGCGAGGACGACGAGACCGTCGCCGACGTGCTGTCCACCATGCGCCAGACCGGCTTCAGCCGAATCCCCGTCTATCATGAGGATCCCGACAACGTCGCGGGCATCGCGCACATCAAGGACCTGATTCAGCCCGCGCTCGACGGCAAGGGCGACCAGCCCATCGCCGATTACCTGCGCGACGCCACCTTTGTGCCCGACACCAAGGACATCCTGCCGCTGCTGTCCGAGATGCAGACTTCGCACGACCAGATCGTAGTGGTCGTGGACGAGTACGGTGGCACGGCCGGCATCATCACCATCGAGGACATCGTCGAGGAGATCGTCGGCGAGATCGAGGATGAATTCGACCCCGACAACAAGTACCTCACGCGCCTTTCGCGCCGCGAGTGGCTCGTCGATGGGCGTTTTTCGTGCGATGACGCGATTGAGCTTGGTTGGCCGCTCGAGGAAAGCGATGATTATGAGACCATCGCCGGCTGGATTTTGGAGCTTTGCGACTCGGTGCCCGACATCGGAGAGGTGTTTGAGGTTGCGGGGTACAAGTTTAAGGTGCAGTCGATGCGTGGCCAGCGCATCTCGCTTATTCGCGTGATCGCTCCGGCCGAAACCGATAAGAAGGATTCCGAGTCTTCGGCAGAGAAGCCGGCGGCGTCGGGTGCGGGCTCTGTGGATCCGCACGATGGCGACGAGTAGGGCAAGGAAGAGTAGGGGAGAGTTATGGCAGGCCTGTTCAACATCCTTAAGGTCACCGTCAGCGAGGACAAGATTTGCGCGCATGTGCTGGTGAACCCCGGCATGCCGCTCATGACCTCGGAGGATATCGAGGCCACGGCGCGCGTGTATTACCTGGTGCCGGCGATTGCCAAGCACCTGTGCCTGGGTGATTCCGGTCGCGAGTTCCAGGACTGCATGGGCCAGACCGAGCTTTGCCACCTGCTTGAGCATGTGACGGTCGAGCTCATGAACGAGACCGGTCTTGCGGGCAGCATTTCGTGCGGCCGCACCCGCGTGAGCGAGCACGACGAGCGCGTCTTTGAGATTGAGCTTTCGTGCCCCGATGATGCGCTGGCCATCGGTGCGCTGTCTTCGGCCACCTTTATGATGGACTGGGCTTACCTGCACGCCGACCAGCCGGCCCCCGACGTGGAGGGCACGGTCGCGGGCCTGCGCAACCTGGTGCTGGGCATGCGCGCCGAGGCCGAGGGCAAAGATCCGCACGAGGCCGTCGCCGCCGCGAATGGCGAGGACGTGGCAGAGGATGCTGTTGAGGGCGACGCCGCTGCTGAAAGTGAAACCGCCGCCGAGCCTGTTTCCGAAACGGCTGCCGAGCCTGAGTCCGAGCCTGCCGAGCCCCAGGGCGTTCCCAGCTTTGACGACGAGCCGCAGGTGGCTATTGATACCGAAGGCGCGACCGTCGAGAGCCACGAGGTCCCCGCTGCCGTCTTTGGCGGTGCGGCAACGGTTCCGGCAGGACCTGCGCACGAGGGCAGCCTGCCGCTCGTGGACGGCTCCGGCGAGGACCCTGCCGCCACGGTGGCCATGCCGGCCCTGCCGCAAGAGTAAGCTCACGCGTTTATTACCGCCGTCTACCTGCGCTTTTACCGTACGCAGATGAGCGGGGCGGCAAGTGTCGCGCTGCGGGTATAATGGACAGCATTCAAACGGTGGGCACTGAGGTGCCCGCAGGAGAGGAATGATCATGGGAAAGACTTTCAGCTTTGTCTCCGGCGCGCTCTTTGGTGCTGCCGCTGGCGCTATCATCGGTGTTGCCTTGGCCCCGCGTTCGGGTGCCGAGACCCGCGCCATGGCTGCCGATATCGCCAACGATGCTTGGGATAACATGCGCGACACCTACGAGCACGGTGCCGAGGAGGCCCGCGCCGCGGTCAGTGACTTCGGCCCGATGGTCGACGCTAAGACCGATGACCTGCGTGCCAAGGTCGACTTGGCCCGCGAGCGCATGGACCAACTGCGCGAGCAGCTCAACGATGCCATCTCGGGTGGCAACGTGACGCCCGCCGCCGATGTCGTGGTCGAGAACGCCGTTGAGGCCGACACCGTGGCTGCGGAGCCTTCGACCGAGGCATAATGCGCACCGGGGATTTTGTCGGCATCAAGGTTTACCGCAAGCCCGCCGAGGACAAGCGCACTAAAAAGGACGGCACGCCGCGCAGCCCCAAAAAGCTCGGCAAGATTCACTTTCCGGTCTTTTCGCCGGGCGGCACGCGCGTGGTGGGTTTTATGGTTCGCCAGTCCGATATCGCGGGCATGATCGAGCGTCCCGACCGGTTTGTGGCGCTCGATGCCATCGGTGTCTACGAGGGTGCCATCGCGGTCGATGACGCCAAGGGCACCTACGATGCCGCCGCTGCCAAGCGCCTCGATATCAACCTGGACGACTGCATTATCTGGGTCGGTATGGACGTGCGCACGGAATCGGGCGATGTCGTGGGCTATTGCTCGGATGTTGAGTTCAAACCGCGTTCGGGCATTGTGCAGACGTTCTATGTGACCGCCAGCGCTGCATCGAGCATATTGGTGGGCGACACGCAGGTGCCGCCGACGATGCTGCGCGGCTACGATAACGGCGCGATGATCGTCTCGGATGAGGTCAAGACGCTCGGGTATTCGGGCGGTGCGGCCGCCAAGGCTGCCGAGGCGAGTGTCGTGGTGGGCGACAAGGTCAAAAAGGGTGCCAAGGTGCTCGATGACAAGGGTTCGGTTGCCGTTGACAAGGGCAGTCGCGCATTGGGCAGGCAGCTCGGTAAGACACGTGGCATGTTCAAGGCCTTTAAGGACGAATATCAAAAGGCGAGCGGGGGCTCGTCGAAAGCTAACAAATAGCGACATACCAAACGATGGGAGGCGAGCCGGAGACATGTAACTCCGGCTCGCTGTGTTTATGGGGGAGGGCACATGCGCCAAAACGGATCCAACTTAAACGGGCGTTCGGGTGCGCGTCCGACGGCGCGCCGCGACCTGGGGCAGCTGCCCAGCGGTCAGCGCAAGCGTCACCGTAAGCCCGGCGCGATGTATCTCAACCATAGCCGCGGCTTTAGCGACCGCAGCGCTCGCATCGGCAACAGCCGCACACCCCGTCGTTCGTCTCGCCTGCCCTATGCGCTCATCGCCGTGGGTTGCGCACTCGTGCTGTTTATCGCTGCCGTCGTGGGCTACGTCAACCGCAGCGTGGACGTGGAGCTCAACGGCCAGAAGACCGCAGTGCGCGTCGGCTCTACGCTACAAAACCTCATCGACGACCAGGAGTTGACTGACACCTACGACGCAGGCGACCTGTTGGCCGTCGATGACAGCGTGCTCAAGCGCCATGGAGGCGAAAAGCTGTCGGTGAAGGTCGACGGCAAGCGCGTGAAGCAGGGCAAATGGGATAGCCGCGAACTTGAGGGTGGCGAGAAGGTGACGGTCAAGGATGGCCGTAACACCTACGAGAAGCACGAGGTTCAGGCTACGGTTATCGAGCCCAAGCTCAAGGTCGAGGGCACGGGCGCTATCGAGTATGTGCAGACATGGGGTGTCCAGGGCCGATCCGAGGTGTGGGTTGGTGAGCAGTCGGGCAAGACGCAGGACCGCGGCGAGGTTGTGCCCGCCACCGATTGCGTTGTTGCGTGCGCCAGCGTGGCGCCCAAGGGCAACAAAAAGTACGTGGCGCTGACGTTTGACGAGGGTCCGAGCGGCACTACCAAGCAGATCTTGCAGGTGCTCAAGGAAAAGGGCGTCACCGCGACGTTCTTCCTTTCGGGCGATGCGGCCGAGGCCTCGCCCGCTACGGCCAAGGCGATTGTCGACGCCGGATGTGAGATCGGTTCCAACAGCTACAGCGACGATTCGCTCAAGGGCGCGGACCGCGAGACGGTGCGCAAGCAAATTTCGAAGGGCACCGATGCCATCAAGTCGGCGACCGGCGTGAAGACGATGCTGCTGCGTGCCCCGTACGCCGCCTTTGACGAACAAAACTGGATCGACTCGATGGATTTGGTGTCCGCGGTGGTCTCGTGGAATATCGATTCGGGCGATTGGCTGCTTAACGGTGCCGACGAGCAGGTCTCGACGGTGCTGGATTCGGTGACGCCGGGCAATATCGTGCTACTCACCGATAGCGATGAGTGCTCCGAGCAGACGCTCGAGGCGCTGCCGCAGATTATCGACGGGCTTATTGCCGACGGCTACAAAATCGTGACGTTGAGCGACCTGGTCAAGACGGATACATCACTGAGCAAAAAGCTCACCTCGCTGACGAAGGTCACCATGCCCAAAAACGCCGTGTTCCCCCAGCTCGCCGAAAATGACGACACTACGGAATAGTCGTTTAAGAACGCCCCCAATGACTATGTCACGGATGCGTCAGCGTTTGGTATGCCTGCAATGTGCAGCGCATAAATTCGGCGCCACGGCGCGATGCTGATGCTATAGTTACTGCGGATAACAAGGGTCAAGAGAAAGGTTACAGGTGAAATCCAAACCTCGACCATACAGTCGATGACCCCTTGCAGGTGCTTCTTGCGCATGCACGGGGTGTGAGCGCCGAGCGGCGTGCCGCCCGCGCATGCGTATACATATCCAGAAGCCCCCGGACGCCGCACGCGCGGCCACGTCCGGAGGAATAATGATGGGGAGCACCATTGAATTATCTGAGTGAGATGCTCAAACTGCCGGTCTTGGACGTCGATGGCGAAAAGCTCGGCGTTGTGAACGATTTTGGCATTGCTACCGGCGAAGTTTTTCCACACGTGACGTCGCTCGCGTTCCGCGGTCCCGGCAAGACGCCGTTTATGATCAGTTGGCGCAAATGGGTCGACCGTATCGACGAGACGGGTGTACACCTTAAGACGTCGGCCACCGAAATCCGTTTTTCGTACCTGCAGCCGACCGAACTCTTGCTTGCCCGCGACGTGCTCAACAAGCAGATTGTCGACACGCAGGGCATGAAGGTCGTGCGCGTAAACGACATCAAGTTTTCCATGTCGGGCGAAAATCAGCTGCGCCTGCTGGGCGCCGAGGTCGGTGCCCGCGGTCTGCTACGCGCCATCAGCCCCGCGCTCGAGCATATCGTCGAAGGATTTATGAAGCACCTGGGCAAGCCGCTCAGTGAGGATATCATCGCTTGGTCCTACATGGACCTGCTCGACCGCTCGACCAAGAACATTCAACTTTCGGTGTCGCACAAGACGCTCGGCGAGCTGCACCCTGCCGACATCGCCGATATTATCGAGCAGCTCGACCCGCGCCTACGTGCGCAGGTGTTTGCGCAGCTCGATACTGCCCAGGCCGCCGAGGCCATCTCGGAGTTCGATGACGACGAGCTTATGACCGAGATGCTCGAGGGCCTGTCCGACACGGACGCATCGTCGATGCTGGCCATGATGGACCCGGACGATGCAGCTGACCTGATCGACGAGCTCGATTACGAGAAGGCCGAGAAGCTCCTGCGCCTGATGGGCGTCAAGGAGGAGAAGGCGATTCGTAACCTGCTGGGGTATGAGGACAACACCGCCGGCCGCATCATGACCTCGGAGTTTGTCTCCCTGCCCGCCACGGCAACAGTCGGTGACGCCATCGAGGCGATTCGCAAACTCGATGAGGACTTCGAGAGTGTCTATTACGTCTATACCGAGGATCCGAGCGGCATGCTCACCGGCGTGCTCTCGCTGCGCACGTTGATCGTGGCCGACCGCGATGCCACGCTGGGCCAGCTCGCCTATCGCGACCTGGTCTACGTGTCGCCCGACGAGGACCAGGAAGACGTGACGGACGAGATGACCAAGTACGACCTGGTTGCCATCCCTGTCTGCGACGAGAACCGTCATATCCTGGGCATCGTGACCTTCGACGACGCCATGGACGTTATCGCCGAGGAGCATCAGGAGGACCTGCAGATCGCCGGTGTCGGCTCGGGCGATAGCGCGTCGGACGACTCGACGAACGTGCTCAGCTGGTTCGTGCATCGCCAGTACTGGGTTGTCGTGTGGGGCATTGCCTCGTGCATCATGGCAACGGTGCTGGGGGCGGCGCTCGGCTCCGCGCATCTGGTGGTGTTCCCCATGTGCGCCATGCCGCTCGTGCTGCTTGCTGCCTCGCGCATGGTGTCGTTCGTCAAGAACTACTTCTTGGAGTATGACGGTCACGACGACGAGCCCAAGCCATATCTGGGGTTCTTCTTCCAGAGCACGGGCATGGGCCTGATTCTGTCACTCGTGACCTATCTGTGCGCCCAGCTGGTGCGCACCGCCGCGTTTCCCGATGCGCCCATGTTTGAGGAGCAGCTCTTTACCGGCTGCTTTAATATCGCTGCCATCATTTGCCTGGTTGGCAACATGAGCGCCGTGATTTACCTGATGGTGCTGTTCTGGCGTGACGAGCATGACCTCAACACGTCGGGCACCGCCATGAACGTTATTGCCGTCATGATCTCGTGCATAGCGTACTGCGCCGCTGCGGTGCTGCTCACCATGTCGGTCATGGGTTAGGTGGTCGCGTGCAAAATACCAAGCAAAAGTCGGGCACCAAGCAAAAGTTGACCATCGCGGCCATCTTTGGCGCTATGGGTCCCGGTCTGCTGGCGGCGCTTTCGGGCAATGACGCCGGCGGCATTGCAACGTATTCCAGCGCGGGCGCCAGCTATGGCTACAAGATGCTCTGGATGCTTCCCGTCATGACTGTGCTGCTCATCGTGACGCAGGAGACCGCGGCGCGCTGCGGCTGCGTCACGGGCAAGGGCCTGGCATCGCTCATTCGCGAGCGCTTTGGCGTGCGCAAGAGTGTACTTGCTATGGCGGCGCTGTTGATCGCCAACACGGCTGTGACCATTTCGGAGTTTGCGGGCATCGCCAGCGGCCTTGCTCTCTTTGGCGTGCCGGCGAGCATCTCGGTGCCGTTGGTAGCGCTGCTGGTGTGGATGCTTACCATGTCGGGTAGTTTCCAGCGCATCGAGAAGATTCTGCTGCTGGTGAGCTGCGTGTTCGTGACCTATATTGTCGCCGCGTTTATGGCTGGCCCCAACTGGGGTGAGGTCGCGGTCGACCTGGTCGTGCCTAACATTCAAAATGACCCCAGCTACGTGTCGCTCGTGGTCGCAACGATCGGTACCACCATCGCGCCGTGGATGATTTTCTTGGCGCAGAACAACGTGGTCGATAAGAACGCGGGCGAGGACGATATCGTGCTGCAGCGCATCGATACTGTGAGCGGCTCGCTTGCCGCCGATATCATTGCCGGCTTTATTATCATCACGACCGGTACGGTGTTGTTCCCGGCGGGTATTCAGATTAGCGATGCCGCCGATGCTGCCCGCGCGCTGGAGCCTATTGCGGGTCAGTGGTCCACGGTACTGTTTGCCTCGGGCCTGGTCGCGGCGAGCTTCTTGGCCGCCTGCGTGCTACCGGGCGTTACGTCGAGCGCTATCTGCGAGGCATTTGGCTGGGAGCGCGGTGCCGACCGCAGCTGGGACGAGGCCCCGGTTTACCGCGGCATCATTACGGCCATCATCGGTATCTCTGCCGTGCTGGTGCTTATGCCCGGCGTTGATCTGTTCCAGATTATGATGACCTCGCAGGTCATCAATGGCGTGCTGCTGCCTGTAGTCTTGGTATTCCAGGTGGTTATCGCGGCGGATCGCCACATTATGGGTGCCAACCGCAACGGCCGTGTGTGGAACGTGCTCACTTGGGCGACTATCGCCGTGATTACGGTGCTGACAGTCGTCATGTTTGTGCTGCAAGCGATGGGCTACAGCGCTTAACGCCCACTTTTGCTTCCGAACAGGCCGCAGCGATGGGCTGCGGCCTGTTTTTTGTCTGCTATAGGGTGTTAGTTATATAGCAATGGACAAAAAATGCCAAATATGAGTACTGTTGCTAAGTGAATAGCATTTACATCCTAAAAGATAATGAACATAGCATTTAGTATGTTCATTAAAATTGGCTGTAATACGCCTTAAACCAGTCAGGTTGGCTGCTTTAGGGGGTTGTAGGGGTCGCTCGGACGTCATTTTGGGTGGTTTTGCCTGCTACTGAAATGGTAACAGTACTCATATTTGCCCTTTTTTGCCCACAGACCTTTGAGGGTGCGGCGAAAAGGGCTTGTTTTGATTGTTTGGGGCAGGCGCGAGGCGCGGAAACGATGTCTGGAGCGACGGAGCGGCCCGGAATTCATCCGTAGAGGTCTTCCTCGGCTGTGTCAGGAGTGTCCCTAGGTGCCGGCACATAAGGAACGTCCCCAACTACCGGAAGGGGGGCGTCTGCCGTGGCAGGCGCCCCCCCTCCGGATGTGGGAAGTTTGTGCTGCGGGCTACTTGTCGGTGCCCAGCTTGTGCGGCTTGAGAGCGAGCGCATTGACGAGTGCGTCGGTGGCAGACTTGACGGCTGCCGGCTGCGGATCGTTGACGTGATCCTCGGGGTGTACGGGCAGGTCCTTCTTGACGGCATCGTGGATCAAGTTGAGGTACTCAGTCACGCCAGTGGTCGATAGGTGCGTGCCATCGCCATCGAACAGGTCGTTGCGGTTGGCACTGTATCCGTACCAATCGATAACGCGCACGTTCTTGTGGCGCGTAGCGGCGTTGGCGATGGCCTGGTTGGTAGAGCCAACCCACGGCTGCGGGCTGCGCGTGTTCACAAACACCACAATACGCTTATCTCCCGCATCGGCCATGATGGCGTCGATCTGATCGTCGGTTACCAAGCCGTTGGTGCCCAGCGCAAAGACCACGATCTTGCCGGCAAGGTTCTGTTGGAGATAGCCCTCAAATGTCGCGCGGCCCGCATCAAATTGGCGGCCCTTTTCGGCATCGATATGGCTGTGCGGGAACACGCCGTCAAAGGAATCAACGGCGCGCAGCGACACGGAGTCGCCGATCATAAGCAGATCGTAGGAGCCATCGGGGAAGCCGTCGTTGTCCGTGTCGGTGTCGTCGGCCGCCTGCTGGTCGGTGGGCGCGGTGTTCTTGGCTTCCTTGTTCAGAACTTCGGCGCCCTCGCCGCTCAGCGCAGACGTCTCGGGCACAAAGATCAGGCCGCCCAGTGCAACGACCAACACGACAGCGCAGGCTGCGCAGACGGGGACGTGCGTGCGTGCCCAGTTGGCGGGCGTGGTGGTGTCATCGCGGAATTCGGCGACGGTGCGCCCAAAGGCGCCCTTCCTAAACGGAGTCTCGATAAAGCGATATGAGCATTCGGCCACGGCGACCACCAACAGCACCTGCAAAATGTACTGCCACCACGGTGTATCGTTGATGTTGGCGACCGGGTTCATAAGCAACAGCAGTGGATAGTGCCACAGGTAGATGCTGTACGAGCGCTTGCCAACCCATACGAGCGGCTCGGCGGACAGCGCGCGGGCAACCATTCCCTGGGGCTGCACGCAGGCCGCGATGACCATGAGCGTGAGGATCGAGCACAGCAGCGTGCCTCCGCGATACTGGAAGGCGGTGTAGCCGTTGGTGAGCGCGACCATGGCGGCAAGGCCAACCAGACCCACGACGCCCAACACATCGATGGATGCGGGCGAGGACCAAAAACGCACGAGGACGCTCGGCTGTGCCGGGGCGGTCTCGGCTGCTTCGTCGGCCTTCTCGCCAGGCTTGCCCTCGGCGTTCTTGCCGTGCTTGGCGGCCCCGACCAAGCGGTCGAGCCCCAAACGACGAGCGAGACGCACCGGCGCCAGGTCGCGATCGGGGATAAAGGCCATCCAGGCACCCAGCAGCAGCGAGAACACGCGGGTGTCGGTGCCGTAGTACACGCGGCTGGGGTCGGCGGCAGGGTTGTAAAGCACCATCATGGCGAGGGCAGATACCGCGGCAAGGCCCAGAACCACGCGGCGCGTGTTGGGTTTGCTCACATGCATGGATACCATGGCAAACAGCAGTGGCGGCCAAATCAGGTAGAACTGTTCCTCGATGGCAAGCGACCAAAAGTGCGTGAGCGGCGAGGGGTCGCCCAGAGCATTGAAGTACGAGACGTTTTGGGCAATCTGCCACCAGTTGTTGAAGAACAACAGCGACGGCAGGATGTCGGGGCGCATCTTGGTGAGCATCACGTGGTTGAAGACGGTGCACAGAGCACAGATCACCACCACGACGGTCACCACGGCGGGGACCAGGCGACGGATGCGGCGGATCCAGAAGCTCTTGAGGTCGATGCGGCCGGTCTTAGCGACTTCGTTGAGCAGCAGGCGTGTGATCAGATAGCCCGAAAGCACAAAGAAGATCGTGACGCCGAGCAGACCGCCCTGCGCCCACGTGAGGTTGAGGTGATAGAGCACCACCGCGACGACGGCAAGCGTGCGCAGGCCGTCAAGGGCAGGGATGTAGCGGGACTTGGGGCGAGCAGGCGTCTGCTCCGCGGCGGGAGTGTTGGCGCGACCCGCGTTGTTGGCAGAAGCGCGATGGGGGCTCGCGGTGCGTCGCGGCTCGTTGGCACGGCGTTCGCTCTTCACGCGTTCGTGCGGCGCCGGCTCGTTGCCTGTGCGGCGTCGACCGCGCGAGCCCGATTGCGAGAGTTGTTCCATAAAACATCATCCAATGACGAGAATAATCAGCACGCCTTCATTGTAGCTGCCTGCTCCTGTGAATGCTTGCTGCTGGCGCAAGCTCAAGCGCGCGTCCACATCAAAGTGAACTAAAGTTATAGGGGGTGCGAGAGTGCACGATCGACGGCCGGCGGTGGGCATAAGGCCCGCAGATGAGGAGGTTTCCATGGCAGATCGCGGCATCGTTGCGGTGTTCGGCAGCATGAACATGGACCTTTCGGTGGCGTGCGAGCGCATACCGCGTGCGGGCGAGACCGTCGGCGGCAGCGGGTTTATCACCAACGCCGGCGGCAAGGGCGCCAATCAGGCTGTAGCTGCCGCGCGTATGGGCGCGTGCACGCACATGATCGGCGCGGTCGGTCGCGACGCGTTCGGCGCGTCGCTCGTGGTGGGGCTCCAAGACGCCGGCGTGGACTGTGACTTTGTAGTGCATCGCGATGACGTGGAGACGGGAACGGCGACCATCATTCGCTGCGAGGGCGACAACCGCATCATACTGTCACCGGGCGCCAACCATGCGCTTGCGGGCGCGGACGTTGCCTGCGCGTTGAGGCGTCTGGTGGCCCATGAGCTCGACGACGACGCCAGCGAGATTGCCCCGGCTGCCGGAAGCGTCTTTATCGCCCAGGGTGAATGTGACCTTGCGGCGACGGCCGAGGCGCTTGTTTGTGCTCACGAGCTGGGGTTCTATACGGTCTTTAATCCAGCGCCTGCCTGCGAGCTGCCTGCGGAGGTCTGGCCTGCGGTCGACCTGGTCTGCCCCAACGAGACCGAGTGCCAGGTTCTGACGGGCATTCTGCCCACGGATGATGCAAGCTGCGTCGCGGCGCTCAATGCGCTGCTCGACAAGGGTGCCGGGGCTGCGGTCATCACGTTGGGCGGTGCCGGCTCGGTTACGCTCGGCGATGGCGGTGAGCTGCTGCGCATGCCGGCACTTTCGAGTACGGTAGTCGATACCACGGCCGCCGGCGATACGTTTATCGGCGCGTTGGCGGCGGCTCGCCTAGAGGGCCTGCCGCTCTTTGAGTGCATGGCCGCGGGCGCTCGCGCCTCGGCGGTGACGGTGTCGCGCCTGGGCGCTCAGCAATCGATTCCCACGCGCGCCGAAGTTGAGCGCGTGTTTGATTTAGACGATTTAGTACAAGACGGAGAAGCGGAGTAGAACAATGGCAATCAAGAAGCTGATCCTTGATCTGGATATGGGTGTTGACGATGCGATGGCGCTGGCCTATGCCATCGCGAGCCCCGAGGTGGAGCTCGTGGGCATCACCACGTGCTTTGGTAACGTGCGCGTCGAGCAATCGGCGCACAATTGCCTGGCGGTGCTCGATCTGCTGGGTCGCCCCGAGGTTCCGGTGTACCTGGGTGCCGACCGTCCTCTGCAGGCGACTGAGCCCTATACGCCGCCGGCGTCCACCGCGCTCATTCACGGCAAGAACGGCATCGGCGGCGCGAGCGTGCCCGCGTCGCCCTACGAGCCGGTGGGGGCGACCTCGGCCGACGGCAACGCTGCGGTCGATTATCTGATCGATGCCGCGCGCACCTATGGTCCCGATCTGGTCTACGTGGCGACTGGCCCGCTCTCCAACCTGGCGCTCGCCCTGGAGCGCGATGCGGCGGCGATGATGTCCATCGGCCGCGTGGTCGTGATGGGCGGCGCCCTTACCGTGCCCGGCAACGTGAGCGCGGGCGCCGAGGCCAATATGGCGAGCGACCCCGAGGCAGCCGACGCGGTGCTGCGCTCGGGCCGTAAGCTCACCATGGTGGGTCTGGACGTGACGCATCGCGTGGTGCTCACACGCCGCGACATTGCCGGCTGGACGGGCTCGGGCACCATGGCGGGCTGCGCATTTGCGAGCATGGTCGAGCACTACATTGGCTCGTACGAGATGAACGCACCCTACCTGGGTGGTTGTGCGCTGCACGATCCGCTGGCCGTTGCCGTGGCGATCGACCCCACGCTCGTAGGTGCGCTCGGCTGCAACCTGCGTGTTGATCTGCTGGGCGAGTACCGCGGTCGCACCATCTGCGATGAGCGCCGCCTGTCCGATCCGGACAAGAGCGCGCTTGTGGCACTGACCGTGGATGCTCCGCGCTTCCTGTCCGAGTTCAAGACGCGTATGGCCCGTGTCCTTGGCTAAGTTGTCTTTTTGGACGGGGCTTTTTTGACTGGTATGATTGGTGCGACCATTCGAACCAGCTAAAAGAGCCCGTCCCAAATTGACTACCGAGAGGATCTGCCATGGAGCGCATTGCGAGCTTTTCCGTTGACCATCTGTTGCTTGAGCCCGGCGTGTATGTGAGCCGCATCGACCGCGATCCGGCGACCGGGGCCGCCGTCACCACCTTTGACCTGCGCCTGACCACGCCCAACAAGGAGCCGGTCATGAACACGGCCGAGTGCCACACCATCGAGCACCTGGGCGCGACGTTCCTTCGCAATCATGCCGAGTGGTCGGGCCGCATTGTCTACTTTGGCCCCATGGGCTGCCGCACGGGCTTTTACCTGGTTGTGTTTGGCGAGGTGACGAGCGAGGAGATCCTGCCGCTCGTGCGTGAGCTGTTCGAGTTTGTCGCCGGCTTTGAGGGCGATGTCCCCGGTGCCGCTCCCGAGGAATGCGGTAACTACCTGGACCAGAACCTCCCCATGGCCAACTGGCTTGCGCGCCGCTACCTCGACCGCGACCTGGCCGATATCGACGAGAAGCACCTGCACTATCAGCAGGCGTAAGGGCTTTATCGCCCAAAACGCGCGCATTGGGCGCCTTCGCTTATGCGGGGGCGCCTTTTTGTTGATTGGTCGGGACGAGCGTTCAAAATCGCTCATGTTTGTTCTAGAATGTTCGTATAGTCACATTTACAAACAGGAGTGAACATGCATATCTACTCTGTCAACGATCCCGAGTTCAAATCCTATGGCAACGTTTGGGATGACGTTCCGTCCGAGCTCACGTCGCCCGTGCTCGAGGCGCTCTCTGCCACGCCCATTCCCGAGGGCAGCAAGTACGTAGCAAGCGCGCCGGAGCTCGAGGGTGTCAAAGATGCCGATAAACTGGGCTTTCTCATGTTTGGCGGTCGACCCTTCCAGCTGGGCTGGTGCAATGGCCACAACACGCAGCTCAACTGCCTGGAGTATCACCGCGCCAGCGAGTTTAACCTAGGTGCCCGCGACTTTATCCTGCTCGTGGCGCATCGCTGGGAGATCGAGGACGGCAAGCTCGATACCGCGTGCGTCAAGGCGTTCCGCGTGCCGGCGGGTACGGTTGTCGAGGTTTTCAACACCACGCTCCACTACACGCCCTGTATGGTCGACGAAGGCGGCTTCCAGGTGATGGTGGCGCTGCCGGCGGGCACCAACGGCCCGCGCCCCGAGGCTGCATCCGACATGCCTGCCGCCGGTGACAGCTACTGCTACTGGAAGGCCGACAAGTGGGTCCTCTGCCACGCCGACAGTCCCAAAGCTGCCGAGGGCGGCTACGTAGGCCTCATCGGCAAAAATATCGACATCACCGTGGACTAGCGCATCGCCCCAAACCACCACAAAGGTGCCTGTCTCCTTTGCGGTGGTTTGGGGCGGGCGGATATCGGGAAGTGCCAGACGGGGGAGGCTGCCGGGCGCCTTGCCGTCTGCGGATTTTGGGACATGCGGCCCGCTTTTTCGACCCATCTGTCGGTACACTAAAAGCACTATGGGTACCTGCGAGCGACATATCGGCCACGCGGCCGCCCGATCCGCACCCGTGGCGGATCCTATGGGTGGCAGGCTCTTCGCCATGCCGCGATTCCTTGTTGGCATAACACATCGGGTATACCGTCACCGCGTCTTTGCTATCGCCGGCGCCATCACCGCGATGTTCCTCATGCTTTTGGCAGTCTTACCGGCGCTGTTCGCCTTCGACCCCAAACTTTCTAACGCCGCGCCCGCCTATAGCGAGGTGTCCGAAGAGGTCGTGGATGCGCTTGTCCATTCGAGCTCTCTCCCGCTGCTTGTCGCCGCAATTATATTTTCGATCTGGGGCGTATCGGTCTATCTGCGCTGTTTGGACTATGTGTTGCGCCGCCGCCTTGTTGCCGTCGCCACCATCTGCGCCCTGTGGATGATCGAAGTCATTCTCAAGTACAAGTCGTTCACGCCGTTCTATGCCACCGTGCTGTGGTACCTGTACTACGTGCCCATGACGCTCATTCCGCTGCTCTACCAGTTGTGTGGTCTGCGCCTTGCGGGCCTGGAGCAACACCGCCTGGGTCGCCGCTACTGCGCTGCGCTGTGGATTATGGCTATCCTGCTTATCGGATTTGTGCTCACCAACGATTTTCACCAGCAGGTCTTCCACTTTGACCGTACAAGCGACACCTGGAGCAACGATTACACGTACGGCTGGGGTTATTTCGCCGTCCTCGTGTGGACGGCCTTTAACTTTGTGGCCTTTTTTACCCTGGTGGGCCGGTCCTCGTCCTTTCGCATCCAACGTTTCTCGGGCACGGCGGCGCTCGTGCTGCTGGGCGGCGCGTTCTTTGCCATCTCATATGCGTTGCGTGTGCCCTGGGCATGGAGGCTCAACTTCTCGCTCGTCTATTGCGTCTTGTGCGTGGCGGCGATGGAAATCTGTCTCGATTGCGGTGTCATTCCGTCATATCACGACATCGCCGGCATTTTCGACACCTTGCCGCTTGACCTCAAAGTTCTAACGCGCGACCTGCAGGAAGTCTATGCCACGCCAGTGTCAAAGCCAATGCCGGTAGGCGTGCGCGAGGAGTTGCGGACCCAGGCGCACGGCCGCGCCCATGCCTTTGCCGTGGCGTCCGATCCCGATGTGATGTACCGTGCCTTTCCACTGCTGGGCGGATCGGCCCTGCTTGCCCAAGACGTGTCGGATCTCAACGAGCTTAACCGTGAACTGGCACATCGTCGCATGGAGCTGCAGCGTCAAAACGAGCTGCTCGCCGCCGACTACGACCTTAAGACGCACCTGGCAGACCAAGAGGCCGAGACCTTGCTGGTCCAAGACGTGGACCAGGCGCTTGCCCGCGCGCTCGAAGGGATGTACGACCTGCTGAGCTCGCTACCGCCGTTGACCGATGAATCGTCTTCGCACGAGCGTTACCGCATGCTGCAGCGCGCCAAGATGCTCGTCGCCTATTGCAAGCGCAAGGGGTCGCTCACGTTGGCACAGCACGGGGAGAGCGGTTTTGATCGTGACCGCATTCAGCTCATTGCCAACGAGCTCGCAAGCGACCTGCGCACCATCGATATCGATTGCGCCTCGATTATCGCCATACGGCGCCCGATGCACGCCAGTACGGTAAGCGCCCTGTACGACTGCGTGTATGACTTTGCGTTTTTTGCCTACACCACCGACCATCCGGCGCTTATGTATCACTTGGGCGATCATGACCGATGCAGTGTCGAGCTGCGTGCCGCGCTTTTTTCCAACGATGATGCAGATCTTTCGCAGACGCCCGCTGCGCAAGAGCTCGAAAGCGCTCTGCAAGGGCGCAACGTGGCATACCGCCTTGAGGGCGAGCCCGGCCAGCTGCGCATGATCGTCTTGATGCCGAGGGCGGGTGAGTGACGATGCAGATTTCGCTCATTCTTCCCCAAATCGTTGCGCTCGATGTTGTCTTTGCCCTGGCTGCGTGTCTGCAGACGATCCACGTCCCGCTCATCGCATCGCGCCGCTCGTCCTATAACCGTAAGGTGATTTGTGCCTACGAGGCGAGCCTTGTGCTTCACCTAATTATTTCGGCGCTCATCTTGTTCGCGTCGTCTGGCTCATATCTGGTGGCGCCGCTTGACGTTTGCGCCAGGGCAATGGGCGGAGCGTTGTGGCTCAATGCCGTGATCTTTGCCTACGGCATGGTGCTTATGGTGCACTATCGTCGCCCCGTCATGCTGGCCGAACTGTTGCTCGTTGCCGCCGTGACACCGCCGGTGGTGCTTGCCATGGGCTCGGCGTGGGCCACGGTCCTTATCGCAGAGGGAGCGTTTTTCCTGTTCCGCTCCATTGCGGCGCTCTTGATGGATGTCCGCAACCGCCAGGAGGATATCACCGCGTTCTCGACGATCGAAACCATCAACGTGATTCCCGTGGGCATCCTGTATCTGGACCCGAGGGGCCGTCCGCTGCTCATGAACCGCTGCATGCGAAAAACCTGGTGGAGCTTCATATGCCCACCGACCTAGGCGATATGAGCGGTACATGGAACGACCTGCGCAAACTCAGCATGCAAATGCCCGAAAGCAGCCAGAACCGCGTGCGGATTAATCTGGACCGCTTTGGTGAGGCGCGGGCGGTGGTCGAGGTTTCTCCCGCCGAGATTCGCTTGTTTGTGCACGATGACGTTATGGTTTCGGGCCGCCTCTTCGAGCGCATTATCGGCCTGGATGTAACAGAGTATGCGCATGCTCATGATCGCCTGGCGCAAGCCAACCACCTGCTTGAGCTTGCGGGCCAAGAGCTCCAAGCCCAGATCGAAGAAGTCAAAAAAGTTGCTGACAATGCGGCCTATCTGCGTATGCGCGCTCGCGTGCACGACGTGATCGGGCAGCGCCTGTCCATCCTCCATCGTTATCTGGAGGAGGGGCGCCTGGATGACGAGTCACTCGAGCAGATCGACCCGCTGCTGCGCTCAATCGCTGCCGATCTGCGCAGCGGGGGCGACACCGAACCGGCAGAGCAACTGGGAGATATCGTCCATGCCTTTGGCCTGGTGAGTGTGCAGATCGATGTTGAGGGTGCGCTGCCTGAGGACGCGCGTGTCGCCGCCGCATTTTTGCAGATTATCCGCGAGGCCTCGACCAATGCCACCAAGCATGCACAGGCGCATCGGGTCCACGTGCGTCTGTGGCAGGAGACGTCGGAAGACGGTGCTGCTGCGCGGATGACCGTTTCTAACGACGGCGCGCCTGCACCCGTATCGTATCGCGAGGGAACGGGTATCCCAGGTATGAGGCATGTCGCACAGAATCTGGGCGGCAGCCTGGAAGTCCACACCGCCCCGCCCTTCACGCTTACGGTGTCCATCCCGCTCGCCTCCAACGCCACGGTCCAAAGGAGAAGTTCATGATCCGCGTCCTTATAGTCGAAGACCAGGCCATCCTGCGCGAGAGCCTGGCACGCTCCGTTGGAGACCAGCCCGATATGACCGTTGTTTCCGCCATTGCCGATGCTTCCGAGGCCTTGGGTGTCGCGCTCAAGGAGCGCCCGGACATGATACTGATGGACGTATGCACCGAGCATGATTCCAACGGCATCGTGGCGGCGGCGCGCATTAAAGAACAACTGTCCGAGTGCCGCGTCATTATCATGACGGGTATGCCCGAAATCACCTTTGTGGACCAGGCGCGCGAGGCGGGCGTCGACAGCTTTGTGTACAAGAACGTCGGTATCGACGAGCTATTCGCCGTGATGCGCTCCACGCTGGCGGGTTACTGCACGTTTCCCAAGCCGCCCGAGAGCATCTTCTCGGGCACGGCGGCCCTCGACGATGTCGAGCTGTCGATCTTGCGCCTTGCCTGCGAGGGTAAGAGCCGCCGCGAGATCGCGGCCGAGCTGTTTATGAGCGAGGGCACCATCAAACGCCGCATCTCGGAGATTCTCAATAAGACCGGCTACGACAACATCATGCGCTTGGCCGTGCGCGCAGTAACGGAGGGCAGCATCGTTCCCAATATGGAGCGCTAGCGCTCGTTACGCATCGGCATAAAGCGGCGGGGCCGCAGGATCAACTCCTGCGGCCCCGCCTGGCAAGTGCGCGGATGTGTCCGCCAATCCGCGGCTGATGTTACGTGTCGCTACGCGATGGTCGCGGTGTAGGAGGCGACGTCCTCATAGGAATCGGTCAGGTAGGCGTCGATGCCGATGGTCGTATTGACGAGGTCGTCAAGGCTGTCAAGCTCGCCGCTCGAGAACGTGAATTCCTCGGTGGCGTTGGTGCCGGGCATCAGGTGAGCCGAGAACCAGGGTTCCTTCATGGTGCCGTTGACGTTGGTCTTGCCAGAAGGAGCGTGGAAGGTCAGGTCCTTGTCGCTCTTGTTGGTGATGTTGACGACAAAGCCGATGTCGCCCCAGTCGTCCTTGAACTTCTCGGTGATGGTGATGGTGCACAGGTCGTCATCGGCGACGGTGACGGCGGGGGAGATTTCGATGCTCTGGACGTCGTCGTCTTCGACGGCCTCATCGATCTCTTCTTCCTTCTCGGCGTTCTCGCGATCCTTCTTCACCGTACCGGACAGATCCTTGTCGGACTTCGTAAAGATAAGCTTGTCGCCTTCCACCTCGAGGACGAGCTTGTCGTCCTTGAGCTTCATGTCATGCGACTCGTCTTCGGCGGTGATGGTTACGGTGGTGGCGTCCTTTGCCTCCCATTTAAGGTCCATGACTTCAAGGAACAGGTCGAGGGCACCTGTACCGTCCTCATCGAGAATCAGAACACAGTGGACACCCCAATTCTCGAGCATCTTCATGTACTCATCGGTCAGCTCTTCGCCATCCACGGTTCCACCCGAGAGTTCCCAGCTGCCGACGAAGTTGG
Organism: Collinsella sp. CLA-ER-H8; assembly: GCF_040092335.1. Taxonomy (NCBI): domain Bacteria; kingdom Bacillati; phylum Actinomycetota; class Coriobacteriia; order Coriobacteriales; family Coriobacteriaceae; genus Collinsella; species Collinsella sp. CLA-ER-H8. The sequence goes on along the minus strand of NZ_JBBNLU010000005.1, from coordinate 76,578 downwards.
CCTTGGGGTCCTTGCCGCCGCCGCTGCAGCCCGTCAGGGCAAAGGCGAGCGCCAAGATACATGTCAGAAATGCGAGTACGGACTTTTTGAACGTTGTCTTCATGGTGTCCTCCTTTATCGAACGAAACCCATAGAAGCAAATGCGGGGGTGGCGGATTCCCCGCCAATTACCAGATAGAGGGGCTAGGGCCGGGGCGTTCCGCAGTTGCTGCAGAACTTGTCGCCGTTTTCGCTGCCGCAGTTGGGGCAGAACCACTTTGCCGGTGCCGGGGCGGGTGCGGGACTGCCGCACTCGGAGCAGAACTTGCCGGTGTTGGTGGCACCGCAGCTGCAAGTCCACGTGCCGGCCGCAGGTGCGGCGGCGGGAGCCGGTGCGGGGGCGGGAGCCGGAGCCGGCTGCGGGGCGGCCTGCTGCTGTGCCTGGCCGGCGGCGAACAGCTGGCTGGCGTTCATACCGCCCATGCCGCCTGCCATGCCCATGCCCATAAAGCCCGCCATCGCGCCGTTGGGGTTGGCGGCTGCCGCGCGCATTGCGTCGCTCTGGGCGCTGGCAATGTTGGCTGCCGCCATAGTGGGATCGCGCATGACCGCGGCTTTCTGCAGGTCCTTGATCATCCGCTCGTCCTCTTGCGAGGCGGCGATGGAGTTGACGCCAAAGCTCACGATCTCGACGCCGCGCAGGTCACGCCAGTCGGCAGAGAGGACCTCGTTGAGCGCACGGGCGAGCTCGGTGGTGTGGCCGGGGATAGCGCTGTAGCGGATGCCCATCTCCGAGATCTTGGCAAAGGCGGGCTGCAGAGCGGTGAGCAGCTCGGACTTAAGCTGGCTGTCGATCTTGTCGCGCGTATAGCTATCGGTCACGTTGCCGCACACGTTTGTGTAGAACAGCAGCGGGTTGGTGATGCGATACGAATACTCGCCGTTGCAGCGCACGGAGATGTCGACGTCCAGGCCAATGTTGTTATCGACCACGCGGAAGGGCACGGGCGAGGCGGTGCCGTACTTGTTGCCGATGATCTCCTTGGTGTTGATGAAGTAGACGCGCTGGTCCTTGCCCGCGTCGCCGCCAAAGGTAAAGCGGCTGCCGATATTGGCGAAGGTCTCCTTGATGGAATCGCCCAGGTTGCCGCTAAAGACGCTCGGCTCGCTGCCGGTATCGAAGACGAACTCACCGGGCTCCAGCGCGACTTCGATGATCTTGCCGTTTTGCACCACGAGCATGCCCTGGCCGTCGTTGACGGCGATGACCGAGCCGTTGGAGATGACGTTGTCCTCGCCGCGCGTGTTGGAGCTGCGGCCACCGGTGCGTTTGCTGCCCTTGCAGGCCAAGACGTCGGCAGGCATCGATTCGCAATAGATAAATTCCTTCCACTGGTCGGCCATGACGCCGCCGGCAGCTCCCAATCCAGCTTTCAAGAGTCCCATGGTGATCTTCCTTTCTCGTCAAAGGCCGGGTGGTATTGGTTGGATTGCTTAGTCGTCCTTGTCGTCTTTCATGACAACGGTGGTCTCGGTGTGGCTGAAAGTGTCGTGTTTCTCGGTCAGGTCGAGCTCGCCACAATACTCATCGGCACAGGTTGCTTCGTTGGCCGTCTTGAGCTGGCCTACCAGTAGCACGTCTCCGATAATCACGATGATCAGCGGCGCGATGATATTGATGAGGATGCCCTCGATATCAAAGGTGAGGTAATCCGGATCGAAGGCGTATTCCCCCATAAAGAGAATCTGGGAGAGGATAAATCCGATCATAAAGAACAGCACCGAGGCGATGGCGAGCTTGGGCTTGGAGCAGGGGAGCTCGCCGACCAAGCGGCCGGTCTGTCCGTTCATGGCAAACAGGTAGCTCTTGCCGTTCCACGAGGTGGAGAGCATCCAGACGGGGAACAGGGCGTAGTCGCTGTCTTCCCAGGTGTAGTCGAGCTGCTTGCTTTCGACCGTAGCATCGTCGTATTCGTCGACGACGGTCTCGCGCAGGGCCGAGATCGTGCTTTCTTCCATACGGCGCTCGGCGCGCGCCTTGCAGGTCTCGCAGTCCTCGTCGTAACGGTTGGCGATGTAGCCGGGCATATATGCGACCGAGAACGGACGCAGTGCGCCGTAGTCAAACGGCTCGATGGCGTCCATGTGGCCGTCGGGCATCTTGGACGATCCGTCGACGGGCACGCGCTCAAACGAGATATTGCCCTTACGGTAGGCATCGTAGTGGTCGGTGGTCGTGACGGTGCGGTCGGATTCCTCGGTCACGGTCTCGTTGGTCGCGTCAAAGTACACTTCGCCGTCAACGCGGGCGCCGTAGAGCCAAAACGGCACGTAGACACCTTGGACCTCGTCGATGTGGTTGCCGGTGACAAAGCTCTTGGGCAGCAGGATCTTGCCCTTGTAGTGCTCCTTGAGTGCGGCCGTGACATCGTCGCGTCCGAGCTTAAACGGGATCACCAGGTCGGGCGAGAAATCGCCCGAAAGCTGACCGGGCGCCACGGCGGAGTTGCCGCAGTACGGGCAGGTGGTGACGGCGACGGTGCCGTCGGACACGAGCTCGGCGCCGCATGACGAGCAGATGTAGCAGGCGTTTTGGGCGAGCTCCTGCACGGCATCGTCGGCAGCAGGCTTGGGGGCCGCGGCTGCGGCATCGGCTTTGGCATCTGCCTTGTCCTGGCGCTCGCGATAGAGGGCCTCGACTTCTTCGACTTCAAAGCGCGAGTCACAGTAGTCGCAGACGAGCTTTTGCTCGGCGCTGGCAAAATGCAAGGGGCCACCGCAGGCAGGGCACTGATGGTTAACGCTCTCGAAGGCCATGATCGGTCCTTTCGCTGCCGGAGGCTATGCGCCGATGGCGCCGCCGCAGTATTCGCAGCGCCCACTGGCATCGGGAATGGTGGTTGCACCGCAGAAGGGACAGGTGACCGCGGTCTTGGGGGCCTTGGCGGCCACGACGCTGTCGCGCGTTTCCTGGCGCAGCTGCACTAGCGCGTCGCGGACCTCGGTTGCCTGGCGCTTGGCCTCGCGGTATTCGATGGAACCGCGCTGCTCGATGGTGGAGTCGTTCACGCGCAGGTTGATTTCGGTAAAGTACGGCGTGTTGACGTGGATGGTCAGATTAAAGTCGTAATCCAGGTCGTAGCGCGGCGGGTTATAGCTCTCGCGCTCGCCGTCTTTGGTCTCGCGATAGATCTCGGTGCGATGCTCGTCGATATCCATATCGCAGCCGAGTACCTGCGAGAACTCGATGACGTCGGGGTTGGCGTCGCGCCAGCGGCTCTGCGAGGTAATGATCAGCAGGCCCGCGTCTTCGTCGAGCATGATGTTGGTGCGCCCGGCAGAGAGCGTGCGCGTGGGGTTGAACGAGGCCAGGCGCTCGGCATTGGCCTCGCGGTAGGCGAGTTGCTCGCGGATATCGTCCGCGGTGCTGGAGCGATAGCCGTGGAAGTAGGGGGAGAGCTTGCCGGCGCACTCTTTGCACAGGTAGCCTTCGTGGATCTTGGTCTTTCCCAAAAGTCCCAGCTCGGTACCGCAAATCGCGCACTCTTTCTTCTCGAACATCTTGTCAAAGAAGCCCATGGCTGCCTCCCATCAACAGGTAGCGTGTGTCACTTTTGATGATGGGGGAGTGCGCGATCTTTCACGATACCCAGACGGCTCAAGGAGTCTCCACAACTGGGACACATGGCCCATTTTTCATCCGACACATAGGGACACTCCTTGCTGCGGGTAGTCATTGGGCACTCATTGGGGACGTACTTAAATGAGTGGCAGTTGGAGACACTCCTTGCCGAGCTAGAGGCCGCGCGTGTCCCTTCTGGTCCATGAGGCTCAAAACCGCGGTGTGACGTGAACGGCTGGGGTCAAATTTGCAGCATTTCGAGCTCGGCTTCGATATTGAGACTGGTTCTTTATTAAAATAGTTTTCCAGACAATTGAGCGGCTGGGGGTTAACCATGAGGGACATGGGAGATACAACCGCATATCTGCGTCGGGGCATTCGGGAGATTATATGCCTGGCGCTGTTCTTCTTCACGTTTTTGGCGTGCGAGTATCTTTTTGATGCGCGCATGGCCGAGTTCGTGTCTCCGGACGAGGTTGTTATTTATGAGAGCCTTGTTATCGGCGCGAGCGTGATTGGCTTTTTTGTGCGTCCTATTATGTACTATCGCCGTCCCCATGCCATTGAAGCAACGAGTGACGTTACGGGCATTTTGCTGGTGGCGGCATTGCTGCTGTTGATTATGGCAGCTCAGGTCGAGGTGGTAATCGTCGGCGGTTTGGTGGCGTGCTGCGCGCTGGGCTACTGCGGATCGACTGCTCACGCAAACTTTGCGCGACGCTTTGCGCGGACGCCCTGCTTGGCGCGCGCCGCAGCACTTTCCTATGCCATGGGCGTTCTGGTACAGGTGTTCAACCACATGGTGATGCCTGTCGGTATTCCTCAGCAGGCTGTTCTGGTCGTTTGTGCGATCGTGCAGGTGGCGTTGCTCCACGGTGCCCGACGCGCCAAACTGCGCGACGAGTCCGATCCCAACTTTGAACCCAGCGTTGCCGGACTTTCGGTAGATGCTTTGGAATATGGCGCCAAGTGGCAAGACGATCCCAAGGCAAAGGCGGCATTCCGCCGCGCCGTAGTTCGCCTGACCGTGGCGACGGTGTATCTTTCCGGCGTATTCGCCGCTCTCAACGCTGGCCTCACGACCTTGCATGCTGTCGGAGCCGTCGATTTGGGCGATTGGCCGCGCCTACTGCTTGTCGTGAGCTCGTTGGCCGCTGGCGTCCTATTTGACCTGCACGGCCGTTCGTATATGAATATCGGCATGACATGCGCCGCCATACTGTCCACGCTTTCGTTCTTTGTGCTCATCGTCGATGGCAATGGCGGCAACGAGCTTGCTGCCACGATCATCTTTTATCTGGGCTCGGGCTTTTTCGTGGTGTTCTTTACCACAAAATATGCCGCCGTCTCGCTCTATGCGCGCTGGTCATATTTTTGGCCGTGCATGGGTCGCGTCGTCAACAACGTGTGCTCGATGTTCGTGACGGCGCCGGCAGTGGCGATTATCTCGAGTCAAAACGTGCTGGCTGCGGTCGGTGCGGCGCTCGTGATGTTTGTGGGTATTGCGATTACGCTGCTGGGGCAGTTGGGGCAACGGGCCGATGATGTCGTGATGCAGGACGGCCTGCCGCTTGCCACCGACGATCTTGGTGGGGATCTTGCGCCCACATGCTCCGACCCCGAGCCCGTGGAGGCAGCGGAGCTCACGTCCGATGAACGTCTTGATGCCTTCGTTGCCACCTTCGAGCTTACAGAGCGCGAGCGCGATATTCTTGAGGCCTTGGTCGTTTCGGACCAGAGCGTTCAGGACATCGCCACAACGCTCTTTCTTTCGCGCTCCACGCTCTATCGCCACATTTCCTCGATCAAAAAAAAGGCCGGTACCGCCTCGCGCGTGGCCCTCATCAACTTCTTCTGGTCCTGGACACCCAAGGACTAGCTAATCTCCCAATAAGTTGCGGTGGAATAGTCCCTAAATTAAAGTCACGGGGCTTTAAACAGGAACTATTTCACCGCAACTGCTGGGGGGATAGACTGCGGCGGCGGCAGAGGCAACGGCAGCGGCGTTGGCAGCTGTGGTAGTGGCAACGGCAGCTGGCAGGGTGTTTTCCGTCTACTTGCTACAGCAGCTCGCCGTGGCGGGCAATGTAGCGGCGCTTCGCCAGCTGGGTGAGCGCGATATAGGCGGTAACGATGCCAATGAGCAGCCCAAAAAAGCTCGTGGGCAGCGGCATGAGGCCGAGCGCATCGGCGATGGGGCTTGCCGGCAGCCAGGTGACGAGCGCCAGGCCCAGCACGGTAAGAACGCACAATGCGGGCGCGGCGTGGTCGCGCGGGCTCGGCAGATGCTGGGAGCGCAACATGTGGACCACGAGTGTCTGCGACCACATGGACTCGACAAACCAGCCGCTCTGGAAGAGCGCAGCAAAGGTCGCCATACCCGCGACGTCGCCCGCGGCGGCAAGCTCGGACCAGCTTGCGTCCACGGCGGCGGGGCACACGACAAAGAAGAGCGCGGCGAAGGTCACGATGTCAAACAGCGAGCTCACGGGGCCCAGCTCGAGCATAAAGCCCTTGATGGACGCGGCGTCCCAGGCACGCGGGCGGGCAGTCCAGGCGTCATCGACGGTGTCCCACGGCAGTGCGATGCACACGATCTCGTAGACCAGCGATAGCAGTACCAGCTGCAGGGCGCTCATGGGCAAAAACGGCAAGAACAGGCTCGCGACGGTCACGGACAGCACATTGCCAAAGTTGGAGCTCACCGTGGTCTTGAGGTACTTGAGCAGGTTGCCGTAAGTGCGGCGGCCTTCGATGATGCCGCGCTCGAGCACGCCCAGGTCCTTCTGAAGCAAGATGATATCGGCGGATTCCTTGGCAATATCGACGGCCGAATCGACCGAGATGCCGCAATCGCTCGCACGCATGGCGGCGGCGTCGTTGATGCCGTCGCCCATAAAGCCCACGGTGTGGCCGAGCATCTCGCGCATGACACGTACCAGGCGCGCCTTCTGCAGCGGCGAGAGCTTGGCGAAGAGGTGGGTTTTCTCGGCGCGCTCGGCAAGTTCGGCGTCATCGAGCGCATCGATACCAATCTGCTCGCAGACGGTGGCGGCGACGCGGTCGTTGTCGCCGGTTAGGACCTTGACCGCCACGCCCTTGGCCTCGAGGGTGGCGACGGCGCCCGCGGCACTTGCTTTGGGCGGATCGAGGAAGGCCAAAAAGCCCATCAGCGCCATGTCGCACTCGTCGGCGATGCCAAACTCGCCCACGCAGCGCGGATTGGTCTTCTGCGCCACGGCAATTACGCGTAGGCCCTCGGCGTTAAGTCCGGCGATCTGCTTGCGAATCTGGGCGAGCCTGTCTTTGGTGAGCGGCTGAGCGATGCCATCGATCTCGACAAAGGAGCAGATCTCGAGCATTTCCTCGGCGGCGCCCTTGGTAAGCATCTGGGTTTTGCCTTGGGCGTCGGCGACAACTACGCTCAGGCGACGGCGCGAGAAATCGAAGGGAACCTCGTCGACCTTGGTGTAGCGGTCGCGCAGGCTCTGGCCCAGCATGGAATCGGGTGCGACGGTCGAGGGCGTCACATCGGCACGGTCGATTACGGCCAGGTCGATAAGATTTTTGAGGCCGGTCTGGAAGAAGCTGTTCAAAAACGCATGGCGCAGCACGCGCGCGTCCTCGTTGCCATCGGTGTTGAGGTAGCGCTCGAGCACGATGCGGTCTTCGGTGAGGGTGCCGGTCTTGTCGCAGCACAGGACGTCCATCGCTCCGAGGTTTTGAATCGCCGGCAGCTCCTTGACGATAACCTGGCGACGGGCGAGGTCCTTGGCGCCCTGCGACAGGCTCGTGGTCACGATGACGGGAAGCATCTGCGGCGTGATGCCCACGGCCACGCTCGTGGCGAACAGCAGCGCGTCGATGACGTTGCCCTTGGTGGCGGCGTTGATGGCAAAGACGGCCGGCGCCATAACGAGCATCAGGCGCACCAGCAGCATGGAGACGCTCGAGACGCCGCGGTCAAACGCGCTCTTTTCGCCGCGCCCGTTGAGCATCTTGGCGATGCCGCCCAGGTAGGTGTCCGAGCCGGTGGCAACGACAAGCGCCATGGCGGCGCCGTTTTGCACGGAGGTGCCGGTAAAGACGATGTTCTTGCAGGCAGAGAGTGGCAGTGCGGAGCCGTCGGCGCCCTCGACGACGGTGACGGCGGTGGTCTTCTCGACGGCCTCGCTCTCGCCGGTGAGTGCGGACTCGATCACAAACAGGTCGCGCGCGGTGATGATGCGGGCATCTGCCGGCACCATATCGCCGGCAGAGAGACGGATTACATCGCCGGGGACGAGCTCGTCGAAGGGGATCTCGATGCGCTCGCCGTCGCGCAGGGCGGTGCAAGTGTTGGAGACCAGGTCCTTGAGGGCCTCGGCCGCATTGCCGCTGCGGGCTTCCTGGATAAACTTCATGCCGCCCGATACCAGCAGCATGGTGCCGATGACGATGACCGTGGAGGGGTCGCGCTGCGGTTCGGGCACGGCGAGCACGTCGATGTAGAGCGAGACCAGTGCGAGCGCGGCGAGGATGCCGGCGAAGGGATCGATGAACGCGTCGGCGATGCGGCGGGCGAGCGTTTTGGTCGTTGCCTCGATGGTGTTGGGGCCGACGGCGTTCAGGCGCTCAGTTGCCTGCTCGACGGTGAGGCCGTTTGCCGTGGCGTCAAGCAGTACGAGGGCGTCCTCGGCACTATGGGTGGCGGCGAATATGGTGTTCTTGGACAGGCCGGTATGAGCGGCAGGGCGCGCCGTGCGGCGGCGCTTGGAGATGGCTTCGAGTACCGTGACGGTTTTGAGCATCAGCATAGGGTCCTCCTTGTTGAGGGGAGTTAGCGTACGTGTCGTATTTGCTTCAAAAAACCTAGATGTCGCTCACGTCAAGCTCTTGAGCCCACAAAGGGTGCAGCGCGCCTTTGCGGTGGTTTTGGCGATCTGCCGGTGGCGTTTATGCGTGTGCGGAGTCCTCGCGGCGTGCCGAGGGCGACATGCAGGTTTTTCGACTAGGACTGCCTTCCATGGCACACCTCCTAAAGGCTGAGCGCAGCGCGCTTTGGGTATCTCGTACCCCTTTTTAATCCGCCCGTATTCTTGATGAGGGGGTTTGACATGTCAACCCCATTGTTCGGAAAACCATTCCCCCTGACAAAGCCTTTACAGAATGCCGTGGCCCCAAAGCGCGCCCGCATCGACGCTTCGCCTGCGCTAAACTGGAAGGCACGTACGCGATTACGAGAGGAGCCCGCATGGAGGCTTACAAGCAAGAGTTCATCAAGTTTATGGTCGAGTCCGACGTCCTTAAGTTCGGCAGCTTTACGCTCAAGAGCGGCCGTCAGTCCCCGTTCTTTATGAACGCCGGCGCTTACGTGACGGGCTATCAGCTCAAGAAGCTGGGCGAGTATTACGCCCAGGCCATCCACGATAACTTTGGCGACGACTTTGATGTGCTGTTTGGACCGGCCTACAAGGGTATTCCGCTGGCCGTCGTGACCGCAATTGCCTACCACGAGCTGTACGGCAAGGAGGTCAAGTACTGCTGCGACCGCAAGGAGGCCAAGGACCACGGTGCCGATAAGGGCAACCTGCTGGGTTATGAGCCCAAGGACGGCGACCGTGTGGTCATGGTCGAGGACGTTACCACCAGCGGCAAGTCCATCGACGAGACCTATCCCAAGGTCAAGGCTGCTGCCGATGTCGAGATCAAGGGCCTGATCGTGTCCCTCAACCGCATGGAGGTCGGCAAGGGCGGTGTGACCACCGCGCAGAAGGAGATCGAGGCCAAGTACGGTTTCCCCGTCGCGAGCATCGTCTCCATGGCTGAGGTCGTCGAGACCCTCTACAACCACGAGATCGACGGCAAGGTTGTCATCGACGACGAGCTCAAGACCGCCATCGACGCCTACTACGAGCAGTACGGAGCACGTTAGTTACGGCGTTTTACCAAACGCCGTAACTGCTCGACGCTGCGCGGGCCGCATTTGGACAATCTGACGTTCAACTTCAAGGGCGCGACCAGAAGGTCAGCGCCCTTTCGTTTCACGTCACCTTGTCTCAAATGCGACCCGCTCGCTGTCCGTTCTCTACCTGCGGCGTCGTCTTGCTCCGAATGCGGCTCGCTCGCTGTCGTTGCCGAAACATCGGCGTTGCCGGACTAGTCATTGGGGACGTTCATAAATGACTACTCAGGAATGAGCGTGGATAATCTCCCGTTTTTGGCCTGTGTGCAGGCTCAAAGTGGGAGATTATCCACGCTCGCTTTAATTTGCCTGGGTTGCGATGCCTATCTAATCGGCTCGGCGTCTTCCCTGAGAATCGAAAGATACTCTTCATACCCGTACTGCCGGTATCTCTGTCTTGACTCGTCGAGCGGACGGAGGATACCCAATTCTTCAAATGATTTGACGAGCGAGCTCGCGGTACTCCTGCCGATATCGAGTTGGGCAGCGATGAATGCGGTGTCGACGATGGGGTGCTCTTCAAGAATGCCCAACAGCCTTTGCCCGTTTGCAGCGGTCCTTCCGAGATTTTCGGTAATGGTTGCTGTGGAACGGTTATGGAGGTCAACAAGGTTTTTTAAAGACCCTACCGAGTCCTTCGCACTCTCGAGAAGACTGTTGCAGAAAAACTCTATCCATTCCTCGTAAGTGCCTCTCTCCCTTACGGATGTGAGTTGCCGGTAGTACTCGCTTCGATTTTTCTTGAACTGGAACGATGGATAGAACAAGCAAGAATGAAGAACGCCATCATTGATGAGCATAAGTGTAATGAGAAGCCTGCCCAGGCGACCGTTTCCGTCTAGGAATGGATGGGCAGTTTCAAATTGGTAATGGACGAGCGCCGCCCGCACAATCGGATCCATTTCGACTTGAGGCTCATTGATAAAGCGTTCGAGGTCCTGGAGCGTGTTACTCAAATCTTCAATGTTTGGAGGGACAAACGATGCGGTTGCAATGGTGCAGCCTGAGGGGCCAATCCAGTTTTGTGAGGAGCGCAGCTCGCCTGGATTCTTCTCCGTTCCGCGCACTCCGTCCAGCAGGACCGCATGAACTTGCCTAAGAAGTCTCGTGCACAAGGGCATCTTTTTGAGCAGTTCTACGCCGCGGTCGACAGCACGGACGTAATTCACGACGTCTGCGACATCTTTATGATGGAGTTGTGTTTGCGATGGACTAAGTAGGTCGTCAAACGTGCACTGGGTTCCCTCAATTTGCGAAGAAAGGAGTGCTTCTTTGCGCACGTACATTGTCAGATACATATCGGCGTTGGGAACAAAGTAGAGCATGCCTTCAAGCTCTCCAAGCTTTCGTGAGCATGCGGAAAGCGTGCGATAGGTTTCCTCGGTGAGGTTTAGCTGCCTCAATGATTGCAAGGGCGTTGGAAAAAACGAATAGTAAGCCAATTTCCCCGATAGATTATTGCGGAGCGTTCCCTGGCCGTTCTCCTCGATTTGCATCGCGCCCTCCATATCTTTAGTGCCGGAAACTCGTTATTAGGCCAATCATATCAATTCTAATAACGAGTTTAAGGATTAAATAGTTATTAGAATTGATGTAAACAATCTAATAATGAGAAGTCGTTATTACTTGACCATGGAGCTCGGCTTGGTACAAGGGGGGTTATCCAAAATGAGAGCGGATAATCTCCCGTTTTTGGCTCGGTGACGGCCTCAAAGTGGGAGATTATCCACGCTCGTTAGTTAAGCGTCCGAAAATCCACACTCGCCAAACCTACCAAAAAGGGACGGGTTTATTTTGGCACGTTTCGGTCGGTATCAGGAAGTGTCAGGGACGGGGCGGCGGCAGGACTCGAGAGCGAAAAGAAGTATCGGGTTTGGCGTGCCCGCTTCTGCCCGTCCCGCGCGTGGGCGATACTCGGCTTATCGAACCGCGATGCAAAGGAGATGCTCATCCCACGAGCACTACCGAGAAGGGCTTGCGATTCGAGTCCCCACCTTAGCATTTGAACCATTTGGCACTATAATTACCGTAGGCATGCGCACAACGTTGCGCTTAATCAAGAGGAGAAAACGTATGGGTCTGTTTGATATGTTCAAGAAGAAGGCTGAGCCCGCGGCTGCCGCTGCTCCGGCCTCCATCTCTGCTTCTGCCGGCGCCGACGTGCTGTGCTCGCCCGTCAAGGGCAAGGTCATCAAGATGGCCGACGTGCCCGATCCCGTCTTTGGTGGCGAGGTTCTGGGCAAGGGCTGTGCCGTGTGGCCCGAGGACGATCTGGTCTACGCTCCCTGCGACGGTAAGGTGACCGTCACCATGGGTCACGCCGTGGGCCTGCAGTCCGATAGCGGCATCGAGGTTCTGGTGCACGTTGGCGTCGATACCGTCAACATGAACGGCGATGGCTTCGAGGGCTTCGTCAAGGCCGACGACGTTGTGAAGGCTGGCCAGCCCATACTCAAGATCGACCGCGCCAAGATCGCCGCTGCCGGTTACAAGGACTGCGTCGTCGTGGCCGTGTCCAACACCGCCGAGTTTGCCGATGTCGAACTCGCCGTCGAGGCCGACTCCGCCGTCGCCGCCGGTGACGCCATCGTCAAGGTCGTCCGCAAGTAAACTGTGGCATCCAAAGGATGTGCAAGGGTGGTCGGGTTTTCCGGCCACCTTTTTATTACATCGCGGGGAAGCGTTTTATTGCACGTTGGGCGGGCTTGCAAACCGTTCGGACGCTAAAACGAACCGACCGCGCCTTCGCGTTGCCGAGGGTGTTCATAAGTGGATAGTATGGGCTTACTTATTACAACGTGTGCCGCGTCCGGGAAGCGCGGTGCCGCTCATTGGGAGGAACAACATGAAAAAGAAGCTGCTGCTTGCGCCCCTCATGGCCGTCTTGGTTGCATGCGTGGTCGTGCTTTCCGGCTGTGGAGGTCCTTCGGTTGAGGAGCTCATCACCGAGGATCTTACGACGCAGTTTGACGAGGTCAAGAACGGTGGCGACGACTTCCTCTCTGGTCTGGAGGAGGCTTCGGGCGATGAGTTCGAGCAGCTGGGTATCGATCCCAAGGAGTATGCCAAGACCTATCTCGAGGGCTTTGACTACAAGATCGGCGACGTGACGGTCGACGAGGACAAGGGCGTCGCGACCGCCGAGGTCTCCATCACCTGCAAGTCCATGAACAAGATCGTCGAGGACTTCTCCACCCAGTATCAGGAGAAGGTTGCCGCGCTTGATACGGTTCCTTCCGATGACGAGCTGTACAAGATGGCCGGTCAGGTTATGGTCGATGTGACCAAGGCCACCGAGCCCAGGAAGACCACGGTTATCTTCAAGTACACCTGCAACGACGACGGCGAGTGGTCTGCCGACGACTCCGTCAACTCCGAGATGATGGATGCAATGCTGAGCTAGTTCGTTGCGGCGTTTTACCAAACGCCGCAACTGCTCAACGTTGCGCGGGCACCAGAGCGACAACTTGTCATTCAAAGAGGACGGTATGACCAGAAGGTCTATGCCGTCCTCTTTTCATGCCAATTTGTTCGCTCTGGTGTCCGCTCGCTGTCCGTCCTCTACCTGCGGCGTTGCCATTGTTGGGGTAGTCGTTGGGGCGTTCTTGTCTGACTAGTCGTTTAAGAACGTCCCCAACGACTACTTTCCGCGCAACAGCATTGTCGCAGCTGCGTTAAGCAGTGTCGCTCGTTACTCGCCCAGGATTAGCGCTGCGAGCTCGCCCTGGGTGTCCACCACGTAGTCGGCGCCGGCGGCTTCCAGCTCTGCGCGGCCGCGGAAACCCCAGCTGACGCCCGCACTCTTAAGGCCGGCGTTGTGGCCGGTCAGGATATCGACATTGGAATCGCCTACGTAGAGCGTGGTCGCCGGGTCGGCGCCTAGCTCTTCCATCACATGCAGCGTGACGGGTGCTTCGGGCTTGGGCGGAAACGCATCGACACGGCCCTGCACCAGCGCAAAGCGCTCGGAACCAAAATACTTTTCGATAAGCGGAGCCGCCGAGACGTGGTCCTTGTTAGTGAGCACGGCAAGCTGAACGCCCGCGGCGCGCAGGCGGTCGAGCATCTCGATCGTGCCGGCATAGGGAGCGGTGTGGTCTTCCTTGTGCTCGCCGTAGTAAGCGCTAAACACGGCAAGTGTCTGCTCAAACATGCGGCCGTCGCCTGCGTACTCGGCGGGCATAAAGCGCTCAACCAGCTTGAGCATGCCGTTTCCCACCTTGTAGCGGTACTCGTCAACGGCAAACGTGGGCCAGCCGTGCGCCTCGCAGGTATGGTTGCCGGCGGCCGCCAGGTCCTCGAGCGTGTTGAGAATGGTGCCGTCCAGGTCAAAGATCACATGGGAAAAAGCTGCTGCCATGGGTGCTCCTGCCGCTTGAGTTGTAAAACGCACCCCATGATACTGGGCATGCGTGCCGGGCATGTTTGGAATCTGAATATCTTTAATAGCCCTGAGCCTTTGTCGTTAGCAAATTCTCGGCAGCTGCTCTCCTACGAGCATGTCGAGGATGCGGGTCGAGCCCCAGCCGGTACGTACGCGCACGGCGGGTCGAGCGTCCGATCCAAGTGGCAGCACGCGGCCGATAATCGCGGCGTTCTCGCCGTAGCGGGCGGCGCGCATGGCGGCCAGCGCCGCATCGGCTTGTTCGGCCGGCACGACGGCAACCATCTTGCCCTCGTTTGCCACCTGCAGCACATCGTAGCCGAGCATCTCGCAGGCGGCCTGCACGTCGGGACGCACGGGCACGGCATCCTCGTCGACCTCCATGGCAACGCCGCTGGCCTGTGCAAACTCGTTGAGTGTGGACGCCAGGCCACCGCGCGTGGGGTCGCGGAAGCAATGTGTGTCGGGTGCTGCGGAAAGCACATCGGCAATCAGGTGGTTGAGCGGCGCGGCGTCGCTTTCGATGGTGCTCGAAAACGCCAGACCCTCGCGCTGACTCATGATGGCGATGCCGTGGTCGCCCAGTGTGCCCGACACCAGGATGACGTCGCCGGGCCGGCAGTTTGCGCCGCTGAGCGCCACGCCCGCGGGTACCTCGCCCACGCCGGCGGTATTGATATAGACGCCGTCGGCCCCGCCGCGCTCGACCACCTTAGTGTCGCCCGTGATTATGGACACGCCCGCTTCGTGCGCCGTTTCGGCCATCGTCTGCACAATCTGGTGGAGCTTATCCATGGGATAGCCCTCTTCGAGGATAAAGCCGCACGATAGGTAGCGCACGTTGGCGCCCGAGGTCGCGACGTCGTTGACGGTTCCGCACACGGCGAGGCGGCCGATGTTGCCGCCGGGGAAGAACTGCGGCGAGACTACAAAGCTGTCGGTCGACATGGCGATGCGCCCGCTCGCGGGCAGCGCGGCGACGCCGGCGTCGTTGCCTTCGAGCAGCTCGGGCGACCCAAAGGCATCCAAAAAGACCTCATCGATGATGCGCTTCATCATCTGTCCGCCGGAGCCGTGGCCCAGCAGGACGGTGCTATCGGTAACGCTATGGGACATATCGAAAACTCCAATCGTGGGTGGTGCCGGTGTGCGGGTGTGTCCGGGCTAGTTGCGGTAGCGGTAGTACGCCGCGCAGCTGCCCTCGGAGCTCACCATGCAGGGGCCGACGGGATGTTCGGGCGTACAAGCGTGGCCGAACAGGGGGCAGTCGCTCGGCGTAATGGCCCCGCGCAGCACGTCGCCGCAGCGGCATCCGCGCGGCTCGACCGTCGCCTCAACGGGCACGTCAAAGCGAACGCGGGCATCAAAGCGCGAGAACTCGGGACGGATGGAAAGGCCCGAGTTGGCAATCAGCCCCAATCCACGCCACGTGGTATCGCACGGCTCAAATACCTGCTCGACCAGCTGGCGCGCCACAGGATTGCCGTCGGCATTGACGCCGCGACGGTAGGCGTTGTCGATCGCGGGTTGCCCCTCAACAACCATCTGGACCAGCATGCAGATACCCTGCAAGATGTCGACCGGCTCAAATCCCGTTACCACGCCTGGAGTCTTAAACTCGTCGACCAAAAAGCCAAAGGGGGCCAAGCCCGTGATGGTGGCGACGTGGCCCGGCAGGATAAAGCCGTCGATGGCGGTCTCGGGGTCGTTGGCGATGGCGCGCAACGCCGGCGGCGTGGTCTTGTGGGCGCAATAGACCGAGAAGTTCAAAAGCCCGCGCGCCTCGGCCTCCAAGATGGCGGCGGCGATGGTGGGCGTCGTAGTCTCAAAGCCCACGCCCATAAAAATGACCGGGCGATCAGGGTTTTGCTCGGCAATGTCGAGCGCGTCGAGCGGGGAGTAGACGATGCGAATGTCACGCCCTGCCGCTTTTTGCGCAGCGGGCGAGGTGGATGATCCGGGCACGCGCATCATGTCGCCAAAGGTGGTGATGATGGCGCCGTCTATGTTGGCGAGCGCGATTGCGTGGTCGATGTCGCGGTTGGCGGTGACGCAGACGGGGCAGCCCGGGCCGCTCAGCAGCTTGAGCCCTGCCGGCATAATGGAGCGAAAGCCATAGCGCCCGATGCTCACGGTATGCGTGCCGCAGACTTCCATAAGGTTGATGGTGCGGTCGCCGACAAGCTCATGAATGCGCTCGATGAGCTCGCGAGCCAGCTTGGGATCGCGGAATGCCGAGAAATCGATACCGGAGCGAGCCGGCTGCTCGGGCGCCACTAGTAAGCCTCCGCCGGGTTGGTGGCCAGCTGGTCTTCTTCGACCAGCTCGGACATGGCATTAACAAGCTCGAGCGTTTCCTGTGCTTCCTGCTCGTCGACAATCTGGATGCCAAAGCCGGCGTGTACGAGAATATAGTCGCCAACCTGCGCCGTCGGCACGAGCCGCAGCGACACGGGGCGCTCGATGCCCATCATGTCGACGGTGGCCTTGAGG
The DNA here is from genome assembly GCF_040092335.1 of Collinsella sp. CLA-ER-H8. Taxonomy (NCBI): domain Bacteria; kingdom Bacillati; phylum Actinomycetota; class Coriobacteriia; order Coriobacteriales; family Coriobacteriaceae; genus Collinsella; species Collinsella sp. CLA-ER-H8. Next base: position 60,156 of record NZ_JBBNLU010000005.1, on the reverse strand, counting down.
TCGTCGTCGCGTTTGACTACTTTGCCGGGAACGGCAAGGCACATATTGTTCCCCTTTTATACGCTTTGCGCTGGACGGGCGCTCAATAATCCATCAGTTGATGGTAGCGCTCGCGGGCGCTGCGGGCAAACGCGCTACACCTGTGAGACGGCGGCTTGCGGGCTGGCCGAACAGCCTACTGCGATGCAACCTGCGCAAGACGAGCGCGTGCGACTGCCGCCTGACCGTAGGTGATGCAGCCGTCATTGACGGGTACGGTGTGGGGGACAAGGACAGTAAGGCCTGCGCTTTTGAGCTCGCGGGCGAGGAGCTGAAGCAGAAGTCGGTTCATGAAGACGCCGCCCGAGAGCGCGACGGTGTCGATGCCCTCGTGCACGCAGATATCGCTGGCGATGCGCGCCGAGGAGCGCGCGACGGAGACATGGAAATCGAGTGCGAGCCTGTCGGCGGGCGCTCCGGCTTCAATTCCTCCCAAAAGTGCCTCAAAGAGTGCTTTCTGGTCCAGAACATAGGGGCCGTCCAGCCACGATGGGCCAGATGCGAAATAGCCGGCGTTGTTGTCGGGAAAATGGGCGATTTCGTTGTCGAGCGCGCGCCAGGCGGCAGCCTCAAGCTCGATGGCGGGTTCGCCCTCGTAGGTTGCCTTGTCGCAGATGCCCAGAATTGCTGCCGCGGCATCAAAGAGACGCCCCATGCTGCTGGTACGCGGGCTGTTGATGCCGCGCTCGATCATGGTGGCTGTCACGCTGCGCGTTTGCTCGTCGAGGCTGTCCAAAAGCCGAGCGGCACCTGGGTGCTCGAGCAGACCGAGCTCACTGAGCAGGGCAAAGGCGTTGCGGCGGGCGTCGCGCACGGAGGCCGCCCCGCCGGGGAGCGCCCAGGTGCGCAAATGCGCGGCGCGTTCAAAGCCGCCAAGGCTGGCAACAAGAAACTCGCCGCCCCAAATGGTCCCATCGGTGCCGGCGCCGGTGCCGTCAAAGGCGATGCCAAGGACGCGCGCGTCGGTTGTAAGCTGGCCCGCGGCGATGGCCTCGGCCATTACGCTCGCGATATGCGCATGATGGTGCTGCACCTCGACGAGCGGCAGATTGCATTTTCGCGCCTGCTCGCGCGCCCACTGGCCCGATAGATAGCTGGGGTGTACATCGCAGGCCAAGGCGGCGGGCGCCAAATCAAAGAGATCTTCCAAGCGCGTGCGCGCGGCGTTCCAGGCATCGAAGGTCCCGCCGTTTTCAACATCGCCGATATGCTGCGACACAAAACAGGGCGCCTCGCCGTTCGTCCCTTCACGTGTGAGCGCAATCGTGGCCTTTTGTTGTGGCCCGCAGGCGAGCACGCAGGACGGAGCGCCGTCGAGCGCCGGCAACGGCAGCGGCTGGGGTGCATATCCCCGAGCGCGGCGCACGGGCATAACGGCGCCGTCGACCACGCGCACCACGGAATCGTCATAGCGCGAGAGAATCGCGCGGTCGTTACCGAGCAACGCGTCGGCGATGCCGGCGGCAACGAGGTGTTCCCAGGCAAGGTCGTCGTCGGTCTCGATGGGTTCTTCGCTCAGGTTTCCGCTGGTCATGACGAGCGCGTGCATACCGCAGACTTCTGCCGCGGCAAGCAACAGATGTTGAAGCGGCGTATAGGGGAGCATGACGCCGAGCTCGGGCAGGTCGTGCGCGACAGATGGCGCGAGGGCGAGGATGTCGGGGGAACCGTCGTTGTCCTCGCTAACAGTGCGCCGGCGCAGCAGCACGATGGGGCGGATACTGCCAGCGAGCAGATCGCGTTCAGCATCATCGATATGACACAGGCGCTCGGTATCAGCAAGACTACGTACCATGACGGCAAGTGGTTTGTTGCTGCGGCGTTTGCGACGGCGCAACTCGGCCACCGCCTGCTCGTTGGCAGCGTCACAGGCTAGATGGAATCCGCCCAGGCCCTTGATGGCGACGATGCCACCGCTGGCCAGCAGCTCAACGCAGCGCTCGATGATAGCGTCGCTGGCCTCGCGTGTGGTGCCGACGGCCGGTGTCGCGGACGAATTCCCGCACGCATTGCCGTTTACAGCCTCGCGCCACGTAATATGCGGCCCGCAATCAAAGCAGGCATCGGGCTGCGCGTGAAAACGCCGGTCGAGTGGGTCGACATACTCCGCAGCGCACTTGGGACACATGGGAAAACAATCCATCGACGTGGCCGCTCGGTCATAAGGCAGCGATCGGATGATGGTAAAGCGTGGGCCGCAGTTGGTGCAGTTGATAAAGGGGTAGTGATAGCGTCGGTCGGCGGGATCGAACAACTCGCGCAGACAATCGTCGCAGGTGGCGATATCGGGCGAGACGAGCGTCGTGTGCGCGGTCTGGTCCTGCGACGCCACAATGTGAAAGCCCTGCTCATCGGCAGCGCTCCAGCCGCCAGGCTCCAAATCCGCAATATCGACTCGCTCAACGCGAGCTGCCGCAGGCGCATGCTCAGAAAGCGCGGCAACAAAAGCATCGAGCGCATCGGCCAAAGCGTGCGCCTCGATATGCACGCCGTCGCCCGCATTGAGCACCCATCCACAAATGCCATGTGCCATGGCCTCGCGATACACAAACGGTCGCATGCCAACGCCCTGCACAATGCCCGTCACATGAATATGCACATGCCGCATGCGACCCCCCTCATCAAAACCGACCAAAAAGGGACAGGTTTATTTTGGTAGGTAAAACTTCTAAACCTGCCAAAACAAACCTGTCCCTATTTGGCAGGTGCGCTGCGGGAAATCCCGCTACAGCCCCAGGCTCTGCTTGGTGGCGGCGCACGTGAGCTCGCCGTGCTTAACGCCGCGCAGGCCCAGCAGACGGTCGGCTAGTTCGTAGACGCGCTCGCCGCGACCCTTGAGCGCCAGAATCTCCAAGCAGTTGTGGTGATCCAGATGCACGTGCATGGTCGATACGATCTCGTCGGTGTAGTCGTGCTGCACCTCGTCCAGACGGCGCGTCAGATCGCCGGTGTGATGGTCGTAGATCATGGTGAGCGACCCGATAACGTGCTCATCGGGCGTGCGCATCTGCTCCTTGGCGATCGAGGCGCGAATCAGGTCGCGCACGGCCTCGGATCGGTTGGCCACGTCGCCGCGGCGTGCGATCTGCTCGTCAAAACGGCGCAGCAGGTCGTCGGGTGCGGTAACCGAAAAACGGACCAGCTCGGAGCCGGAACCACTACAGTGGCAGCCCGCGTCACCGTCCGCCCCGTGCGGATGCTCGTGCTCGTACCCGCAGCCGTGCTCGTGTTCGGCCACCTTACACCAGCTTCACGGAGCCGACGGAGTTGTGGTCGGCCTCGATGGCTTCCTCGTAGCCCTCGAGCGCGTCATGCGCCTCGTGCAGCGCGGCCATGGCGGCCTCGAGCTTGGCGCCGATGCGCTCCATGTCAAAATTCTCGGTCGCATGCAGCAACTGATGGCTCCACTCATGAGCGAGCTCGATGGTGTCGTCGACCTGTTTGACGCTCATGGCAAGCTGGCTCATGTTCATTCCAACATCATGCATGGGAAATCTCCTTTTGTATGGGGCAGTTCAGTGGTTCAGATTTTACTACGCCCGCTCTGCGCACAGCTGCATAAGAAAACGGGTACGAGTCTGTGCGACCCGCACCCGTTCACTGGGGGCTGTTTGTAACTACCATACTATCCGTGGTTGCACTCGGTGCATCCAGAAGTCCGGCGAGCGGTGCAAAAGCGCTCATAGACGGCGGGTAAGTAACAAGCGTATTACAGATGCTTTTCCAGCAGCGCCTGCAGCCTCGCCTTGGGCAGAGCGCCAACTGAGCGGTCAATCTCCTCGCCGTTCTTAAACACAATCAGCGTGGGGATGCTCATGACGCCATACTTCATGGCCAGGTCCTGGTTGTCGTCGACGTTGCACTTGGCAACGGCGAGCTTGCCCGCCAGCTCATCGGCAACCTCGTCAACGATGGGCGAGAGGGATCGACAGGGCCCGCACCACGGTGCCCAAAAATCGACCAGCACGGGCAGGCTGTCGTTAACGATGGAATCGAAGTTCTCGGGGGTAATCTGATTAATGTCAGCCATGGTGACCTCCATAATGCGACGCGGCTCGGCCGCGTAAAACTCAGTACGACCGTGCTTATACCCAGCCGCCCGCAAAGCAACCACTCGCGGGCAGCTCTTTTATATAATGGTGGGCACGCAAACGATTGGAGAGCGCATGTCCACGTCACAAAGCCAGAAAAAAGAAGCCATCGCCCAGGCGGCCGAGCAGGAGCTCACATCGCTTGCGGTCCGTGGCGTGCGTATTGCGGGCAACGCGTGCTCGCCGATCGTGCTGGTCAAAGGCGATTTGGACGAGGCCGAGCGTTCGGGTGGCGAGCTTGCCGCCGGCCCGGATGGCGCGGCGTTGCGCAAGGCGCTTGGGGCCATCGGCTACGCGCCCGAGGATTTTTGCGTGCTGGCAAGCGTCGCCGGCGTGGGTGACGGAGCGGTCGCGGTGGGCGAGACTCTGCCGTGCGAGCTGTTCCGTGAGGCGCTTGAGGCTTTGGACCCCGAGGCGGTGCTACTGCTCGACAACAACGCGGCTGACGCCATGCGCGAGACCTACGCCGATATGCTCGTGGCGATCGATGACTTCGACACCGCCATGCTCAAGCCCGGCTTGGTCGCCCATGTGCAGGGTCGCCGCGTGCTCGCGCTCGACGGTTTTGAGGCGGCGCTCACTGACAAAGCCGCCAAGCAGCGCATGTGGGCATACATCAAGCAGCTGACCCCGGCAGCCGCGCCGCTGTAGCGGATTGGCGCCGGCGAGCGATTGCCTGGCGGGCAAGGCGCGCCTCGAGATCGGCGCCGCACTTCTACATCACGGCGCGCAGCTCAAACCGATCGCCGTTAATGCGGAACTGACAGTTGCCGTTCATGCGCTCCACGGCAAGTTTGATGCTCTTGGTGCCAAAGCCGTGGCCCGCATGCCGGGTCACGGGCATGCCGTCGACCATGCGCGGCGCGCGGTCAAACGTGTTGGAAACTAACAGCAGCAGCTGGCCGTCCTCTAATCGCAGGTCAAAGTCGACGAATCGCTTTCCCTGGGGCGCGGCGCTCGCGGCGGTGATAGCGTTTTCCAAGGCATTTGAGAGCACGCTAAACAGGTCGGCGTCACCTACGTGGATGGTTTCGGGTACGGCGGCGCGCAGGTTGGCGGTAATGCCGTTTCTATTGATATCCGAGTTAAATGACGAAAGCGCGATGTTTACGGTCTCGTTGGCGCAGAAGCGGCGTACGGCGGTGCGATCGCCGGCTTCGCAGAGTTCATCGATGCGTTTGAGCGCCTCGTCGGTGTGGCCCTCCTCAATTAAAGCGGCCAGGCCGCGTAGGAAGTGGCGCATATCGTGGCGAAGAATCGACAGCTCGCGCCCAGATTGACGCCAAGCCTCGAGCTCTTTGATGGCGGCGCTGTCGCGGGTTTCGAGCATCCAGCGCTCTCGCTCGGCGGTTTCCTTTTCTTCGTATTCGCGCAGGTAAACGGCAAGAAACATAAGATAGAAGGCACAGAGCGCAAATGCCAAAAACTCAACCGTTACCACCGAGCCCGAGTGGAACAGCGTGGTGTAGACGTTGGTGGCATAGTCAAAGACGTAATAGACGAGCGGCAGGATTAAAAGGATGCCCAGCTCGGTGGTGCTTTTAATCGCCAAGCGTGGACCGATGTCGCCGGCCCAATGCAACAGGACGGCAAAGACGGCGAGTGTGGTCGCGATGCGCGCCAGATAGTACGCGATCTGCGAATCGGTTGCGGCAAAGGCGGCGATGCCCATCCAATTGCTGAACTGGCAGCTCAGATAAGCACTCGTAATGCCGAGCGCGGCAAGCAGCGGGCTCAGGCGGTAGCGCGCACACAAATAGATGATGAGCGGCAGATGCACGACGAGCGGATATACCTGGCGGGCGAAAAGCTCTCCGCCGACGGCATTGGCGAGGCCAAATGCGCATCCGGTTACGGCACCGACCAGCACCAGTTCAAGCGTATGACGCCGGTTGATCTCGACACCGCACAGCGCCGCCGAGGCAAAGACGCCAAAGAGCAGCGTCGTGGCGTGGTGGATTGCCCAAAGGACCATTTCGACCGAGGAGACCATCAGTGTCTCCCACCCTCAAAGCGCACCGCAAAGTAGGCGTCTTGGAATCCCTGCTTGCAACTGCGCGAAAGCGGGATGCACGCGCCGGAGCGCATGACGATGTCCGTGCGGTCAAAGTGATCGATATTGCGCAGGTTGACCTGGTAGCTGCGGTGGCATTTAAAGAAGGTGACATTTTGCGCCAAACGGTCTTCGACGCTGCGGAATGATTCGAGTGCCTCGATATCGCGTCCGTCGCGCAGGTGGAAGACCACGTGCTTGTTGCGCGCCTCGGCATATTCGATGTCGGACAGGCGCAGGGCGTGGTAGCCAAAGGACGTTTTGATCACGAGCTCGTCGGTTGCTGCCGGGCGCATGCTCGAAAGCTCGTCGAGTAGCTGCGCCAGGCGTTCGTAAGTCACGGGCTTGAGCAGATAGTCGAAGGCACGGACCTCGTAGGACTCCAGTGCAAACTCGGGCGATGAGGTGAGGAACACCAGGCGCACGGCGGTGTCGGCCTGGCGCAGTTCGCGTGCGGTGTCCATGCCGTTGACGAGCGGCATGATCATGTCGAGCAGAATGATGTCGGCGCGCGATGCGGCATGGCGGGCCAGCAGGTCCTCGCCGCGTGTGACGAGCGCAACATCGACCGCCGTGCCCGTCTCGGTCGACCAACGGTCGATCATCCGGTGCAGTCTATCTAGAAAAGCGACATCATCGTCGCAGGCAATAATCTTGAGCATTCGGCCCCCTTAAGTAGTTCGATTTTGCCACATCGGGTACGCGCCGCTTGCGGGGGTGCGGACCGTTTGCGCCCCACGGCGTGCAACTCGCGCCAAGCGGTATTGCGGTGGCGAAAGATGCCTCCTGCGCCATCGAGAGCTCAGCTATCCTCAGCTTGCCAGTTCGAATATGGACCTGCCACATGATTGAATCTTTATTTCAACTTTACACCTAGGTTTACAGCTGTCTTGTCAGCTGTAAACCTAGGTGTCATACTAAAGCCCCAAGATTCGCCAAAAGAGAGGGGCCTTGATGGCACAGAGCGCGAACATGGATGCGTCGGAGCTTGCACGCGATATCGCGGCCGGCTTGGCATCGGCAACGACGGCAACGGAGCGTGCGGCACTGGTGCCCGCAGAGCTCGTCGAGGCCATTCAGCAACTAAAAACCCAACGTGACGCGGTGATCCTGGCGCACTATTACGTGGCGCCCGAGGTCCAAGCCGTTGCCGATTACGTCGGCGATAGCTTCTACCTGGCAAAGCTCGCCAAGAGCCTGCCGCAGCAGACCATCGTGTTGTGCGGCGTGGAGTTTATGGGCGAGAGCGCCAAGCTGCTCAATCCCACTAAGACCGTGCTGCTGCCCGAGCCGGGCGCAGACTGTCCCATGGCGCACATGGTCAAGCGCGAGACGGTTGACGCGGCGCGCGCCGAGTACGGCGACGACCTGGCCGTGGTGTGCTACGTCAACTCCACGGTCGAGATCAAGAGCTGGAGCGACGTGTGCGTCACCAGTTCCAACGCCGTTAAGATCGTGTCCGAGCTGCCGCAGCAGCATATCCTGTTCATTCCCGACCAAAACCTGGGACGCTTCGTAGCCGAGCAGGTGCCGCAAAAGCACGTCATCCTCAACAACGGCTACTGCCCACGCCATCACATCATCACCGTCGAGCAGATCGTCGACGCGACGGAGGCCCACCCCGACGCGCTCGTGCTGGCGCATCCTGAGTGCAAGGCCGACGTCCTGGCCGAGGCCGACTACATCGGCTCCACCGCCGGCATCATCAAGTATGCCGAGGAGTCCGACGCGAGCGAGTTCATTATCGTGACGGTCCGCGGCGTGCTCTACGAGCTCGAGCGCCGCTGCCAGGGCACCGGCAAGAAGTTCTATTTCCCCGCGGTGCAGCCCACCTGCGTCAACATGGACCTCATCACGCTCGAAAAGCTCGTGCGCTGTCTGGAGACGGGCGAGGGCGAGGTGCAGATCGGCGTCTCGGACGAGGCAGCAGACCAGGCCAAGCTCACGCTCGACCGTATGCTCGAGTACGCAGCACGCTAGAACAATGTTGCATGAGGGACGGTCCCTTATGTCACATTCAAGGGAGAGGATTCCTGTGGAAACCAAACAATACCCCGACATGGAGTGCGACGTCGTTATTGCCGGCTGCGGCGTAGCGGGCTTGTACGCGGCTCTCAACCTGCCGGCGAGCACGCGCGTGATCATGCTCTCCAAGGGCGCTGTCGACGAGTGCGATTCGATGCTCGCGCAGGGCGGCATTTGCGTGCTGCCCGAAGGCTCGGACTACGATGCCTTCTTTGAGGACACCATGCACGCCGGCCACTACGAGAACCGCCGCGAGAGCGTCGACATCATGATTCGCTCGAGCCGCTCGGTCATCAACGACCTGCTGGCCATGGGCGTGGATTTTGAGCGCAGGGCTGACGGCAGCCTCGACTTTACCCGCGAGGGCGCGCATAGCCGTCCGCGCATCGCCTTCCATGCCGACATCACCGGCAAGGAGATCACGACTAAGCTGCTCCAGGCCGTCCGCAAGCTGGACAACGTGCAGATTTTGGAGCACGTGGCCATGACCGACATCCTAACGGGCGAGCGTGATGGCGCCACGGTGTGTACCGGCGTCGTCGCCGTTCCCGTGGACGAGGGCAACTCGGTTCGCCCCGCCGACGAGCTGGTAAATGCCGCCGAGGGCGTGCATGCCGGCGAGCCGTTTAAGATCCATGCCCGCCACACGCTATGGGCGACGGGCGGTATCGGCGGCGTATACGACCATTCGACCAACTACCCGCAGCTCACGGGCGACGCCTGCTATATTGCTCAGGAGCATGGCATTAAGATGGAGCACCTGGACTACGTGCAGATTCACCCCACGGGACTGTTCTCGCCGCAGCCGGGCCGCACCTTCCTGATCAGCGAGAGCTGCCGCGGCGAGGGCGCGATTTTGCTCAACGCCGCTGGTGAGCGATTTACCGACGAGCTTCAGCCGCGCGATGTGGTCGCCGCCGCTATTCGCGAGCAGATGAAGCAGGACGGTACCGAGCACGAGTGGCTGAGCTTTGCCCCCGTCGAGCGCGACGTGGTGACCGGGCACTTTGCCAACATCCGCGCGCGCTGCCTGGAGGACGGCCGCGACATCTTGGACGAGCCCATTCCCGTTACGCCGACGCAGCACTACTTTATGGGCGGCGTATGGGTCGACAAGGACGGCCGCACTTCGATGCCCGAGCTCTACGCCGCGGGCGAGACGGCCTGCAACGGCGTTCACGGCAAGAATCGCCTTGCATCAAACAGCTTGCTCGAGGCGCTGGTTTGGGGTCGTCGCGCCGCGTGGTATATGCGTACCGGCGAGTCGCTGGCCGTGGAGCAGGCGGGCGAGCCCGCGCTCGACGGGCGTCACCGCGCCTTGAGCGCTGACACCCTTGCAATCGATGATTTGGCCCGTGCCGCCGGCACACAGGCCGTGGAGGAGTAGACCATGAATCCCATTACCATGAAGCTTGTCGTCGATGATCTGATTCTGCAGGCTCTGCGCGAGGACATTACGTTTGAGGACGTGAGCACGGCGAGCGTGTGCCCCACGGCGCGTCCCGCCACGGTGGAGCTTATCGCCAAAGCCGATGGCATCATCGCCGGTCTGGATGTGTTCGCTCGCACCTTTGAGCTGCTGGATTCGCAGAGCTCGGTGCTGTTTGATGTTGCCGACGGTGACGAGGTGCATGCCGGCGACCACGTGGGCCAGGTGCGCGGCGATGCGCGCGTGCTGCTTTCAGGCGAGCGCGTGGCACTCAACTACCTGCAGCGCATGAGCGGCATCGCTACCTATACGCACAGCATGGCCGCGGCGCTCGAGGGAACCAAGACCGTGCTCGTCGACACGCGCAAGACCACGCCGGGCATGCGCGTCTTCGAGAAGGCCGCGGTCGAGATCGGCGGCGGCAGCAACCACCGTTACAACCTGTCGACGGCCGTCATGCTCAAGGACAACCACATCGATGCCGCCGGTGGCGTGACGCGCGCGATCGAGATGGCGCGCGCCCATGCATCGTTTACCACGACGGTCGAGATCGAGTGCGAGAACCTGGACATGGTGCGCGAGGCCGTGGAGGCCGGCGCCGACATCATCATGTTCGACAACATGACCCATGACGACATGGCCGCCGCTATTGAACTTATCGCCGGCCGCGCCAAGACCGAGTGCTCGGGCAACGTGGATGCCAGCAATATCCGCGCGCTTGCCGACCTGGGCGTTGACTTTATTAGCTCGGGCGCCCTGACGCACTCCGCGCCGATCCTCGACCTCTCGCTTAAGCACCTGCGTCTGCTGGACGGTAAATAATGAACGCCCGCGAGCGTCGCCGTGCCATCATGGCCGTGCTCGAGGGGGCCAAGGGGCCCGTATCGGGCAGCGCGCTTGCCCGCGAGGTGGGTGTGAGCCGCCAGATCGTGGTGCAGGACATCGCCCTGCTGCGCGCCGATGGGCACGATATCGTGGCGACCAACCGCGGCTACGTGCTGCAGGAGGCCCCCAGCAGCCCCGCCGTGCCTACGCGCTTGGTCAAGGTTCGCCACAGCGTGGAGCAGGCAGGCGATGAGCTCACGAGTATCGTCGACGCCGGCGGCGCCGTGCTCAACGTGATTGTCAATCACCGCGTGTACGGTAAGATTACGGCCGACCTGGACATCCGCAATCGTCGCGATGTCGGGCGCTATCTGCGCGATATCGAGAGCGGCAAGAGCTTTCCGCTGCTGACGGTGACCAGCGGCTACCACTTCCATCGCATTGCGGCGGAGGACGAACAGACCCTCGACGAGATCGAGGCCATGCTCAAGGAAAAAGGCTACCTAGCAGACCTGATGCCCTACGAAGACGATTTGTCCTAGTCGACGCCGCATCTATAAGTTGCGGTGAAATAGTTCCTAAAATCGGCATCCAAGACATAAAACAGGAACTATTCCACCGCAACTGCCAAGGGTCCCGCTCCAAATTAGCTGCCCACATATGCAAAAGGAGGCCTCCGCGGCGATGCGGAGGCCTCCTTTTTTGTGCACGGTGTACTTTTGAGTGTGCAAGTGGGGGAGCTGTTACTCCTCGACGATCTCGGTGATCGCGCCGGCGGGGCAAGCGTCCTGGCAAGCGCCACAGGCGACGCAGGAGTCCTCGTCAGCGACGGTAGCGACGTCCTGGAGCTCCAGAACGCCAGCGGGGCAGGAGTCGACGCAAACGCCACAAGCGATGCACTCGTCGGCATCAATTACGGGATGAGCCATGGTAGTTTCCTCTCTGTTGACCGACGCTACAGGCGATGCGCGCCGGTTTGATTCGGGCAAAAACATACCACGGGAGCGACCGTTTGCAATACCCTCTGACCGGCATCTTCATACCGTTCGCCGAGTATGCCAAGGTTTACTAAAAAAAGTGCAGGTGGGGCCGTTGAGCTGCGTAAATGTTAGCTAAAGGTGACTTGAAATATTGAGCTATTTAGCGAGCTTCTGGAAAGCGCAACCCAGAATTGGCGTCCAAAACGGGTCGCGCTTTCCGGTCGAGCCCTCTGGCGGAAACTGCGACCCAGAATCCACACTCAGACTGGGATCTATTTTCCCGAGGGCCTTGGTTGCGGAAACTGCAGCCCGGAATTCACGCTCAAACCGGGATTTGCTTTCCGCAGGGCCATCCCGAGGGGTTCCAGACCCAAGCCTCAGCCATCTCTACATAGATCTCGATAGATTTGCCGAGAACTCATTCAGCGCATCTACCTGCGCATTTAAGAACCTAAACTCTCAGCAATAAGAAATCTTATATGAATTGACTTAGATTTTGTATATTCCGGCCCATAAGGGGATACACTACATCCTGAAAGACAAGCCGAAGCGCCGCGCGACAGATCGTCGAGGCGGCGCGAACGCAAAAGAGAGAGGGAATTTCTAATGAGTAAGATTCTTGGTATCGACCTTGGTACTACTAACTCCGCTATGGCCGTTCTCGAGGGCGGTTCTCCGACCATTATCGTGAACGCCGAGGGCGACCGCACCACCCCGTCCGTCGTGGGCTTCCGTGCCGACGGCGACCGCGTCGTGGGTAAGGCCGCTAAGAACCAGGCTGTCACCAACCCCAAGAACACCGTGTTCTCCATCAAGCGCTTCATGGGCCGCAAGTACTCCGAGTGCACCTCCGAGATCAAGACCGTGCCGTATGAGGTCAAGGAGGGCCAGGGTGGCCGTGCCGTCGTCGATATCGAGGGCAAGGATTACACCGCCGAGCAGGTGAGCGCCATGACGCTCGCCAAGATGAAGGCTGACGCCGAGAAGTATCTGGGCGAGACCGTCACCGACGCCGTCATCACCGTCCCGGCCTACTTCAACGACGCCCAGCGTCAGGCCACCAAGGACGCCGGTAAGATCGCTGGCCTCAACGTCAAGCGTATCGTCAACGAGCCGACCGCTGCTGCTCTGGCCTATGGCCTGGACAAGCAGGGCACCGACCAGCGCATCCTGGTCTTCGACCTGGGCGGCGGCACCTTCGACGTCTCCATCCTCGACCTCGCCGACGGCGTGTTTGAGGTTCTGTCCACCTCGGGCGATAACCACCTGGGCGGCGACGACTGGGATCAGCGCGTCATCGACTGGATGGCCGATAAGTTCCAGCAGGAGAACGGTGTCGACCTGCGTCAGGACCCCATGGCCCTGCAGCGTCTGAAGGAGGCCGCCGAGAACGCCAAGAAGGAGCTCTCCGCCGCCCAGCAGACCACCATCAACCTGCCGTTCATTACCATGAACCAGTCCGGCCCGCTGCACCTCAACTACACGCTGACCCGCGCCGAGTTCGAGAAGATCACCCGCGACCTGCTCGAGCGCTGCAAGCAGCCTGTCACCAACGCCCTGCGCGACGCCAAGCTTAAGCTCTCCGATCTGACCGAGGTCATCCTCGTCGGCGGCTCCACCCGTATGCCCGCCGTCCAGGAGCTCGTCAAGACCATGACCGGCAAGCAGCCCAACATGTCCGTGAACCCCGACGAGGTCGTTGCCGACGGCGCTGCCGTCCAGGGCGGCGTGCTCACCGGCGACGTCGAGGGCATCCTGCTGCTCGACGTTACCCCGCTGTCGCTGGGCGTCGAGACCATGGGCGGCATCATGACCAAGATGATCGACCGCAACACCACGATCCCGACCTCCAAGACCGAGGTCTACTCCACCGCTGCCGACAACCAGACCAGCGTCGAGATCAACGTGCTCCAGGGCGAGCGCGAGCTTGCTCGCGACAACAAGTCGCTCGGTAAGTTCCAGCTGACCGGCATCCCGGCTGCCCGCCGCGGCGTGCCGCAGATCGAGGTTACCTTCGACATCGACGCCAACGGCATCGTCAAGGTCTCCGCTAAGGACAAGGGCACCGGCAAGGAGCAGCAGATCACCATTTCCGGTTCCACCGCTCTGTCCGACGACGAAGTCGATCGTATGGTCAAGGACGCCGAGGCTCATGCCGAGGAGGACAAGAAGCAGAAGGAAGAGGTCGAGGTCCGCAACCAGACCGACAGCCTGTGCTACTCCACCGAACAGACCCTCAACGAGCTGGGCGACAAGGTTTCCGCCGACGTGAAGTCCAAGGCCGAGGCCGCTATCGCCGACGCCAAGAAGGCGCTCGAGGGCTCTGACGTCGAGGCCATCAAGGCCGCCGGCGAGTCCCTGCAGTCTGTGGCCTACGAGCTGGCTCAGGTTGTCTACGCCGACGCTCAGCAGCAGACCGACGGTGCCGCCGGTGCCCAGCCTGCCGACGATGACGTCGTCGACGCCGACTACGAGGTTGTGGACGACGAGGACAAGTAATCATGTCCGCTCGTAAAGCTCGCACGGAGGCGGCCGCCGTTGGTGCCGCCCCCGTTGACTCTGAGGAGAAGGACGTGAAGATTCCCGTAGAGGCCGTTGACGATACCGAGGCCAACGAGGCCCCGGCCGCCGAGGCTGCCGAGAACCAAGTAGAGGATTCCAACAAGGAGGCGACGATGACCGAGGACGAGATGGTGGAAGCCGCTATCCGCGCCGGTGAGGAAGCCGCCGACAACGACTTTAAGCTCAAGTTCGAGCAGGCTCAGAAAGAGCTTGCCGACGTGCGCAACGAGCTTGATGCTGCGGCAGAGGCTCAGAAGGCCGCCGAGGACAAGGCAAAGGACGCCACCGAGCGCACCGCCCGTCTGCAGGCCGACTGGGAGAACTTCCGTCGCCGCACCGCCAACGAGCGTATCGCCGAGCGCGAGCGCGCGACCGAGAAGCTCGTCACTGCGCTGTTGCCGGTGGTCGACGATATCGAGCGTGCGATCGACCATGCCCGCAGCCAGGAGCTTGCCGACGACTTTAAGCAGTTCGTCGATGGCGTTGACGCGGTACATGCCAAGCTGCTCGACGTGTTTGCGCATGAGGGCGTTGAGCCCATCGACCCCAAGGGCGAGGCGTTCGATCCGCTCGAGCATCAGGCCGTGGGCCGCGTCGAGGACGCGTCGCAGTACGACGAGACCGTCAACGACGTGTACCAGAAGGGCTACCGCATGGCGGACCGCATTCTGCGTTCCGCGATGGTGACGGTGACCTACGGTGGCGAGAAGCGCCCCGCACCGGAGCCCGAAGCGGCGCCCGAGGATGCTGCGGCCGATACGGCCGAGAGCACCGAGGAGTAATTGAGAAGGGCCCCGGGGCAGCACCCGGGGCCCTTTCTGGCCTAGTGCCATATGAAAGCATGAGCCGCCGCCCGCTGGGCGGCGGATGAAACAGGAGAGGAGCTACGATGGCTGCAGGCAAAACCTTCTATGACATCCTGGGCGTATCCAAGAGCGCCTCCGACAAAGAGATCAAGAGCGCGTTTCGCAAGCTCGCGCAAAAATATCACCCCGATGCCGGCGGCGACGAGGCCAAGTTCAAGGAGATCAGCGAGGCCTACGAGACGCTTTCGGACGAGAAGAAGCGCAAAGAGTACGACCAGATGCTCATGTTTGGCGGCATGCCGGGCGCAGGCGGCGCGTATGGCGGAGGCTACGGTGCCGGCGCAGGTGCCAGCGGCTGGGGCGACATCTTCGACAGCATCTTTAGCGGCAACGGCGCTTGGGGCAGCGATTGGGGCTCGGGCTTTGCCGGGGCTGCGGGCGCTGCCGGTGCCGGCGCTGGCCGCAGCCGTGCTCGCAAGGGCGGCGACCTGTCGCTGACTGTCGACGTGACGGCCGAGGACGCGTTTCGCGGCGTGACGCACAAGGTCACTTACCGCATTCCCTCGACGGGCGAGCAGCAGACCATCACGGTCTCGGTGCCTGCGGGTGCGGTCGACGGCGGCAAGCTGCGCTACAAGCGTCGCGGCGAGTATGGCGTTGCCGGCGGCGAGCGCGGCGACCTGGTCGTGACCACGCACGTGGAGGAGCATCCACTGTTTAAGCGTAAAGGTGCCGACGTGACCATGGAGGTACCGGTCTCGGTCTATGAGGCGGCGCTCGGCTGCACGGTGGACGTGCCGACGCCCGGCGGTGCGACGGTTCGTCTGAAGGTGCCCGCGGGTACCCAGACGGGCAAGAAGTTCCGCTTTAAGGAAATGGGGGCGCCCGACGTTAAGCACCGTGGCCGCACAGGTGCACTGCTCGTCGAGATCAAGGTGCAGGTCCCCACGAACCTATCCGATGACGAGCGCGATGCCATGACCAAGCTGCGCGAGGCCGACACGCGCGATTATCGCGAGAAGGTCAACCGTTACAAGGCGACGTACTAGGGCGGTCGTGGCGCACACCCGCGCCCGCGGGCTTATGATGGACGATAACGAGACGGAAAGGGGTCAGGTAGCATGGCCGAGGACAATAGGAATAAACCGCTGTACATGATTAGCGTGGCGGCCGAGTTGACCGGCATGCATCCGCAGACTCTGCGCGTCTACGAGTCTAAGGGCCTGGTGAACCCCCAGCGCTCGGGCGGCAACACGCGTCTGTATTCGCGTGCCGATATCGAGCGCCTGGAGCTCATCAACCAGCTGACCGACGAGGGCATCAACCTTGCCGGCGTGGTGCGCATCCTCGATATGAAGGAGCGTGCCGAGGAGCGCGAGCGCGAGAACGAGAAGCTTCGCGCCCGCGTGCGCCAGCTCGAGGACGAGCTGCACGAGTACAAGATGCAGAAGAAGATCACCGCCCTGGCCCCGCGCGACGGCTCGGTTAACCCCGAACAGGTCATGCGCAAGCTGCTGGGTGCCGGCGGGGATTTGTAGTTACGCGGTTTTACCAAACCGCGTAACGGGCCGACGCTGCGCGCCGCCCAGAGCGACAATTTGTCATTCAAAAGGCAAGGCATGACCAGAAGGTCTATGCCTTGCCTTTTCCATGCCAACTTGTTCGCTCTGGACGTCGCTCGCTGTCCGTCCTCTACCTGCGGCGTTGCCTTGCTCCGGATACGGTAGGGTAGTCATTGGGGGGACGTTCTTAAATGACTAGTCGAAAGGGACACTCTTGCACCAAATCTGCCGGCCCTCGCCGGGTTCGTACCTTACTTTACCGAGATAAAGTGAACGTGCAGATTCGTAACCCACTCGCAACCGTTCTATGGCACGATATTGAACGAATGCATGCTATGCGCCCAAATCTTTTGGGCAGAGTGGGAGACAGTATGGTTAAGCTGTACGAGGACGGCATCTACCTGCGCGGTGGCAGCGAGGTTGTGCCTGAGGCCGAGGCTGCCGAGCGCGGTATTACGCAGACGCCCGAGGATGCCAAGCGCGGCACCATCGCGTATTCGATCCTCCAGGCACACAATACGTCCGGCGACCCCGAGGCGCTCAAGATTCGCTTCGACGCCATGGCGAGCCACGACATCACCTTTGTCGGCATCATCCAGACGGCGCGCGCCTCGGGCATGGAGCAGTTCCCGCTGCCCTACGTGCTCACCAACTGCCACAACTCGCTGTGCGCCGTGGGCGGCACCATCAACGAGGACGACCACGTCTTTGGTCTCTCGGCTGCCAAGAAGTACGGCGGCATCTTCGTCCCGCCGCACATCGCCGTCATCCACTCCTTTATGCGTGAGAATTTCGCCGGCTGTGGCAAGATGATCCTGGGCTCCGACTCGCACACCCGCTACGGCGCTCTGGGCACCATGGCCGTGGGCGAGGGCGGTGGCGAGCTGGCAAAGCAGCTGCTGCGCGACACCTACGATGTCGCCTATCCCGGCGTCGTTGCCATCTACCTCACGGGCGCTCCGCGCCCCGGCGTTGGCCCGCACGACGTGGCGCTCGCCATCATCCGTGCCGTCTTTGCCAAGGGTTACGTTAAGAACAAGGTTATGGAGTTCGTGGGCCCCGGTATCGCGAGCATGACGACCGACTACCGCAACGGCGTCGACGTCATGACCACCGAGACCACCTGCCTGTCGAGCATCTGGGCCACCGACGAGGACACGCACGCGTTTTTGACCATGCACGGTCGCGGCGAGGACTACCGCGAGCTCAAGCCCGCCGATGTTGCCTACTACGACGGCTGCGTCGAAGTCGATCTGTCGAGTATCAAGCCCATGATCGCGTTGCCGTTCCATCCTTCTAACGGCTTTGAGATCGACGAGCTCAACGAGAACCTCGAGGACATCCTGCATGAGGTGGAGCTCGAGGCCGCCAAGATCGGCGAGGGCAAGACGCACTTTAGCCTGCTCGACAAGATCGTCGACGGCAAGCTGCACGTGCAGCAGGGCGTTATCGCCGGCTGCTCGGGCGGCAACTACGACTCCGTGGTCCAGGCTGCTCGCGTGCTCAAGGGCGCTAACACCGGCTGCGGCGAGTTCTCGCTGTCGGTCTATCCCACGAGCCAGCCCGTGGCACTCGAGCTTACACGCCGCGGCTACATCTACGACCTTATGGAGGCCGGCGCGATTGTGCGCACGGCATTCTGCGGCCCGTGCTTCGGCGCCGGCGACACGCCTGCCAACAACGGCCTTTCGATCCGCCACACCACGCGCAACTTCCCCAATCGCGAGGGTTCCAAGCCGGGCAACGGTCAGCTGAGCGCCGTGGCCCTGATGGACGCCCGCTCCATTGCGGCGACGGCTGCCAACGGCGGCGTCCTGACGCCGGCGACCGACCTGCCCGAGGAGACTTGGGACGAGGCCTGCGAGTACACCTTTGACGACGCGCCGTACAAGAAGCGCGTGTACTGGGGCTTTGGCAAGGCTGAGCCGGCCGACGAGCTGGTCGAGGGCCCCAACATCAAGCCGTGGCCCGCGATGGAGCCTCTCGGCGACGACATCCTGCTCAAGGTGTGCTCCAAGATCATGGACCCGGTCACTACGACCGACGAGCTCATTCCCTCGGGCGAGACGAGCTCCTTCCGCTCCAACCCGCTGGGTCTGGCCGAGTTTACGCTCAGCCGTCGCGACCCCGCCTACGTGGGCCGCTCCAAGGAGGTCGACGCGGTGGAAAAGCGCCGCGTTGCCGGCGAGGCAGCGGGCGACCTGGCGGCACTCGATGCCGAGCTTGCCAGCGTGTTTGAGGCGCTGACCGGCGCGGGTGTCGCGGCCGATGCCAAGGCGACTGAGTACGGCTCCATGCTCTATGCCAAGAAGCCCGGTGACGGTTCTGCCCGCGAGCAGGCCGCGAGCTGCCAGCGCGTAATTGGCGGCCTGGCCAACATCGTCCACGAGTACGCCACCAAGCGCTATCGCTCCAACGTGATGAACTGGGGTATGGTGCCCTTCCAGATGGAGGCCGAGCCCAGCTTTGAGGTGGGCGACTACGTCTTTGTGCCGGGTATCCGCGCCGCGCTCGACGGCGACCTGAAGGACATCGCCGCTTACGTGGTTCGCGCCGATGGTGCGGTCGAGCAGATTGAGCTCTACATTGCCGATATGACGGCAGAGGAGCGTGCCATCGTCAAGGCCGGCTGCCTGATCAACTACAACAAGTTCAAGGCCGCTGCCGATTAACGCACTTTATTGTCCGCCCGGGACTTACCCTTTCCCGCCCGCTCACGCGCTTCGCGAGGGTCGCGTTCGGGAAAGGGTAAGTCCCGGGCTACATTTCTGCGTTCTCGTTGGGTCTTGAGGGACGCTAATAAATAGGCTTGCTTGATGCCGCCTCTGTTATCGGGGCGGCTTCTTTTTGTCAAAAACCACCACAAAGGGGGCAGGCACCTTTGTGGTGGTTCACGGTTTGTCTCGACTTGTAACATCTTGGCCGCTAAAAGTGGGCCTGGTGTTACAGATTGAGACAAACAATCGCCGCCGATCATTTCATCTCAATCTGTAACATCTAGGATCGAAAAGGGCCGCTAGATGTTACAGATCGAGACAGTGGAACATCGGAGCCGAAACCACCACAAAGGTGCCTGCCCGGCGGGTCCTTATTTCGATGGGGTCCAGGTTATTTCATCGTCAAATAGCCAAGTGCGTGCCGAGCCACTGTTGCGCGCTGTCTGCGGATCGGGCTCGCAAGTTTGTTCGTAGGCATCCTCGGTACACCGATCCATAAAATCGACGACTGCCGTCTGGTCGCCCTCCATGACGTAGATTACGTCGCCATCCGAGATATAGACTCCCGGTCCTTCATTGTCCACGCAGCCGGGGTCGTATGAGACGTTGCACAATTTGCTCCCGTTTGCCGCATCGAGCTCAAGGGTCGAATAATACCCGCCAACCATTTGGCTATTCTTGGCTCGATATGTTGCGGCGCCGTACCACCGCTTAAACGTCTTGCCTTTGAGTAAACTGGTTGCCTTGCCGATAAGCTGCTCATCTTTGGTGTAGCGCCTGGCTCCAAGTTCGATACGGGGATAGTTGCTGACACCAAGCGCTGCGGGCGTACCGTCAAAATCGACGGTGACCGAATCGGGTTTGACGATATCGGTGAGGACCTCGATGGGATAGCTTACGGTCTCAACCGCCGCCTGCGTCGCAGAGGCGGGGAGAAATGCGAGATAGATAATTCCTACGCCGACTGCGGTAATCGCAAACGCTAAGACGAGCAGGCCGATATAGGTGGAGCGTTTCACGGCGGGTACCTCGCAAATAGTATGCATTCATTAAGATAAGTGATACCAGCTTACGACAATATTCAAAAGAAAGCGATCGATCGAAATGACGGGGTGAAAAGGCCCTATTGGGCTTCGATTTGACCTCTAATAGAAATATTTGCCCCACTCATTCTGGGCGTGAGGTCAATAATTGAGTCCACGAGTTTTGAGCGATACTCTTCTCACTAAACTCACTATTTTCACTATAAGCACTATAAATACGATAGGGGGACGACGAGAACAATGTGACGTGCGATAGCTAAGCCGTTTAAGCCGGACTCTGACCTTGAATCTCTGCCTCTATCTGTGCGAACGGGCTATTGTCGGTTCTCGATTCCATCGCTGCGTTTTCGTTGGGTCTTGAGGGACGCTAAGAAATGGACTTGCTTGATGCCGCCTCTGTTATCGGGGCGGCTTCTTTTTGTCGAAAACCGCCACAAAGGGGACAGGCGCCTTTGTGGCGGCTCGATTTGTCTTAATCTGTAACATCTTGGCCGCTAAAAGTGGGCTTGGTGTTACAGATTTAGATTTTCGATTCGGGCGTCTTCTGTTCGTCTCGATTTGTAACAGATGGAGCTCTATTTGCCGAGTAGATGTTACAGATTGAGACAAACGGGCGCCGTTGGCCATTTCATCTTGATTTGTAACATCTGGAGCCATAAACAGTTGCTAGATGTTACAGATTGAGATAGTAAGGGGACGAGGCCGCAGCGGGCGAGCGTGCCTACTCCCTATCTCTCAATCACTCAGAAAATCTTATATATAGAGACTTAGATTTGTGTATAAGATCGTACAAAGCTGGCAACAATACTTCTCGAACAACGTGAAGCCGCCCCGTAGGGCGGCCGCCCCAAGAGAGGTGATTCCATGAGAATCGATAAGCTAGCAATGACGTCGCGCGAGGCGTTGCAGACCGCCATGAGCACGGCTGCCGACGCGCAGGCCGGCGCGGTGGAGCCGATTCACCTGCTGTCCGCCTTACTCGGTGCCGGCGAGCGCAATATCTCCGTGATCATCGAGCGCATCGGTGCCGACCCGGCCCAGCTCGCGCGTTCCACGCAGGATGCCATCGACCACGCGCCCAAGGTTTCGGGCGAGGGTCAGCAGATGGGCCTGTCCAATGAGCTCGTCCGCGTCATCGAAAAGGCCGAGAAGAAGGCCACCAAGATGGGCGATAGCTTTGTGGTGACCGAGCATCTGCTGATGGCACTTGCCGAGGACAAGGGCGAGGCCGGCCGCGTGTTGCGCGACGCCGGCGTGACCAAGGAGCGCATCGAGCAGGTCTACGAGGAGCTGCGTGGCGATGACCGCGTGACGTCTGCCGAGGACAAGACCCAGTTTGAGGCGCTGGAGCAGTACGGACGCAACATCTGCGACCTTGCCCGCGCCGGCAAGCTCGACCCTGTCATCGGCCGTACCGACGAGATCCGCCGTACCATCCAGGTCCTGTCCCGCCGGACCAAGAACAACCCCGTGCTCATTGGCGAGCCGGGCGTCGGCAAGACGGCCATCGTCGAGGGCATCGCCCAGCGTATCGTGGCCGGCGACGTACCGAGCACCCTGCGCGACCGCGACCTCATCGAGCTCGACATGAGCGCGCTGGTCGCCGGCGCCAAGTACCGCGGCGAGTTTGAGGACCGCTTGAAGGCCGTGCTCAAGGAAGTGCAAAAATCGGAAGGCAAGGTCATCCTGTTCATTGATGAGCTCCACACCATCGTGGGCGCGGGTGCCACCGAGGGCTCCATGGACGCCGGCAACATCCTCAAGCCGGCGCTCGCCCGTGGCGACCTGCACGCGATCGGCGCGACCACGCTCGACGAATACCGCAAGTACATCGAGAAGGACGCGGCGCTCGCCCGTCGTTTCCAGACCGTTATGGTGAGCGAGCCTACCGTCGAGGACACCATTTCGATCCTGCGTGGTCTGAAGGAGAAGTACGAGATCTTCCACGGTGTGCATATCACCGATAGCGCGCTCGTGGCAGCTGCCGACCTCTCCGATCGCTACATCGCCGACCGCTTCCTGCCCGACAAGGCCATCGATTTGGTCGATGAGGCGGCAAGCCGCCTGCGCATGGAACTCGACAGCATGCCGGTCGAGATCGACGCCACCACGCGTCAGCTCACTCAGCTGCAGATCGAGGAACAGGCGCTCATGAAAGAGACCGATGACGCCTCCAAGGAGCGTCTGGAGGCCCTGCGCCAGGAGATTGCCGAGGTCCAGGAAAAACTCAACGTGCAAAAGGCCGGCTGGCTCAACCAGAAGAACGCCATCGACCACGTGCAAGAGCTCAAGGGACAGCTCGACGAGGCCAAGAGCGAAGAGGAGCGCGCGACGCGCAATGGCGACCTGGGCCGTGCGTCCGAGCTGCGCTACTCCGTGATTCCGGGCCTGCAGCAGCAGATTCAGGATTCCGAGGCTGCGCTCGAGGCACAAAAGCAGCAGGACGGCGAGGGCCTCAACGAACAGGTGACCTCTGATGAGATCGCCGAGGTCGTGAGTGCCTGGACCGGCGTGCCCGTGTCCAAGATGATGCAGGGCGAGCTCGACAAGCTGAAGGGCTTGGAGGGCGAGCTGCATAAGCGCGTCATCGGTCAGGATGAGGCCGTCTCCGCCGTTGCCGCGGCCGTGCGCCGCAGCCGTGCGGGTCTCTCCGATCCGGACAAGCCCATCGGCAGCTTCTTCTTCCTGGGCCCCACCGGCGTGGGCAAGACCGAGCTCGCCAAGGCGCTGGCCGAGTGCCTGTTCGATGACGAGCGCGCGCTCGTGCGTATCGACATGTCCGAGTATATGGAGAAGTTCAGCGTCCAGCGTCTGATTGGTGCGCCCCCGGGATACGTGGGCTACGACGAGGGCGGTCAGCTCACCGAGGCCGTGCGCCGTCGTCCGTACTCTGTGATCTTGCTCGACGAGATGGAGAAGGCTCATCCGGATGTCTTTAACGTGCTGTTGCAGGTGCTTGATGACGGTCGTCTGACCGATGGCCAGGGTCGCCAGGTGTCCTTCAAGAACACGATTATCATCATGACGTCCAACGTGGGCTCCAAGGCCATCGCCGATCTGTCCGGTAAGGACGAGGAGGAGATGCGCCATCAGGTCGACGCTGCCATGGCTCAAACCTTCCGCCCCGAGTTCCTCAACCGTATCGACGATATCGTGGTGTTCCATCCGCTCGGTATGGCGCAGATCGAGAAGATCGTCGACATCCAGCTCGCCGACGTCCGCGCGCGTCTGGCCAAGGAGCGCATGACGCTTGCCATCACCCCGGCGGCCAAGCAGATGCTCGCCGTGGGCGGCCTGGACCCGGTCTTTGGCGCCCGTCCGCTCAAGCGTCTGGTTCAGCGCGAGGTCGTGGATGCCATCGCCGTCGCTATCATCGACGGCACGGTGCGCGAGGGCGATCAGGTGACGGTCGATGCCGACAAGGACGGCGGCTTTACCGTCGTGTGCGACAACACGCCGGCGGCCACCTACGAGGTCCCCGACGCCGAGTAGATTTATGGGACATGCCTTAAAATCTGCCAGCCGTCTCTAAACGCCAAGGGCGGCGGATCCAATTGGGTCCGCCGCCCTTTTTCGTGCGACAATCGATAATGTTGAACGGATGCGATGCAAGGAGCTATGCAGATGAAAGACGAAATCAAGACAAGTGCGCCGGCGACCGATGCCGCACCCGCCGCACCCAAGCCTGTGCCTAAGCCGGCACCCAAGCCGCGCGACCCCTACATCCGTGCCGAGAACGAGGACGACGACGGCTACGATCCCTACAGCGATCGCCGCCCCGAGCGCGAGCCGCTGTTCGAAGCCGACCCCTGGCGCTAGTTGCATCAAGTAGCTAATTTGGCGATGATTTTCTGGGACGGGTAGTCAAAAAAGTCCCGTCCCAAATCGACTGTCCAGGGAGTCGCATTCGAGCTTGGTTGTCCTCTCAGCCACTCGGCATCCTTCGAGCAGTAATAGTGAAAAAACTTGCCTAAGTGTTAATCAAGTCAGACATAATCTTGCTCTCTAATTAATCAAGAATCGCTATAATTTTGATTAGCTAGAGAGCAAGATTGGAGAATCATGGCATTCAACGACTTGATCGCCCAGAAAATAAAGGACTTTGAACAGCAGGGGGTTCCGCAGGTCTTTGAGCGAGACCTTGATCTAGGAAACCCACAGGAGCCAAAGCGCGACAACATCGTAAATGTGATTGTGGGGGCCCGCCGTTGTGGAAAGACGTATCGCCTGTATCAGGAGATGCGGCGGCTTCAGAGCCGGGGCGTCGAGCTTGACCGGATGCTTTACTTCAATTTTGAGGATGAGCGCTTGCGCCCGTATGAGCCATCGCTGCTGGCGGACGTGCTCGACACGTTCTATGCGCTGTATCCTGTTGCTCGAACCGAGGGCGCTTACATTTTCTTTGACGAGATCCAGGAAATCCCCGAATGGGGTGCGTTTCTGCGGCGTGTAGTCGATACGGAGAAAGCGACCGTCTATGTGACGGGATCTTCTTCTAAGATGCTGTCCTCAGAACTTAAGAGCGAGTTCAGGGGTCGTTCCCTTGTGCGAGAGCTTTTTCCGTTGAGTTTTTCGGAATACGTTCGATATAAGACGGGGAGCGTTCTCGAGTCAGATGCGACCTTTTCCCCGAGCGATGCAGCGCTGCTTCGACATCATCTGATCGAGTATCTTGAACAAGGGGGATTCATCGCGACACTTGAGCAGAGGCCTGCAGACGCGATTCAGCTGCTACAGGAATATGCTTCGCGAACGGTCGCCATGGACGTCGTTGAACGTTACGACGTCAAGAACCCTCGCCTGGCATCGCTGTTCTTGACGCGGTGTATGGCATCTTCGGGACGAGAGCTGTCAGTGAACAAAGTGTACAACGAGTTCAAGAGCAGACAGATACCCGTCAGTCGTAATTCGCTCAGCGACTTACTTGAGTATTATGAGGACGCCTACCTGTTATTTTCTGTGCCGGAGTTCACGCGTTCACTGGCAAATAACATGCGGTCTGCGTCTAAGGTCTACGCTGTCGACCCTGCGATGTTTGGAGCATTCTCTCC
Source organism: Collinsella sp. CLA-ER-H8 (assembly GCF_040092335.1). NCBI lineage: Bacteria > Bacillati > Actinomycetota > Coriobacteriia > Coriobacteriales > Coriobacteriaceae > Collinsella > Collinsella sp. CLA-ER-H8. The sequence goes on along the minus strand of NZ_JBBNLU010000005.1, from coordinate 34,973 downwards.
CGCATCGGCATTGGACCAGGGCCAGAGGCTCGAGACCGCAGTGTTCAATGCGCTAAGAAGAAGGACTCCCGCGGTGAGGACCGGCTCGGTCTGCCGCCTGCTAATCAAAGAGAAGAGCAAAAGCCATGAGGTGGACTTTGTGGCTGGGGATGCGCTTCTCATGCGGGCTTATAGCCTGATTCAGGTGAGTGCGGATATGGCAAGTGAGAAAACGCGCGAGCGCGAAATTGCCGCGCTTGATGCCTCGATGGCCCAGTTTGATCTTGGCGAGTCGGCAATCGTTACCATGGATGAACAGACCGATATTCCATGCGAGCACGGTGTGGTACACGTTATGCCCGCATGGAAGTGGCTCCTTGCCTAATCATCTATGGTCCTGTGGGGTCAGGACCTCCTGGCTCCTTCATCACGGTTGGGGAGCACGTTGCTGCGCCAGGCTAGTCCTGGGCTTTGATACTCGGCAGCAGGATCTGCGCGAGGTAGTCGGTCTCGAGTTTGGTGGCGGCGTCTGCGTTGCCGTCTTTGCCAACCAGGTCGTTCTTGATCTGGCTATACGTATAGCGGTTGCCGGTCGTCAGCTCGACAAGCTCAATGGCCGTGTCCATGGGGTAGGTCGACACGGGATTCTGGGTGCGCCCGTTGATAGTCTGGGGCACCACGTACGGATAGACGGGGCCGCTGGCATAGACGGTATAACCGTTGCCTAGGCTGACCGTGCCCAAAACCGTATCGCCGTCATCGGGCGTAAAGGTCTCGCCATCGCGCACGGCGACGAGCGTCACGAGCGGCGTATTGGCGTCGTCGCCCAGATAGATGCATAGCGTGCTGCCATTCTGCCAAGTCTCGACCTTGCCGTACCACTCGACGGGAATATCGAGCTGGTAGAGGTCAGTTGCCTTGTGGCGAGCGTCAGCATCACGGGATGCCTGTGCCTTTTGCGCGCTCACGGCATTGACGGCGGCGTCGCGCCGCGCGATTGCTGCCTGCTGGAGCACTTTGGCAGCCGCGGCGGAGCTCGCACCGCCCTCTTCGGCATACTTGGCGGCGGCATCGATCTGGTCGTCAGTCACTGTGTCGGCCGAAGGCACCTTGAGCTTAAAGGTGGCCTGGGCACTTAAATCCTGTCCATCGCTCTTAACGGTGACCTGCGTCTTGGTGGTCGGGACGGTATAGATGGTGCCGTCGGCCGCGATGGGGGAGGCAGCGATGGAGAGCGTGTAATCGCCGGGCAGCAGTTTGATGCCGCGGCCGTGCTCGTCAACATAGAGCGTTTCGCTCACGGAGGAGCCGTCAGAATCCTGACCGCTCACCTGTACGGGAATCTTGGAGCCAGTGGAACAGTCGAGGCCCGCGGCATGCACGCCAATCTGCACTGACATCATCGTGTGGGCATTGGCGGCGACAGTGGCAGCCTGCTCTTGCTGATATCCGTTCCAGGCAGCATAGCCTGCACCGCCGGCGACGAGCGCGGCGGCCACGACACCGGCGACCATCAGATTGCGGCGCTTGGGCGACATCTTGCGATGGCGAACCTCGGCCTCGCGTGCCGAGGGAACGGACGGCAGGGGAATATCGCCCATGGCGATGGTCTCGTCCACGGCAGGCGCAGAGCCCAGGCCGGGAAGCTCGCGGGTCAGCGAATCTTCGGCCGGCAAGCTGTCGAGCAAGATGGTTTCCTCGCTCGTGTCGGATTCGGGCTGGTCGTCGGCCTTGCATTCGGTGTCTTCGTGATCTGCCTCATCTTCGGCAGGCTCAACGTCGTCTGCATCCTGATCATCGGACTGCGCCTCGGCTTCCGACTCATCCTGCACATCAACGCCCGAATCGTCAAACGCAATCTCATCAAGTGAAATCCGGTCTAGGCTCTCCAGGGCCTCGGCACACGCTTCTGCATCTTGGGCCGCATCCTCTTGGCCCATCGTCTCATCTTTCATATATCCCCCAAGCTCAATATCGGGACAACACTGTACCCAAAAACGGGACCCCATAGAGCCGCCGCATGATTTGAAATCCGATTTTATATATGCGTATGTTTTTGAATAGATGAATAGAGACGCAACGACAAAAGCCCCCGAAAAGCGAGCGAAACGCTTTCCGGGGGCTCTGCGAGACATTGGATGAAAATCCTGACGGGCGGGCCTATGCCCAACTGCCAACAGCGACCAACACGTTACTCGGCGTGCGCGTAATCCACCTTGGCGCGGCGAGCGGTAGCCTTCTCCCAATCGCTGGTGCCCTCAAAGACATCCTGCTTGTAGGGATTGCGGCCGAGCTTCTTGGCACGGTAGGCGATGTAGATGATCGCGGCGACGTTGGCGACCAGTGCGGCGATCGAGACCGCGGTAGCGGCGCCGGGGTCGAGCGTGGAGTGGGTCACAAAGATGGACTCCTCCTGGAAGTACGGGAACACTTGGGCAAACATGCACCAAATGGCCAGCGTAAAGGCGCGGTTCTGGATCCAGCCGCCCTTGTTCCAGATAAAGGCGGCGACGGTGGGCGCCAGCAGCAGCGCAAAGCCGCAGAACCAGGAGTGGGTGGGCAGGCAGTTGTAGGTGTAGCAGAAGTTCCAGATATCGTAGGCGATGATGTAGACCCAGGTCATGTCGGGCCACAGCATGTCGGTCTGATCCTCGGAGGCGTAGACGCTCCACCAACCGGTCATGCAGAAGATGTTGATGATACCGGCGATGCCGTTGAACACGTTGTTCCAGCCGGCCAGCTGCGTAGCACCTTCGGAGGTGACCCAGGTGGACTCGCCCAGGACAAAGAAGTGATAGGCGCTCTCGAAGTCGGATACGACGGCGATCATGATGTTGATGGCGACGATCACAAACGGCCATGCGCGGAACCAATGCGCCTTGCCGATCTTTCCCCACTGGTACTTAATGGCAATGAAGCCCCAGCAACCGGCGAGCGCCGCGTATACCTTGGCGTAGTGGAACCAGCTGTTCTGGTACACATGGGTGGGGTTGGTGAGCGCCCACTCGGCGCCCTGCGAAACGCCCACGGCGATGGCGACGCAGTAGATGGTCATGGCCAGCGGAGCCACGCCAAAGATGATTGCCGCGCCCAGCTTGGTGCGGCGGCCGACTTCGTTGAGCACGATCAGGCCAATAAAGACCATGGCCCAGCCAGCCCAGTGGATAAGGGTATCGCTACCCCAAACGTCGAACAGCATGCTGCTCTCCTTTCACACGCCCGCGGCCCCTCTTCTGATCGCGGGCAGTTTGGCCAAATGTCGTCAGTTCTGGGGCTTGCGCTCCGGATACTTGGCGGTATAGCCCTCGATGTGGAGTGTCGAGGCGATGATTTCCTTGACCGTTTCGTCGGGCACATCGGGGTGCGTGCGGATATACATCAAAAGGCCCATGATGAGGGTGTAGAACGTCTCGTAGACATGGTCGATGCGTAGCTCATGATGGGCGACAAAATCCACTACGGTGGTGTCGCAGATATACTGCGCCACGCGCTGGACCACGTTGTGCAAAAAGCCGCCGTAGAGCGCGCCGCTGCTCGAGGTAAGCGTGCTCGGCAGCTCGTGGCCGCTGGCGACCAGGCGCTTAAAGAGCGGGGCGACGGTGTCGAGCGCGCCCTCGATATCACCGACGGTGCGGTCGGCGTTCCACCGCTCGAGTTCGGAGATAAAGCCGTCGATCGCCTCGTCCATAACAGCGGTGACGGCGGCGTCCATGTCGGCGAAGTAGTGGTAGAACAATGAACGCGTGCAGCCGGCTCGCTTGGTCACGGCCGATACCGATAGGTGGGACACGCCCAGCTCGGAGCTTACGGTGCGCACGGCATCGAGGATCTCGCGACGGCGTTCGTCGCCCGTCAGGCGCTTTGCCGCGCTATCGGATGCGGGGACGGCATCGACCACAGAGGTACCTGCTGTGTTGTTGCCCATGTTTTGCCGCCTTTCATCCTCTTTTGCCTGACCGTTCGCCTAACAGTCTTGAATATTGTTGACGGTTCGTCAATACTATTTTTGACACAATGTCAACAATGGCGGGTGAACGGCATGGGGCATGCCCGGCCTGCAAAAAAAGAGGGGCGCTGCGTGCCTGCCAGGCTGCGGCAAGAGAAGGGACGACTATGATTCTCAACGGACCGGGGATTAGCTACACCGAGCCCGACATCGGTTCGGAGTTCGTGCCGCCGCTGCCGGAGCATCCGCGCGAGGCCATCGTCAAGCTGTGCGAGCACTGCACCAACCGTCTGCTGCATCGCGACGAGCTGTTGGGCTACGAGTACTGGTCGTTTGCCGAGGCCGCGACCGACGAGCAGGCCGAAGTGCTCTGCAAGATGAAGATGCGCCGTCCCTATACGCTGCCCGAGATGGCCAAGCTCACCGGCATGCCCGAGACCCAGATCGAGAAGATGCTCGACGACATGAGCTACACGGGTCTGCTCGAGTACAACTGGGAAAACCCCGAGCGCGCCAAGCAATGGGTGTTGCCCATGCTGGTGCCGGGTTCTGCCGAGTTCCTCAACATGCGCGTGAGCCAGCTCGAGGAGCACCCGGTCTATGCCAAGTTCTTTGAGCAGGCGTCCAAGGGACCGCTGTCCAAGGCCACGCCGATGGTGCCGCCCGGAGGCGCCGGCATCGGCATGCACGTCATTCCGGTCGAGAAGGCCATCGACGCCGCGAGCACCTCGGTGCCGATCGAGCATATCGAGCATTGGCTCGACAAATACGATGGCAAATATGCCGCCAGCACCTGCAGCTGCCGCGCGAGCCGTCGCGTGATGGGTGAGGGCTGCGCCGACGACCCGGCCGATTGGTGCATCGCCGTGGGCGATATGGCCGACTACGTGGTTGAGACCGATCGTGGCCATTACGTGACCCGCGACGAGGTTTACGACATCTTGCGCCAGGCCGAGGACAACGGCTTTGTGCACCAGATCACTAATATCGACGGCGAGAACAAGATCTTCGCCATCTGCAACTGTAACGTCAACGTGTGCTACGCCCTGCGCACCTCGCAGCTGTTCAACACGCCCAACCTGTCGCGCTCGGCCTATGTCGCCAAGGTCGAGAAGGACAAGTGCGTGGCCTGCGGTCGCTGCGTCGAGGTGTGTCCGGCCGGCGCCGCCAAGCTGGGCCAGAAGCTCTGCAGCAAAAAGGCCGGCGGACAGGTGCCCGAGTATCCGCGCCAGGAGCTGCCCGATGCCACCAAGTGGGACCACACCAAGTGGTCGCCCAACTACCGCAACGACAACCGCATCGAGACGCATGAGTCCGGCACCGCTCCCTGCAAGACGGCCTGCCCCGCGCACGTTGCCGTTCAGGGCTATTTGAAGCTCGCGGCTCAGGGTCGCTATGACGAGGCGCTGGCACTCATTAAGCGCGAGAACCCGCTGCCCGCTATCTGCGGCCGTGTGTGCAACCGCCGCTGCGAGGACGCCTGCACCCGCGGCCGTGTGGACGCCGCCGTGGCCATCGACGAGGTCAAGAAGTTCATCGCCCAGCGCGATCTGGATGCCGCGACCCGCTACGTCCCGCCCGTGGTGACGCCGACGCGCGCTGGCGGCTTTGATCAGAAGATCGCCATCATCGGTGCCGGTCCGGCCGGCCTGTCCTGCGCTTTCTATCTGGCCGAGAAGGGCTACAAGCCCATCGTCTTCGAGAAAAACGAGCGCCCGGGCGGCATGCTCACCTATGGCATTCCCAGCTTTAAGCTGCAGAAGGACGTCATTGAGGCCGAGGTCGAGATCATTCGCCTGATGGGTGCCGAGTTTCGCTATGGCGTGGAGGTCGGTCGTGACGTGACGCTCGACGAGCTGCGCGCGCAGGGCTTTAAGGCCTTCTACGTTGCCATTGGCTGCCAGGGCGGCCGCCTTGCCGGCATTCCGGGCGAGGATGCCGAGGACGTGACCGTGGCCGTCGACTTCCTTCGCGAGGTTAACAGCGGCAAGATCGATACCCTGTCCGGCAGCACCATTGTGGTGGGCGGCGGCAACGTGGCCATCGACGTTGCCCGCAACGCCTGCCGTCTGGGCTCTGAGCACGTTGAGATGTTCTGCCTGGAGAGCGAGGCCCAGATGCCCGCCAGCGAGGAAGAACGTCGCGAGGCCGTTGAGGACGGCGCGCACATCAGCTGCGGCTGGGGCCCCAAGGAGATTCACCTGGACGAGGCCGGTCGTGTGTGCGGTGTCACCTTCAAGCGCTGCACGCGTGTCTTTGACGACGAGGGCCGTTTTGCGCCCGAGTACGACGAGAACGACCTGCGCCGTGTCGATGCCGACCGTGTCGTCATGTCGATTGGCCAGTCCATTGTGTGGGGCGACCTGCTGGCTGGCTCCAAAGTGGAGCTCGGCCGCGGCCAGGGTGCCCTTGCCGATCCCCAGACCTACCAGACCGCCGAGCCAGACATCTTTGTGGGCGGCGACGTCTACACCGGCCCCAGCTTTGCCATCGACGCTATCGCCGCCGGCCACGAGGCCGCCGTGTCCATCCATCGCTTTGTGCAGCCGGGATCCACGCTCACTATCGGCCGCAATCAGCGCCGCTACACCGCGCTCGACCGCGACGACGTTGTGCTCGAGAGCTACGACAACGCGAGCCGCGAGGTTGCGCATGTGGACCGCGAACGCGAGAAGGCTGCGCCGTTTAGCGAGTATGTTGAGACCTTTACCGAGGAGCAGGTGCGCGCCGAGACCGCCCGCTGCCTGGGCTGCGGCGCCTCGATCGTCGACCCCAACAAGTGCATCGGCTGCGGCCTGTGCACCACCAAGTGCGCGTTTGACGCTATCCATCTGGATCGCGACCGCCCCGAGTGCTCAACGATGGTCAAATACGAGCAAAAGCTCCCAAGCCTGGGCAAGTATGCTTTAAAGCGCGCCATCAAGATCAAATTTGGTCGCAAGTAAGTAGCCATAACGGGAACGGCGGAAGAAAAAGTGCATGAATTGGGGATCGTTTACCACATCATTCGCGATGTTGAGAACGTGGCGCGCGCCAATGGCGTGAGTCGCGTTTCGAGCGTGACGTTGCTGTTGGGCGAGGTCTCGGGCGTCGTTCCCGACTTGCTGCTCGACGCTTGGCGCTGGGCTGCAGATAAAAAGCCCATCACCGAGGGCGCGGAGCTTATCGTGGAGCCCGTCGAGGCCGTGACGCATTGCGAGGTATGCGGCCGCGACTACGCGACGGTCGAGCATGGCAAGACCTGCCCCCATTGCGGTAGCGGCGAGACATACCTGCTGCAGGGCCAAGAGGTCATGATCAAGCAGATCGAGACCCCCGACGAGGATCCGGCAGACGCTGCTCCTGACGGCCTCTCCGACGCCCCCGACGCCGTCGACGCCGCCAACCCCCTCCACATCGTCTAGGATCCCCTATAAGTTGCGGTGAAATAGTTCCTAAATCCAGCCTTCTGGCTCTTAAACAAGAACTATTCCACCGCAACTATTTTGAGTGGTTTCATAGACCATAAGTCACGAAAATAGTCAAGCCATGTCTGTTTAAACAAAATAGCGGCAGTACAAGCGCATTCGCGCTTGCCTAAAATCAATATTAATGAACAGCCTGCTTGTATCTGTAAAATGCATGGCTTGATGAGCGACGCCTTGTCGTGTAATGAGTCAAAAAGCAGTAACGTAATCAACTTGTAACAAACCTAGACGTTTAAACAAATAATCCAACCTTTTGCGGATTTAGCTATAATTCCACAAACCAAACAGCTATACTCCTTTCATGTCGTGTAGGAAATACGTAGACAAAAAGGAGGTTATGTGATGGTAAGTATTGTTCTTGCTAGCCACGGGGACTTGGCAGCTGGAATCAAGCAGACGGGCTCGATGGTCTTTGGCGATCAGCCGTCTGTTGCCGTGGTCTCGCTCGAGCCGAGCATGGGCCCCGACGACTTCCGTGCCAAGGTCGAGGAAGCAGTCGCTTCCTTCGAGGACCAGGAGCAGGTGCTCTTCCTCGTTGATCTGTGGGGCGGCACGCCGTTCAACCAGATCAGCGGGCTCATCGAGGGCCACGATTCCTGGGCTATCGTCACCGGTGTCAACCTGCCTATGCTCATCGAGGCATATTCGCAGCGCTTTGACGCAAAGAACACTGCACATGCGATCGCAAAACATCTCGTGACTGAGGCTAAGGCTGGCGTGCGCGTCAAGCCCGAGTCTCTGGAGCCCGAGGAGAAGAAGCCGGCTGCAGCCGCCGCTGCTCCTGCAGGTGCCATCCCTCCGGGAACGGTCATCGGCGATGGGCACATCAAGATCGCCCACGTCCGTATCGACACCCGTCTGCTTCATGGTCAGGTGGCCACCACGTGGACCAAGCAGATCAACCCCAACCGCATCATCGTGGTTTCCGACGGCGTTGCTCACGACGAGCTCCGCAAGACCATGATCGAGCAGGCTGCCCCTCCGGGAGTCCATGCCAACGTCGTTCCCATCAAGAAGATGGCCGAGGTCGTCAAGGACACGCGTTTTGGTGACACCAAGGCCATGCTGCTCTTCGAGAACCCGCAGGATCTGCTCAAGGCCATCGAGGCCGGCGTCGACATCAAGGAAGTCAACATCGGTTCCATGGCTCACTCCAAGGGCAAGGTCGTCGTCACCAACGCCGTCGCTATGGGCGATGACGACGTTAAGACCCTCGAGGCCCTCAAGGCCAAGGGCGTCAAGTTCGAGGTCCGCAAGGTTCCTTCGGATGCCTCCGAGGATCTCGACGCCATGTTGAAGAAAGCTAAGGCCGAACTGGCCGCTCAAGCATAGTAAAGGAGGGTCCGATACATGTCTGCAATCACTATTCTGCTTGTTGCGATTGTCGCGTTGCTTGCCGGTATGGAAGGCATTCTGGATGAGTTCCAGTTCCATCAGCCGCTCGTGGCATGCACGCTTATCGGTCTCGTAACCGGTCACCTTCAGGAGGGCATCCTCCTGGGCGGTTCGCTCCAGATGATGGCCCTTGGCTGGGCTAACGTCGGCGCCGCCGTCGCGCCTGACGCCGCTCTGGCCTCGGTCGCTTCTTCGATCATCATGGTGCTCGCCCTCAACGGCGGCGCCACTGATTCGGCCAAGGCCGTTACCGCGGCCATCGCCGTCGCCGTCCCGCTGTCGGTCGCTGGTCTGTTCCTGACCATGATCTGCCGTACCATTGCTACCGCTATCGCTCACGCCATGGACGGTTGCGCCGAGAAGGGCGACTTCTCCGGCATCGAGCGCTGGCAGTACGCTGCCATCCTCATGCAGGGCCTTCGTATCGCCATCCCGGCAGTACTTCTGTGCGTTATCCCGGCCGAGGCTGTTACCAACGCGCTTAACGCTATGCCCGACTGGCTGTCCGGCGGCATGGCTGTCGGCGGCGGCATGGTCGCTTCCGTCGGTTACGCCATGGTCATCAACATGATGGCCACCAAGGAGACCTGGCCGTTCTTCGTCCTCGGCTTTGTCCTTGCTGCCATCCCTCAGCTTACGCTGATCGCCCTTGGTCTCATCGGCATCTCCCTTGCCCTCATCTACCTTGGCCTTAAGGATCTGGCCAAGCAGGGTGGCGGCATGGGCGGTGGCTCCGGCGACCCGCTCGGCGACATTCTGAACGATTACGAGTAGGAGGGGAGTGATACATATGGCAGAGAACAAGATTCAGCTCACCAAGGCTGACCGCAAGAAGGTTTGCTTCCGTCATCAGTTCCTTCAGGGCTCGTGGAACTACGAGCGTATGCAGAACGGCGGCTGGTGCTTCGCAATGATCCCTGCGATCAAGAAGCTCTACACCAGCAAGGATGACCAGATTGCCGCTCTTAAGCGCCACCTGGAGTTCTATAACACCCACCCCTATGTTTCCGCCCCCGTCATTGGCGTTACCCTCGCTCTCGAGGAGGAGCGCGCCAACGGTGCCCCGATTGACGACGTCGCCATTCAGGGAGTCAAGGTCGGTATGATGGGCCCGCTCGCCGGCGTCGGCGACCCCGTCTTCTGGTTCACCCTTCGCCCGATTCTGGGCGCTCTGGGCGCTTCCCTGGCCATGTCCGGCAGCATCGTCGGTCCGCTGCTGTTCTTCTTCGCGTGGAACATCATCCGTTACGCTTTCCTGTGGTACACGCAGGAGTTTGGCTACAAGGTCGGCTCCTCCATCGCCAAGGACCTCTCCGGTGGTCTGATGGGCAAGGTCACCGAGGGCGCTTCCATCTTGGGTATGTTCATCATCGGCGCCCTGGTCGAGCGCTGGGTGTCCATTTCCTTCACCCCGATCGTCTCCACGGTCAAGCAGTCTGCTGGCGCCTTTATCGACTGGGCTAGCCTGCCCTCCGGTTCCGAGGGTATCAAGGAAGCGCTGACGATGTACAACTCCGTCGGTGCTACCGCCCTTGATCAGATGAAGGTCACCACGCTTCAGGCCAACCTCGATCAGCTCATCCCCGGCCTTGCCGCCGTGTGCCTGACCCTGCTGGTCTGCAAGCTCCTCAAGAAGAAGGTCAGCCCGATCGTCATCATCCTGGCTCTCTTCGCCGTCGGCATCATCGGTCGCTTCTGCGGCTTCATGTAAGCACGCTTCGGCTTAAGACCGAGAATTGCTAGGCAAGGGCTTTTGAGCCATTGAAACGGACCGCACCCGGTGGGTACACTGGATGCGGTCCGATTGTTTTATTTGGAGGGCGAGGCGCGCATGGCGCAATCTCAGAACAGCACGGTCGATCTGGCAACGCCGGCAACCTGCCTGATGGGGCTTACCAGCCACGGTAACGTGATGGTGGGCAATAAGGCGTTTGAGTACTATAACGAGCGCAATCCCGAGGATTATATTCAAATCCCGTGGGACGAGGTCGACTATATTGCCGCCGAGGTTTTGCGCGGCACCAAGAAGATCACGCGTTTTGCCATCTTCACCAAGGACAACGGTCACTTTACGTTTTCGACGCGTGACGACAAAGAGACGCTTCGCGCGGTCCGCAAGTACGTCGACGAGAATAAGCTCGTGCGTTCGCCCGACTTTATCGATGTGACGGCCAAGGGCGCCAAGAGCATCCCCTCCGTTATCAAAAACCTCTTCCACAAAGGTAACTAGTCGTTGGGGAAATATTATCCCGGTTTGAGCGCCTATTCTGGGATGCAGTTTCCGGAACAGGCTCAATTGGGAAACCATATCCCGTTTCGAGCTCAAATTCCGGGTCGTAGTTTCCTAGAGAGGCCCCATCCGGAAAGCCCGTCCCAGATTTCGTCTGGATAGTGGGACACGCTTTCCGGAAGGCTGTTCCACCGTAACTTCGAAGAGTGGCTATGCGCTGCATGGCAGTGGCGCAAATCTGCTACACTAGTACAACATGCCTCCGTAGCTCAGGGGATAGAGCACCGCTCTCCTAAAGCGGGTGTCGACGGTTCGAATCCGCCCGGGGGCACCAGAGGAATATCGAGCCCGGTACCGCTACGGTGCCGGGCTCTTCTGGTCTAAGGGCAGGATTCGGACCGTCGACACCCGCGTCACCAATTTCCCCGCGGGGGGAGTTTTCGAATCCGCCCGGGGGCACCAGAGATTTGTCGAGCCCGGTACCACCACGGTGCCGGGCTCTTCTGGTTTATGCCATGTCAAAAACGAAGCGCCCGCTTGCTGGGGAAGCAAGCGGGCACCTGTGAGCGAATATGTTTGCGGCGAGAGCCGTGATGAGCGGTGGGGTGGCGACTAGTTGGTCGTACCGGAATCGTCACCCGTGCCCGAGCCAGAGCCCGAACCCGAGCCAGAAAGTGCGACCGTCAGCGTAATCGTGCTGTCGGTGGACTGCTTGCCGGTGGGGGAGACGCCCGTAACGGTGGCATCCTCGTTACCGCTCACGGGATTGCCGTTCTGGTCACAGAAGCCGATGTTATAGAAACCGGCGTTGTTGAGCGCGGTAACGGCGGCGGAAATACTCTTGCCGTACAGGTTGCCCGGGATGGTGGCCTTGCCGGACTTCTTGGCAATGACGACGGTAATCGTGGCGCCGGGCTTCTGCTTGCCGCTGGGGTTCCAGCTGATCACGGTGCCCTCGGTAACCGAGTCGTTCTCCTGGTAGCTCACGTCGACGCCAAAGCCTGCCATATCGAGGGCGTTGCGCGCCTGGGCCTCGGTCATGTCGGTCAGGTCGGGGACGGACGTGGTATCCGGGCCGCTCGAGACCTTGTACGAGATGGTCGTGCCCTTCGCGACTTCCTTACCGGCTTCGGTGCCCTGCTCAAAGACCTGGCCCTCATCGGCCTCGTTGGCCTCCTCGGAGGCGTTGCCCTTCAGGCCAACGCTTGCCAGCGCGGCCTCGGCCTGGTCCTTGGTCAGGCCGACAAGCCGGGGAACCTCAACCTTCTCGGAGGGCTTGGGACCCTTGGAGATTACCAGGTTCACCTTGGTGCCCTTGGCCTTCTTGGTGTTGCCGTTGGGCGTCTGCTCGGCGACCTTGCCCTCGTCGACATCGTCGTTGTAGCTTTGGTCGATGGTGCCGACCTCGAGGCCGGCTTCCTTGATCAGCTCGACGGCAGTCTGCTGGTCCTTGCCCAGCACATCGGGCACGGTGACCTGCTCGCCGCCAAAGAGTCCTGTGGCAAAGGCCACCACGATGCCGATGACGGCAACGGCTGCCACCACGGCGGCGATGATCTTGTTCTTGTTGGATTTGGGCTTTTCGACCTCGTAGGAGCCGGTAGAGCCCGAAACCGAGCTACGGGCGGTATTCTGGCCGCTCACGCCCGAAACGGGACGCACCATGGCGCGCGTCTGATCGGAAAGCTCGCGAGTCTTGGTGGCGCCCAGCTCACCGGGGGCACCGATGATGCGCGTGGGCTCCGAGACGTTGACGGCACGGCCCGACAGGTAGCTGTTGAGCACCTGACGCAGCTCGTCGGCGGTCTGGAAGCGGTTTGCCGGGTCTTTCTCCATGCACTTGAGGATGATGCGCTCAAGGTCGGCGTCGACACCGGAGTTGATCTGGCTCGGCGGAATAGGCAGCTCGTTGACCTGCTTGAGTGCGACCGAGATGGCGTCGTCACCGTCAAAGGGAACGCGGCCGGTGGCGCACTCGTACATCACGACGCCCAGCGAGTAGATATCCGAGGTGGGGCCGAGGTCCTGACCGCGGGTCTGCTCGGGGCTGACGTAGTGGGCGGTTCCCAGCACGTTGTTGTCTTGCGTGAGGTGGCTGTTCTTGGCACGCGCGATGCCAAAGTCCATCACCTTGATGTTGCCGTCGGGCAGCACCATGATGTTCTGCGGCTTAATGTCGCGGTGGATGATCTCGTGCTTGTGGGCGACCGAAAGCGCAGAGCTGATCTGCGAGCCGATCTGGGCGACCTTCTTGGGGTCGAGGGCGCCGTGACTCTTGATGCCGCTCTTAAGGTCGGTGCCGCGCAGGTACTCCATGACGATGTAATAGGTGTCGCCGTCCTTGCCCCAATCGTAGACGCCCACGATATAGGGGGAGGAGAGACCGGCTGCTGCCTGGGCCTCCTGCTTAAAGCGTGCGGCGAAGGTTGCGTCGCCGGCATACTGTGGCAGCATGATCTTGACGGCTACCGTGCGGTCGAGGACCTGGTCCTGTGCACGGTAGACGGTCGCCATGCCGCCCGTCCCCACCTTATCCTTGAGGAGGTATCTTCCCCCGAGGACCCTCTGTTCCATTCCTGCTCCTAACATAACTATTCGCTCAACGATGTGTGTAGTACCTACGATGTGGCCGCTGGGGCCGTGTGGCGCGTTGCCGCTAACTCTTCGGCCGCGGCGCGCCTCGGGTGTCTGATTCGATCATGGGCATCACGCTCCCTGTGCGGCAAGCGCCGCGGTCAGAACGATACCGGCGATCTTGGCGGCCTTGACGTCATGCTTGTCGAAATCCTCCAAGGCCACCGAGATGGCGACCGTGGGTGAATCGTAAGGTGCAAAGCCAACGAACATAGAGTTGACGTTGGTGCCGCCGGTCTCGGCCGAGCCGGTCTTGCCGGCGACCTTGACGCCGGGGATCTGGGCATCGGTGCCGGTGCCGGACTGGACGACGGCAAGCATGGCCTGCTTGACCTGGTCGGCCGTGGCGGAGCTGACGGCCTGCCCCAGCGAGCGGGACTGCGTGGTCTTGACCACGGTTCCGTCCGGGGCAAGTACCTGGGCTACAAAGTACGGGTCCATGACCACGCCACTGTTGGCGATGGCGGCGGCAATCACGGCGTTTTGCATGACGGTGGTCTGCGGGCCGGGCGTGTGGTCCATGCCGACAGGCTGGCCGGCGCCGGCCCAGGCGGTCTCCCACTCGGTCATGAGCGACGGGTCGGCCATGATGGAGGCCGCGGAGGTCAGGTCCTGGCCGAGCTTTTGGCCGTAGCCAAAGGCGTTGGCAAACTGTACGAGCGTGTTTGCGCCAACTTCGTTTGCCACCTGACCGAAGACGACGTTGGAGGACACGGCAAAGGCCTGCTGCAGGCTGATGGTGCCGTAGCTCTCGTTGGCATAGTTGGTGACCGGTGCGTTGCCGATGTCCATGGAGCCGGGCGCCTGGTAGGTGCTGGTAAGGCTGGCGGTACCGGTCTCGAGTGCCGCGGAAAGCGTAACGACCTTAAACGTTGAGCCCGGCGTGTACAGCGCGTCCATGGCGCGATTGTACATGGAGCCGTCCTCGCCGCCGCCCGCCTGCAGCAGGGCGTCGATGTTGGTGTTGTCGTAGGTGGGCGAGCTGGCACATGCGAGCACCGCGCCGGTACGCGGGTCGATGACCACTACAGCGCCCTTAAAGCCCTTGAGCGCCTGCTCAGCAGCCGTCTGGATGCGCGAGTCGATGGTGAGCTTGGCGGTGTTGCCCGGCTGGGTCTGGCCCGCGAGCGACGCGATGGCGTTGTTCCAGCTGGAGTAATCCTTAGAGCCGGTGAGCGTGTCGTTCATGACGCTCTCGATGGCGGTGGTGCCATACTGCTGGCTCACGTAGCCAACCACGTGCGCTGCCAGGTTACCGTTGGGGTAGGAGCGTACGTAGGTGCCGTCCTCCTGCTGCAGCGACTCGGCCAGCGTCACGCCGTCGGACGTGATGATGGAGCCGCGCTGGATGTACTTGGAGCGGGCGATGGTGTGGTTGTTGGTCGGCATGTCCTGATAGTCCTTGGCCTTGATGACCTGGACATAGGTGAGGTTGCCGATAAGGATGGCGAACAGCGCCGTAAAGGCGAGCACCGCGCGGGTTAGACGGTTGGCGAGCGCAACGCGGCCGAGCACACCGGATTCAGGCGTGTCGAGCAGGCGACGGCGCATGCGCGAGCCGACGGAATGGCTGCCGCTGCCGTAGGAAGACGAGGTGGCAAAGCGCGTGCCCGTCGGGGCGGCGGCAGATGCGGCCTGATCATCGGTGATGGCGGCCATGGTGCCGGTGCCGGTAAGCTCGGCCTCGCGTCCGGTCGCCTCGTCACCGGCGCGCAGCAGGAGCGCGACGATGATAAAGCTCGCCAGCAGCGAGGAGCCGCCCTGGCTCATAAAGGGCAGGGTGACGCCGGTCAGCGGGATCAGGCGGGTAACGCCGCCAACGATCAAAAAGGCCTGGAAGCTGATGGCTGCCGTAAGACCGGTGGCGCTAAAGGCGGCAAGGTCGGACTTTGCGCGGGCAGCTGTGGTGAGGCCACGCACGGCAAAGAGCATAAACAGGATGAGCACGGCGCCGCCGCCCAAAAGACCCATCTCCTCGCCGATGGCCGAGAAGATAAAATCGGACTCGACGACGGGGATGTTGTTGGCCATGCCGTTGCCGATGCCAACACCGACCAGACCGCCATCGGCAAGCGAGAAGAGCGACTGGACGATCTGGTAGCCCTGGCCCTGAGCGTCCTTAAACGGATCGACCCAAACCTGGAAACGCACCTGAACGTGCGACAGGAACTTGTAGGCGCCCACGGCTCCGACGGCTAAGAGCGCAAGGCCGATAACGACATACGAAAAGCGCCCCGTGGCAACGTAGAGCATCAGCAAGAAGATGGTGTAGAACAGCACGGCCGAACCCAGGTCGCGTTCGAAGACGACGACGAGCAGGCACACACCCCACACGGCAAACAGCGGCAGCAGCAGTCGCAGACGAGGGATCTTAAAGCCCAGGATCTTGCGGTTGGAGATGGAGAGCAGCTCGCGGTTCTCGGCTAGGTAGCCGGCCAGGAACAGGACGATAAAGACCTTGGCGAACTCGCCGGGCTGGATGGTAAAGCCCGCGATGCGAATCCACAGCTTGGAGCCCGAGATCGTGGTGCCGATAAAGATGGGCAGCATCAGCAGGATGATGCCGATAATGCCAAAGGTGTACTTGTAGCGCATGACCACGTCGAGGTTTTTGACCAGTGCAAGCGTTCCCACCATGAGCGCCACCGAGACAAACAGGATGATGAGCTGTGAGATGGCGAGAGCGGGGGCGAGACGCGTCACGAACGTGATGCCGATGCCCGAAAGTATAAATACGATGGGTAGGATGGCGGGGTCGGCGCCGGGCGCCAAGATGCGCACGGCGATATGTGCCGCGGCGAAGGCGGCAAAGAGGCCGATCGGTACGGCGAGCGTCTCAAAGGAGATGGCAGCGCCCGCGGTGAGGACGTACATCGCATACAGCAGGATGACGGGGAACGCCGAGGCGATGAGCAAGAGCAGCTCGGTGTTGCGGCGACTCATAAGCGGCACTCCCTTTCTAATTCTTATCGGAGGCTTCGGCCTCGGCGGACTGTTCGGCGGTTTTCTCGGAATCTGATTCGGAGGTCGATCCCTGATTGGTGTTGTCGCGAATCGTTTGCGCGTCGATCACCTGGCGGGTCTGCTCCTCGTCGATCTGGTGGCGGTACTTGGATATCGTGTCCTGCGCATCGTCGATACTTGTTTGCGGAATGCCCGCCTTGAGGCGGTTTTGCGTGTCTTCGGGCAGGTCGGACAGCTTGATGCTGGTTTCGCTTTCGAGCCAGTGGAGCTTGAGTCCGAGTGGCTTGCCGGGCAGGCCGCGCCAGACGGCGACATTGCCCTGGTAGGTACCCAGGTAGTACGAGCCGGTGACACCCGTGTAGGCCCAGATGCCAGCTGCCAGCACAAAGACGAGGGCCAGGATGGCGGCGATAGTAACGTTGCGGCGACGCACGCGTTGCGCCTCGCGCATGACGCCATCGTCAACCAGGTCAACGACTACTACGGTCACGTTGTCGTGGCCGCCGGCGGCAAGTGCCGCGTCCACTAGGTTGTCGACGCAGATTTGCGCGGTTGAGGATTGCGTGGCGATGTTCTCGATATCGCTATCGGGAATCATGCTCGAAAGGCCGTCAGAGCACAGGATCAGGCGGTCGCCTTCCTCGATATGCAGAGTGAAGTGGTCGGCATACATGGCGGGGTCCGAGCCCAGCGCACGGGTGATGACCGAACGGTTGGGGTGGACGCGAGCCTCGTCTGCCGTGATCTCGCCGGCGTCCACGAGCTCCTCCACGTAGGAGTGGTCGCGGGTCACGCGGATGAGCGTGCCCTCGTGGAGCAGATAGGCGCGAGAGTCGCCCACGTGGGCGATGGCGAGCGTGTCGTTTTCGATATAGGCGCAAGTGGCTGTGCAGCCCATGCCGGGCTTGCCCAGGCCGTTCAAGGCGGCCTCGATTACGGCGGCGTTAGCGGCCTCGACGGCTGCGGCCAAGCGTGCTGCGTCGGCGGACTGCGGGGCCGTTTTGGCAATAGTCTCGACGGCGATAGAAGAGGCTACCTCGCCGGCGGCGTGACCGCCCATGCCGTCGCATACGCAAAAGAGCGGCGACTGCACCAGGTAGGAATCCTCATTATGCGGGCGCACGCAGCCAACGTCGGAGCGGGCGCCCCACATGAGTTGCGTGGTGGTGCCGGCATCATAGGTCGAGTCGGTCTCGATGCGTTCCTCGGTCAGGGGCTCAAAGCTCATGGTCGAGCCGGGGTCTTTGAGCTTGGCCTCAACGGCGGCAACGTCGATTTCGGCGGTGTCACCGGGAGAGACGGTGTCGGTCTCGGCGTTTGATTCGGAATCGCCGGTGTCCGGGGAGTCGGGCTCCTCGGACATGCGGGCGGTCGACTCGTCGTCTTGCGGGCTGACGTCTATAGGCTCGGGCGTCGAAAAGTGCGACGGCGCGGGCGTGCTTTGCGACTGGGCGGCGGGCTCGGCCACGGCATCGGACTCGCTTGCGGGTGCAGGGCCGTCCTCGGGGGATGGCCCTGCCTCGGGTGCCGGCGTAGACGCGGGCGCAACCTCGGATGCCGGGGCTATGGGAAACGCCGGCGCGGCGGGCTCGGGTGCCGCAAACACCGCAGCGCTCTCGTTGATTGCCGCGGCGACGGGCTCTGCAAAGTGAGCCGGCGCCGGGGTTGCTTCGGGCGCTGTGGGCTGTTCCGCAGCATGTGCGCCGATGGGCGCCGCTACGGCATCCTCTTCGTCCTCGTTATCGGCGAGATCCGAAATATCATGCGTTACATGCGAAAGAGGCAGGGAGAACACGGTGTCCTCGGGCTCCACGGGTGCGGAGCCCGCCGGAGCGGCGTGGGCCGGCGCAGCTGTGGCGGCGGCCGGTGCCTCGGTCATAGTTGCGGACTTGTTCTCCTCGTCGATCATCGACGGTTCACCTTCATGACCACGTCGCCAATCTGGACTTCGTCGCCCTCACGCAGCGTCGCGGGCTCCACGAGCTGGCGGCCGTTGACGAGCGTGCCGTTAAGCGAGTTGAGGTCCTCGATGATGAGCGCCGGGCCCTGCAGCGAAAAGCGCGCATGCGAGGCCGAGACGAACGGTTCGTTGATGCAGATGTCCGAAGACGGCGAGCGACCGACGATGACGGGGCCGAGCATGTCTACGTGGATGCCGCGGATACCGCGCGGACCCTTGTCCACATCAATCGTCCAGATAGCCGAGTCGCGGCGCTGTCCACGCACAAGTCCCACGCCGGTCTTCATGACGGCGAACAAGAAGATATAGAGCAGGGCGACCAGGACGATGCGGCCTGCAAAAAGGACGATATCGATGTTCATAAGCGACTATCCCCTAAATTCAAAGGTGCTCAGGCCAAACGTCAGCAGATCGCCGTTGCGCAGCGGGCAGCGCGTAATGCGGCGGTTGTTGACGAGCGTGCCGTTGGTGGAATTGAGGTCCTCGATCGACCAATCCGAGCCCGTAAAGGTGAGCTGGGCGTGGCGGCGCGACACGTTGGGGTCGCGCAGGGCAATGTCGGAAACTGAGCGCTCGCGACCGATGGTCACCTGTGCGGAGGTGATGCTATGGCTCTCGCCGCTCACGACGTCGACGAGCTGGGCGAGCGGGCGCTGCGGGGCGCGAGTGCTCGCCATGTTGGAGGCGATGCCGGCTGCGGCGCCTAGGCCCACGGCGGCACCGGTCGCGGCGGCTCCGCCCATGCCGGCAAGCGCGTCGCGCGAGACGGTCTGAGGCACCGGGATGGGTGCGGCGGCGGGGTCGGGGACGCTAGGCGCGAAGGGGTCTGCCACGGCAAGCGGGTCGGGAGCGGCGGCGCGAGGCGTCGGCTGCTGCTGGGGCATGGCGGCGGGGCGCTGCTGCTGCGGGGCAGCAAACTGCTGCTGGCCGGCGCGCGGGGCGCTGGCGGCACGGCTTGCCGCGGAGTTGTTCTGGCCCAGGCCGTTTTGATAGGCGCGCTCTTCTTCGTACAGGCGGCCGAGCGTGGGGGCATCGACGTTCTCGGCAAAGACCGAGAACTTGCCGGCGCGCAGCTGCGGATCGATCATAAAGCGCACGAGGGGCTCGCCGACAAACACATAGCGGCGCTTTTCGGCCTGCGCCTTCACAAACTCGCGGACCTCGCGCGAAAGCTCGGGGTAGAACGGGGCGAGCATGGGATCGTCGTCGGCGGCGATCAGGATGGTATAGAGTGCCGGCGCCGTGTTGACGCCGTTGATCACCAGAGTCTGATCCTCCATGTCGCGAGCGGCCTGCTTGGCAAGCTTCTTAAAGGAGAACGGGGCACGGGTGGCACCGAAGATGCCGGCCACGTGGTCCTCGAAGATGTTCAGGAAGTTCACGAAAGATCACTCTCCGTATAGGTTCTTTGGTATCCGAGCAAATATAGGCATATCCCAACGATTATAGAGGATAGGGTTCCCGCAACCGCCGCCTTGGCGATGACCGCGGCTGCAAGGCTGGCAATTTCCATATGGTGTGCAAGACAGGACGCCGCTGCGCAGCCGATGCCGGTGACAGCGATGGCGGCGATTGCGGCAAGGTTTGAGCCCTGATTGGCACGCTTGGCATGGGCATTGAGCAGCGCGGATGACGCTGCGGCAGTTGCCGCGGCCAGCCCAAAGGCAGCCCAAAGGAGTGGGTCTCCCAGCGCTGCGGCAACGTTACCGAGCCCCAGCACGCCTCCGGCTGAAAGCGCGACTGTCGCCAGGCGGGCAAAAAGCGCGCCCATGC
Source organism: Collinsella sp. CLA-ER-H8 (assembly GCF_040092335.1). Lineage (NCBI taxonomy): Bacteria > Bacillati > Actinomycetota > Coriobacteriia > Coriobacteriales > Coriobacteriaceae > Collinsella > Collinsella sp. CLA-ER-H8. The sequence goes on along the minus strand of NZ_JBBNLU010000005.1, from coordinate 14,625 downwards.
CCGTTGCCGCGGCGGCGCTTGCCGGGCCGAGCCAAAATGACGCGACGCCGGCGGCGACCCCAGCTGCCAGGAAGGTATTGCCGGTCAGACAGCCAAGCGCGAGTGCACAGGTGAGTGCGGCGCTCGCGGCAGCCTCGGTGCGACCCCAGGCGATCCACCAACCGGACATGGCGGCGGCAAAGATCACCGCGACGGGCAACATCGACAGGATGCCCTGCGCCTGCATGGTGGCGTTGGCCATGAGCACCAAAAAGCCCACAGCCGAGATGGCCGAGCCAATCTGGGGGGCCAGGCCAGCCGCCGCTCCGATCGCGATAGCCGCAATGACCAGGCTGGGAAGCGCCGCGACCCCGGCCGTTTGCATCAGCAAAAAGCTAAAGGTGCCGCACGTTAGCGTCGAGATAATGCGCATGGTGTAGTCGCGCGCATGGCTCCAGCGCGTGCCCGCCCAGCCGAGTGCGGGGTCGACCTCGATGGCGTCGTCCTCGTAGTGCGACGGCTCGATACCGTCGAGCTCCTGCTCGTCATCCGAAAGCTCGCCAACCATTTGCTCCAGGCTGCGACGGCCCTCGCGCACGCTGCCCAGACCGGCAAGGAGCTGGTCGCAAAATGCCTCGATGCTGTTGGGGCGGTCCTGCGGCATGGGGGAGAGCGCGCTCATGAGCGCGCTCTCGGCTCCCGGGGGAAAGTGTGGTATCAGCTCGCTGGGATAGGTGGCGCCGCCGATGATGCGGTCGAGCGAGTCGGCGGGCGTGGCCGCCATAAAGGGAGCGCTGCCGCACAGGCCCTCGTAGATCACACAGGCGAGGGCAAAGACATCGGCGCGCTCGTCGACCGTGCCGGTCTCGATATCGAGCTGCTCGGGCGGCATGTAGCCGATGGTGCCGCCGCGCGAGCCGCCAAAGCCACCGGCGGACGACAGCCGCGCCATGCCAAAGTCGGTGAGCTTTACATTGCCCGAGTGGTCGATGAGCACGTTGGCGGGCTTAATGTCCAGGTGGAGTACGCCATTACTATGGGCGAAGGTGAGCGCCTGGCCCAGGGCATCGGCAATGGCTGCGGCCTCGTCAAAGGTAAGTGAGTGGCCGTCCACGCGATGTAAAAACTCGGCCAGCGACATGCCATCGACATATTCCATAACCAGGTAGGCATAGGCTGTGTCGTGCGTAAAGTCGATGACCTGCACGATATTGGGATGTTGAAGCATGGCGGCAGTGTGCGCCTCGCGCAGGACATCCATGATGTCGCTGGCGGGCATGCCGGCACCGTTGATAAGGGGGATGCGCTTAATGGCGACGCGGCGGCGCAGGTGCGTGTCGCGGCAGATCTCGATGGAGCCAAAACCGCCGGTCGCGAGCGTCTCGAGCGGCTGGTACCGCTTGAGCAGCTCGCGAGAGCTGGTGCCCTCCAAGGGAACGTCCGGCGAGAACCGGGCGGTATGTTGCGAGAAAAGCGGCATGGCCAACCCTCGTGCGTTTAAAGTTCGTTTGCGAGCGGCGGGCGCGGGGCCGAGCCGTTCGCGGTGGCATAGATGCTGCTAGTGTAGCACGCTCGGGCGGATGGCGAGGATAACGGGATGCGAGGCTGCCTGTCTGGCTTGCCCTTAGCGCTTCTTCTTGTTCTTCTTCTGCTTGCGCTGCTTGCCCTTGGTCTCCTGGGGCTTGTCGCCCTGTTTGGCCTCGGCGGCGGCCTTCTCGGCCTTCATTTTCTTCTTCTTGGTCTCGATGCGGAGTTTTTTGTTGATACGGGCCTTGAGGAAGGAGCCAAACTGTTCGGCATCGCCACGGACGAAGGTGTCCTTGGGGATCGTCACGCCCTGGTCGGCGAACATGGCCACAAAGATGCGCTCGCCGTCGAGTACGTGGTCGAGCTTGTCAAACGGGAAGAACTGCGACTTGCCGCTCTTGCCCCAAACCATCAGGCCGTCCTCGTTGGCGGCGACGCGGCGATAGCGGCCACCCATGGACTCGTCGGCCTCGACGGCGTCGATAAAGTCGCGGGCTAGCGTGTGGTGCAGGTTCTTGCTCCACCAGGCCAAAAAGGCGCCGAACACGATCAGCACGACGCCGAACTTGATCCAGCTGCCGCCGGCCACCAACATGCCGACGCCGATGAGCGCGGCAATCGCGGCGGCGACGTACAGGGAGCCACGGCGCCTGGGCGAGGCGACCAGGCGCGCAAAGTCGGTGACCAGGTCGTTTTCGTACTGGTACTCGTTGAGGTACAGGATGCCGTCGTCGGCCGCGGCCTGCTCCTCGAGCGCGACCTCGACCTGGTCGGCTGCTTCGGAGGGAACGAGGTTGCTCTCTGCGTCTGCCATGCTCTTTAGACTCCTATCGCGGCGGGCTCGCCGTACGGGTTATTATGAATGCAGTATGCCGTGCGACCGCATGGCCGTCGCGGCAACAAATCTCAGTATACCCGGGGGAGCACCCATGGAATCGTTGTACCGAAAGTATCGCCCGCTCACCTTTGACTCCGTGGTGGGCCAGCAGCATATCGTCTCGACGCTCGAGCACGCCATCACCGAGGGGCGCCTGTCCCACGCGTACCTGTTCTGCGGACCGCGCGGCACGGGCAAGACCACCATGGCGCGCATTCTGGCCAAGGCGCTGCTGTGCCGCAATGCCGAGGCGGCGCGCGCCGAGGGTGCAAGCGGCTGCATGCCCGACGGTACTTGCGAGGAGTGCGAGCTCATTGCCGAGGGTAACCACCCCGATGTCTACGAGCTCGATGCCGCCTCCCGCACGGGCGTGGACAATGTGCGCGAGGAGATCATCAACTCCGTCAACTTTGCCCCGGTGCGCGGCAAGTACAAGATCTATATCATCGACGAGGTCCACATGCTCACGACGGCGGCGTTCAACGCGCTGCTCAAGACGCTTGAGGAGCCGCCGGCGCACGTGATCTTTGTGCTGTGCACCACCGACCCGCAAAAGATTCTGGAGACCATCCTCTCGCGCTGCCAGCGCTTCGATTTCCACCGTATCGGCAACGAGGATATCGAGCATCGCCTGGCATACGTGTGCGAGCAGGAGGGCTTCGATTACGACGACGAGGCGCTGGCTATCGTGGCGCGCCATGCAAAGGGCGGCATGCGCGACGCGTTGTCCACGCTGGAGCAGCTGAGCGTCTTTGGCAACGGTTCTGTGCATGCGGACGACGCCCGCTCGCTTTTAGGCGAGGTTTCGGACCAGATTCTGGGCGAGTTTTCCCGCGCCATTGCCGATCGCGATGTTGCCGAGCTGTATGGGCTTATTCGCGCGCAGGTCGAGGAAGGTAACGATCTGCTGGAACTGACGCGCGACCTGGTGGCGCACGTGCGCGACGTGTATGTTGCCTGCGTTGCCGGTGCCCGTGCCGAGTTGTTTGAGGGCGGCTCCGAGCAGGCCGAGGCGCTTGCTGCCGAGGCCGCTGCCTTTGGCGAGCATCCTGCCGACCGCCTGGCTCGTGTGCTGACAGTGCTCGACGATGCCGCACTGGAGATGAGGGGCGCGAGCGACGTGCGCCTGGTGCTCGAGATTGCCTGCACGCGTCTGGCTCGTCCCGAGGCTGATTTAACGATTGAGGCATTGGCCGAGCGCGTGGCACGCCTGGAGGCCATGGTTGCCAACGCCGCCGTGCCGGCGAGCGTGGCTGCTGCTCAGGCCGCCGCGCCTGCAGCATCCGTACCCGCTGCTGCCCAACAGCCGACGCTCATTTCGGGCGCCCGCGCTGCCGCCCCGGCGGCATCCGCTGCCCCCGCTGTTACGTCCGCGCGCCAGGGCGGTATGCCTTGGGACCGTGGTGCTGCCGCTCCGACGGCTCAGCCTGCGCCCCGTTCTGCGTCCATGTCAGCTTCCAAGCCTGCAGCGCCTGCACCTCAGCCTGCGCCGGCTCCGACGCCTCAGCCCGTTGCGGCCCCCGCGCCTGCCACCGCTCCGGCACCTAAGCCCCAGTCCAACAACGCCGCCCAGGTTGCCGCCGCCGGTGCCGCCGAGACGCCCGCGGTCGAGGATGCCGGAGAGCTGCAGCGCAAATGGGCCGAGGTTGTCGAGCGTGTCAAGGCGCGTCAGGCTTCCTACGCAGGGCTTTTGCTCAACGCCCGCGCCACGGCCGACGACGGCTCCAAGCTCACGGTCTCGTTCCCCGCGGGTTCGACTTTTGCCATTAAGATGCTCGGTCGCGCTGATACGCAGTCGGTGGTCCTACCGACGGTCTGCGCGGTCTTCGGTCGTCGTACCGTCGACTATGTCCTGGATGGGGGTGGCACGCCGGCTCCTCAACATGAGGAGCATTCTCCATCTGCACGGGCTGCGGCATCTGCGGACCCGCAACCCGTGTCCTCGGCGGCCCCTGTATCCTCGAGCGCCAGCGCGTCGCAGCAGCAAACGGCACCGGTAGCGGCATCGACCCCGTCGGCGCCTAAGCCCGCGGCGCCCAAACCGGCTGCTCCGACACCCGCGCCCAAGCCCGTCTCGCCTGCGCCCAAGTCGTCTGACCTGGGCAAAGCCCCCTGGCTACGCTCCGACAACCCCGCCGGTGCTCCTGCCACGGGTAAGCTCCCGACCGAGCCCGCACCCCGTGCGCCCGAGCGCGCGTCCGCTCCCAAGACTCAGCCTGCCGCGCCGTGGGAATCCGAGCAGGTACCCTACGACGACGCCATGGTCGGCGGCTTTGCTGCCGATGCTGGCGGGGACGATCTGCCTCCGTTCGACGTGCCGGGTGCGGCGTCCGCGCCCAAGTCCGCTGTAGCTGCCCCCAAAGAGGAGGACGCTCCTGCGGCTCCCTGGGAGTCCAACCCCGGTGCGGGCAGCCCCTTCGGCCATCAGGGTGCAGCCCCGAGCATCCCGCAGACCGAGGACGAGGCCAAAGACCTCATCCGCAGCGTCTTCGGTCAGGCCACCATCTTCAAACCGGTGGAGTAGCTGCGCAGGCGGGTATACTGCTCAAGAAGAGAACCCTTTGAACGGAGCGAGCTTATGATGTGGGAATATGTCCGCCTTGAGGACGATACGCAGGTTTCGTATTCCGAAGTCCGGGAGGACAACACGGTGAAGGTTGTTGTGGAGCGCCCGCGCGATTGGGGTTTTGACACGGCGGAGTGTATCTTGCCGGCATTCAATTGGGTGTCACACGAGGGCTTTAGCGAAGCGGACCTCAAAGAACTCGATGATTTCGTGCGTAACAATGCCCCGCTCATCCTGCGTTTTGCCTACGAAGGCGGACGAGTCTATGCCTAATGCCTAGTCTGTTTCGACTTGGCCATATATCACTTTCTTTTGTCCGGGCGCATCTGTATTTCGGACATGTGTAGTGTGGTGCCGTGTATATCGCATTCGAGCAGACAGGTACGTGACGGTCGGCCTAGGATGCTGAGGTCGATACGATACGTCGCATGGCTGTCCGTGTGCTCGACTTGCTCGGCGTTGAGGGTTGCTCCGATTGTCAAGAAAGCGCCTGGTTCGGCATCGACAATCTTGGAGTCCTTTATCTTGACCTTGAACTCTTGGTAGAGGGACGGGCTGTTGTAGTAAATGGTTCGAGTTCCGTCGGTGCACTCATCGGTCGCTTCCCATTTGACGACGGGCTGGTCCGAGCTGGCTATCAGCAGTTCTGCTCCAAAAGCTATGGCATGGGTGATGACAACCAGCAATGTCCAGCCGACAAAGAGATAGAGAACCAAATATGCAACGGGGTGTTTTGAGCGGATGTTTTGGAGCACGTCGTGGGCATTCATGGGGCACCTCCAAATTGCTATCTATGGCAATCAAATTATACCTCGCCGTCATGAGCGCCGCCTCGAGTAGTGGCTCGGCATTTAGCCATTTAGTGGTACGCATTAAATGTCGGATTCCGGCTCTACAAGATTTAGCTTTCAATATTATGCAGATGCGAATTATTCAACTTTGCATAATTTTTGGGTGCGGCTTGCACTCCAGGACATGTATATCGACTGAGGTAGCGTGTCCGCCCCGTTCGCTGGCCTCGCGCCGTGGTACGATTTTCGAGTTTGAAAGTCCCGCCGTGCTCCGGCTGCCCTTGCAGCTCGGCGTGCGGCCGCACGTAAAGGAGCCATCATGGCCGGTATGAACATGCAGCAGATGATGAAGCAGGCTCGCAAGATGCAGGAGCAGCTTGCCGCCGCGCAGGAGAACCTCAAGTCCCAGACCGTCGACGCCTCTGCCGGCGGCGGCATGGTCAAGGTGACCGTTAACGGCGAGATGGAGCTCGTCAACCTCACCATCGATCCCGATGCCCTCGATCCCGAGGACGTCGATATGCTGCAGGACATGATCATGGCTGCCGTCAACGAGGCCGTCCGCGGCGTCAACGAGCTCGCCAACAAGCAGATGGGCGCCATCACCGGCGGCCTCAACATCCCGGGCATGCCGTTCTAAGACACACATATAAATGAGTGCGAATCACAGTCTGCAAAAACTGCTCGATGAGCTGGGCCGTCTGCCGGGCATTGGTCCCAAGTCGGCCCAGCGCATCGCCTATTACCTGCTCGAGGCCGATGCCGAGGAGGCCCGCCGCCTGGCCGAGGCCATCCTGGAGGTCAAGCAGGAGGTCCACTTTTGCAGCCGTTGCTTTAACTACGCCACGGCCGACGAGTGCTCCATCTGCCAGGACCCGATGCGCGATACCACTCGTATTTGCGTGGTGGGCGAGCCGCGCGACGTCCAGGCAATCGAGCGCACGGGCAGCTACCACGGTCTCTACCACGTATTGGGCGGCGTAATCAGCCCCATGGACAAGATTGGCCCCGAGCAGCTGCACATTCGCGAGCTGCTGGCACGCTTGGGCCACGAGGATATCCATGAGGTCATCATCGCCACCAACCCCAACATCGAGGGCGAGACCACGGCGAGCTATCTGGCCCGTACCATCAAGCCGTTGGGCGTCGAGGTGTCGCGTCTGGCAAGCGGCCTTCCCGTGGGCGGCGACTTGGAGTATGCCGACGAGCTTACGCTTGGCCGCGCCATCGAGGCCCGTCGCGCGATTTAGGTGGCGAGCCTGCTCCTGCCGTACGTTATCTTCGCGGTCGCACGGGGTAGTCATAATTTCCCCGTGCGACTGTGAGTTTGTTGTGCAACAAAGATACTTCGTATCCGCTTATCGCATGGATGCTTCCGCTCGCATCCTTAATTTGCCCATTCGTTGCGCAACCTTTTGGGTTCGCTGATACACTCAAATATGGATTCGAATGAATGCGCCGCTTCTGAGCGGCGTGTTTTTGTTGGAGGAGAACGCATGCGGCCCGGTGGCACTCAGACAAAGCGCGGCGCCGCGGTGCGCATGCGACGCCGACTGGGCTTGGCGCCTCGGGCGTACGCACTGCTATCGTGCTCGTTGGTGCTGGTCATAGCTGGCGTTTCTGCCTATGGCATGACCGTGCCGTCCATGATGCAGGCGCATGCCGCACGCGAACCGCGCGTGGGGCATGAGGTCAAAAGTGATCTGGGTACCACGACTGGATATGCTTGGGCAAGCGTGGTCGCGCATATTGTGTTTGGCACCGACGATGCGGACGGCGCCGAGGCCCCGGACAACGAAGTCACGCTTGCCAATGGCAAAACCATCGTGCTCACCAACACCAAGATCATCGATCGGTTGTCCAACAATAACGTGGCGGCAACGGTGAATAAGGTCGAGCAGCAGAAGGAGCAGGACGCCCAGCAGTCCGGAAAGCCCGGTAGCTCGGATACTTCTGGCTCCGGCTCGAATTCGTCGAGTTCGAGCGGCGGCTCTGGGTCGGGCTCCTCTACCGGAGGGTCTGGAAACGGCGGCTCGACGGGCGGCAACACTGACAACGATGCAAACTCCGGTGGCCTTTCCGCTGCTGATGAAGAGGGCATTCACAGTTGGCTTGTGACCAAGTACAACATGCTCGACGGCTATGTTTCTCGTGCCAATGACGTGGTCTCGACCTATAACTCTACGGGAGATCCCAGGCCGTGCGACAGCCTGGTCGGGGAGATGTTTGTTATTCGAGCTGAGTTCGGTCGTCAGACATTCTCGCCCCGGTCAAAGTGGTATCAGCAGTATGCCAATCTGTGGGGCTGTTACACCAACCTATGTCAATGGGTCGGCCATTACGGCGATGATGACGTCGCGCTCGGTAACTTCAACAATAACGTGGCGGCGCTTGCCCTATGATGATCGATCTTGCATCCACCACACCACAATCGCTCGGTCGCGATCCCATGGTCGGTCTGCGCCTGGCGCGTGTCGACGGGTTTGAGCCGGCCATTGCGCTCGGTCAGGACGAACTGCCTGCCTATCTGCGTCGTTTTACGATGCTGTTTGCCGACGATGCCACCATGCGCCGTGGCGGTATCGGCCGCGTGACGCGTGCCGTCAACGCCCAAGGCGAGGCCGTGGCACTCAAGCAGCTCATCTTGCCGACGCGCGATGAGTTTGACGACGATGCCGCTCACGAGGCGCTGGTCGCCAAGTTCAAGGCGGCGTTTCGCGAGGAATACGAATGCCATCGCGCCCTTTCGGGCCTTAAGGGCTTTCCCCGCCTCTATGGCTGGGGCGAGGTCGACGGTGTGCCTGCAATTGTCATGGAATGGGTCGAGGGCGAGACGCTTGCCCGCTTGCGTTCGCGACTCGCCGTGGACGATGCCGGACGCCTGTCGCCGCTTGTGGCGGCGCGTCTGGGTCGCGACCTGTTCGATCTGCTCTGCCGTATGAGCCTGGTGGGTGAGGGCTTTGTCCATCGCGATATCTCGCCCGCTAATATTATGGTGCGTACGGCGCGTCTACCGCTTGACCGGCAGCTTGCCGAGGGCACCTTTGACCTGTGCCTGATCGACTTTGGCTCGTCGCTGGCGCTCGAGCCTGCGTCGGCCGTGGCCGGTACCGGCGGCAAGGCGTCGTTTACGGAGCGCTATGCCACGCTGCGTCGCGCGACGGTTGCCTATGCCCCACCCGAGATGCTCACCGACGATATTCCCGATCTGCGCGCTTTGCGTATGTCGCCGGCGATCGACGTCTACGCCGCGGCAAGCACGGTTTACGAGCTCATTGCCGGCGTCGCGCCATACGAAGCCGCGCCGAGCACTTCGGGCACCTCGGGTTCGCGCAAAAAGACGCGCGACATCGCCAGCCCCTACCGTCTCAAGATGGACACGCGGCCCGACTATCCCATTGGTGCCCATGCGCCCGGTTGTGATTTGACTCAGCTGCTTCGTCGTGAGCCCGATGTGGCGCTCGCCGCGGCCGAGCAGGCCCAGCAGCTAGGGCTTGAGCCGGATTCCGAAGAGCTACGCGATGCGCTGACGTTTGTCGATGCCCAGCTGTTCGACGTGGTGATGGCCTGTCTGTCCAGCCATCAAAAAGATCGTCCCGAGCCGGCGGCGGTCGAGGCGGCGCTCTCGGCGTTTTGTGACCACTATGCGCAAAATGTCGGTCGTTCGCTCCGCGGCGAGCCGCTCACGCCGTGCCCCATGGATGCGTCTGGCCGCGCGGTTCGTCGCGCGCTGATGGTCGGCGCGACGGTCGTCTGTGGCGTGGTTTGGGCTGTGGTCGTGGTTTCGGCCGCGCTGCTGGCGTCGGGCGCTCGCGTGACGGCGACTTTGGGATCGCTCGTGTGGTCTGGGTCGCTACCGGGTATTATTGCCGCGCTGGCGTTGGCGCTGCCAGGCATAGCCGGCGTTGCCACGGGGGCACTTGCGCGCAATCGGCGCTCGGGGTTCCTGCAGGGTGTGCTTGCGCTTTCTGCCTGCGAGGTTCCGGTGCTGGTTGTGGCTGCATGTATCGTATTTTCCCAACGCGCCGTGACGGGCGGCCTTGTTGCCGCTCTGGTTGCAACCTATACGCTTACGTGGTTTTTGCTTGCGATGGGCTTTGCCTTTGAACTTCCCGTTTCGGCACCGCGACGCACAAAAGCCCAGATGGCGACTCCGCTTGCCGGTGGAGCCGCAGCTGCCCGTACTTTTGGCGGACCTGTCGAAGTATCGTCCGATTCTATTTCTACGACCAAGGAGGCTTAGGTCATGGCATCTCAAGTTGAGCTCACCCCATGCGGGGCCATGTTTGACATCTTTAAGCGCGCGGCGCATCTGAGCCATATCGAGCTGTGCGGCTCGGTGCTTTCGTCCCGTCCGCTCGCCGACGGCCGCAGCCCGCAGAGCCGGGCCGCCGATCGCTCTTGGGTTTCCCGCTTTATCGTTCGCGCGCCGGTCGGCACGCTTCAGCAGCACTACTTTGCCGAATACGGTACCTCGGCTGCGCGTATTATGTCGCAACTGGCCCTGCGCCAGCGAAATCCCATGGACTCCACGGCTGTGATCAATATGGTGTGCGGTCCCGCAGGTGAACCGATGGTACGCGCGCTCGAAGAGTGCCACCAGGACACGAATCTCTATCGCAACGCGCTCGATCGCCTGTCCCAGGCGGCGGAACTCATGCCCGCCGAGCGCGCCGAGGCCGTGCTGGTGCTGTTTGTCGCCGTCGGTTGTTCGGCGGATGTGCGGTCCTCGGTGAACTATGCCATCGACTACGCGCACGCGACCTGTGGCGGAGGCACCTCCACGCCGCGTTCGCTTGGCATGTCGATGACCGCAGGCGAGCGCGAACCCGCCCCGGCGCACCCCTTGGGCTTGCTGCGCGTGCAAAACAGTTTTGTCGTGAGCGCCCCGCGCTGGATTCAGCCGAGTGAGCAGGGTGTTGAGATTGGCGCGCTGGCCACTGGTGAGGGCGATATTACCGACGTCGGCGATGATGTCTCGGCCCGCCATGCCCATATCTGGTGCGATGCTCAAAATATCTGGCACGTCGAGGACTTGTCGTCCACCAACGGAACCGTGGTGGTAAACGGGGCCACGCGCGTCTGCATTCAGGTCGAGCCCGGCCGTTCCGCCCAACTCAATCCCGGCGACGAGCTCAAGCTCGGCGAATCCACTACCTACGCCATTCTCTTCGGTGCCCTCTAGCCGGCAGATAGGGCCGTTCCTTTTCTGCCGGCACTTGGGGACACTCCTCGGCGCGCCAGAGCCGGTCGCCCGGGGATGGAGGGGCCATTTCGCCCCTTGGCGGTCAGTCGGGGCGAAACTAGAAGATCTTTCCGATTCGCGGCTGTTCATGCTTGTAGAGCATCTAAAACAATAGGATGTTATTCTGGAATATGCCGGGTGCGTGAACTTGCCTGTCTTAGCCTTAATAAGGTATAGGGGAGTTTGGCTCAGGGGTTCCGTCTTGTTCTTCAGCGCAGTATTGTGGGACAGATTTGCTGAGATTGGCGCCTTACACCGCAGAGCGCACGGAAGGCTCTCGATTTGTGTTCTGGCCCCAGAATACAGGGCCTGATACTTACCAACTGTGGCATGGATGTAACATCTGTAGAAATCAACCCTTTTGTTGTCGACCTTTGTAAGAAAAACACTGCCATCAACTCTTTGGATGACGAAACTAGGGTGCTTGAGGGGAGCCTTTACTCCCCTCTGAGAGATGACTCATGTTTTTCGCTTGTCGTTGTGAATCCTCCGTTACTGCCGATTCCGGATGAGATTCCTTATCCCTTCGTTTGAGATGGAGGACAATCGGGTCTGGATAAAACACTTCGTATTCTTAAGGGTGGCGATACGCATTTAGAGAAAAACGGTAAATACTGCTAATAGGGGTGACGACGATGGTGCAGGGGCGACCCGCGATGCTCTCATCAATACGTCGGATACTTGGGAAATCAGGTCTAGATGCATGTATGATGATGCTGTGTGGCTATTCAATTAATCCGCGTTCCGAATGGGTGCAGGGTATAGCTGCGACATCGTATGCTTTTGACCCGGCGCGATACTCAGATATTTCTGAGGCGGTTGACGAAGTTTATACGCACTATGCCGCGCAAGGCGTTTCGGAAGTTTGCACATCTACGTTACGGGCTTAGGTTTCTTCAAGCGAGCAGGCCGGTTGCGTTATTTCGAGCGATTTTTCTAGTCTAGACGACAAAAGGCAAAGGATTTGATGGGTATAAAACGCGGACGTTTGTGGGCGGATGCTCAAATCTATTGTGGCAATCGGGCGGTTGAAAAAGATATTTCAACCGCCCGATTGCCAGGTTCGTCGGAGGAGATGTCCGATTCCGACTCTCTTGTAGGAAGAGCTTGAGATCGTATTGGCCCAAGGCAATCTTAAAGCAGTCTCATTGGCAAATCTTCGCTCCTGTTGTGTTGAGGTGTAAGGTATCAGTGATTGATGTTTTGTGGCGGGTAGATTGGGGCCTTCCTTGATTCGATGCGTTCTCTCGAGGTTCATCAGAGCAAAAGGGGCTTTCGTCTTCATTGCTATCACGGTGATTGGAACCGCTCTCTCCTATGCCATGCCATACGTGAACGGGAAATTCTTAGATTTTCTTCTCGGTAACCGCAGCGAAAGAGACGCCGTACTCTTCGCGCTCCTGGTTGCGTCAATAGGAGTTTTCTCCACCCTCTTTACTTATTTTGCAGGAACACTTTCCATTCGCATAACCACGAGACTTTCCTTTGATCTTCTCAGGGAGGCCGTCTTGCGTTTTGAAAGAGACGATTACTTGGTGAGTCGGACCATCGATCCAGCCTATACAACGCAACGGATTATTTCCGACTCCAGCGTGGTCTCATCCTTCGTTTTGGCGAATTTTATCAGTGCGCCGCTGTCCATTGTAGCCATTCCCATCGTATTGCTTATCATATGGTCAATTGATTCAACTCTCGCGGTGTTTTCCATCATTCTCCTCATCGTGTATTTCTGTGTAATTACTGGGTTGAGGAAACTTTTGTATAGGGTCACGTATGAGAAGAAAGAGGCGGACAGCGCCTTTTACGCCGCAATTGCATCGCAGCTTAATCAGATTCTCAACATTCAACTGACATCTTCGTACGGCAAGAGCGAACAAGCGCTCGACGCTGGGTTTAAGAGCTATTTTCCCAAAGTTTTGCGCTCCGGAAAGCTATCATATTCTCTGACATCGCTCGATGGTCTTTTCGCAGCGTTGTTTCAAGCGGTGATACTTGTTGTTTCCGGAGTACGAATCATTAACGGAACTATGTCAATAGGCGAGTACACTATCATCGGTACATACTTCGCGGTTCTCTTTAAGACTTTGAAAAGTATGATGTCATTGTTCAAATCCTATCAAGATGCCAAAGCATCATGGGATAGGACGGCTATCGCGACGAGAGAAAAGGAGAGATCGGGGTGGAATCGGACCGATTTAGCTAAACTCGATGAAATAAATGACATTTCGGTATCTGATTTGGAATTCTCGGTTGCCCTTCCAGACGGATCTGTCCGAGAGGTCCTCGGCGGGTTTTCTTTCAAGTTTTCCGGTCCTGGTACATATTGCATAGTTGGGGAAAACGGAAGAGGCAAGACGTCACTTCTTTACTTGATGCTCGGGCTATACTCATCGAAAGGCAAAGTAAAATACAACGGCGTGCCAATCGAAGAATGCGACTTGGATTACATACGTGCGAGAGAGATATCGTGCTGCCCACAGTCGTGCTTCGCGCCGGACGAAACGGTGAAAGAGCTGTTAGAGTATTTCGACACGCCCTTTTCTTCCTATCACCGGGGTGTAGATGGCCTACTTTCGCTGGAAAACAGCGTGAAGGAGTTGCTCGGGAAACGTTGCTCCGCGCTTTCGGGCGGTGAGCTGCGCCGAGTGTACTTATGGTCGGCGATTTCACGCAAGTCGTCAGTTTTGGTACTCGACGAGCCCACGACTGGGTTAGACGCTGTAAGCCGCGCCGAGCTTGCGGCCTATGTTAAGCGCAACAAGCAAAGCCAGCTGATCATCGTTGTCTCTCACGATGACGAGATGGTCGGCGCGGTAGAAGGGGTAGTGGATTTAGGCAGCATGTACCAGGGTAAATGATGACAAGTGTAGTGCTGCCCAACTGGCAGAGATAACAAAAAGGCGATGCAGATGCACGTAGCATTCAGGCGGTTCGGACTCGGTGCCTTCACGCCATCGCAACGCTTTCAGATATAGTTCTCGTTCTCTTACTAAAGGAAACTTTAGTCTACGTCATCTTGTCGAGACAGAGGTGAAGCGAAGTGTTGTCGCGACGTATCTTATTCCAGGTGGCTCAGTATCAGCGTGAGAATCGCACCAAAGTGTACTTACGATTCTCGTGTCCCACGGACAACATGAGCTGAGCATTGAGGTTCCACCCTTTGCTGCAACTACACGGGGTTGGACGGCAATGAATATGCCGGGCCGCATACCACGCGCAGCGGGGGTCCATGTCCCAGTATGTTGCCTACAGCAGCCTCGATGTCCACGCACACATCATCTCTGCCTTCGCGTTCAATCCATTTGCCGGAGAGTGCGAGGGTTGCCAGGCCGTAGAATTCGAGCCGAACAAATGAAATGCGGTATCAGCGCATAGGATTAAACTGACGATTGCTTTGCACTGAGAATACGCTTGGAAAGCCGCCATGGGTGGCGGCCCGGGTTAAATAGAGAAGCCCGTCCGATCACTTTGAACTGCCTCCCATTTCTTGGACATGAGAAATGGGAGGCTTTCTGGAGTGGGTATGATGAATTGGACACCTAGTTAAGAGCGAAAGGTGTTCAAGATGACCCAAAGAAGAAAGCGATACGACAGGCAGTTCAAGGTCTCGGCGGCAAAGGTGGTCCTGTCCGGGGAAATG
>NZ_JBBNLU010000004.1:0-209988 GCF_040092335.1 Collinsella sp. CLA-ER-H8 | reverse complement strand
GTCGAAGCGTAAGCCCCGGCGTTGGTGGAAATGGTGAAAATGCGTTGGCGTGATTGGGGAAATTGCGTTGGCGGAATCGGCTAAAGTGCGATGGCGAAATTGGTTGTTTTTACAGTAGCGCTAACAGCAGGCAGGACAGCAGGTCGTCGAGCGTGCGGCTCCTGACCGGTATGAAGCGGTGCTTCCGGGAGTAGCCGAGCGTCGCGGTGAACACGCTGAACTCGAAGACCTCGCCCTCCGAGTCGACGAGCCTCATGCCCTCCTTCCAGTCGAACTGCAGCTGCCTGCCCGGGGGCGTCTCGAACCGCGGGTGCGGCTCGCGGCCGCCCGCGCCCCCGAAGGGCACGTCGTGCGCGCGGCACCATGCGGTGAAGGCGCCGTACCCGGGCAGCCCCTCCCCGCGGCCCTCGCGCAGGAACGCGTACACGGCCATCTTGCTCATGCCGGGCAGCTGGGCCTTCGCGCGGATCACCTCCTCGAGCGGGTCGAAGGCGCTGCCCCTCGCGGACCTCCCGTCGGCGGCGGACTCGCCCTCCCGCCAGTACTTGGCGACCGTGTGCCGGTCCATGCCGTGCCTCCTCGCGATCTCGCTGAAGTTCGGTTTCGCGCCGGACCCCCTGTAGACGTTCAGCTCTCCCATTACGTTTCGCTCCATATCCCGCTCCTCCCGGGTCGGATACCCGATCGGAGCATAGTTCCGTTAGCGCAGTTGGTGAAAGTACGTTAGCGGGTTCGGCGAAAGCGCATTAGCGCATTCGGCGAGATGCGTTTGCGAAAGTGGTCAATTTTAGATTAGCGCTAACACATCGCCAGGGCGAGCCCGCCGGCGGTGGCGGTGAAGAGCCCCGTGCCCTCGTCGCATGCGAAGTGCAGGACGGTCGGGGACTTGGACATGGAGCATCCGGAGGCCGTCGCGGCGACGCCCGAGGACGGGTCTATGGTGCTCACGATCCTGTAGGCGCCGTCGGGGACGTCGCGGCCGTCGGCCTCCTGGAGCGTCCAGGTCTGGGCGGGGTCTCCCGGGTTGGAGCTGAAGCCCCACACCAGCGCCCCGGCGCCCGTGTCGCGCCAGCGGTCGTCCAGGGCGCGGCCGGTCCCGGCGTTGACGAGGGAGTAGCCGCCGGCCGAGGCCACGAGCTCCCAGCGCTGGGAGGCGGAGCCGTCGGGGGCGGCCAGCGAGACGTCCGAGCCCGACATCGCCAGGGCGAGCCCGCCGGCGGTGGCGGTGAAGAGCCCCGTGCCCTCGTCGCATGCGAAGCGCAGGACGGTCGGGGACTTGGACATGGAGCATCCGGAGGCCGTCGCGGCGACGCCCGAGGACGGGTCTATGGTGCTCACGATCCTGTAGGCGCCGTCGGGGACGACCTTCCCTAATGCTGTGTTTTGATATTCAGCTATTAGATCGTACTTAGCGCACCATTTGTAGTTCGATTCTTTGGTGACGTTCGAAGTTGCGGCTAGCTTAACCCTTGCGTCGTTCGCCTTCCACTCCTTCTGATTCATCGCATACGCAACGATCCCATTCTGAACTTCCGAGATGCTCGGCGGGAACAACTGGTTGTCGGCATCGATGGAAAAGCTCTCTTCCTTGGCATCCAGATTCTGCTGAATGCGATCGGCATACTTCTCGGCCCATTCATCGGCCTTACCATTCCGCACAAAGTAATTATTTGACAGGTCGGTCGAGCGGTAGGCGTAGTCGTTCTTCTGATAGTTTGCCGTGTGGTCGGAGTGGGCGACTGCCATGAGCTCGTCGGTTAGGCCAAAGTACAGATGGCGCTGGTTCAGGTCTCCGTACCAGTTGTCGCTGGTGTCGTCCCAGGTTAGGTCCATCTGGCACCATTTGCCGTCGATCTTCACAGCGTTCCAGGTGTGGCCGTTGCCGGTGATGCGGCCGTTGGCGATGCCCGCTGTGTTAAGGAGCTTGGAGTAGATGCGCTGGTAGCTCTCGCAGGTGCCCTGGTGGCGCGTGAGACCGCTTTCGGCCGAGCACCAGTTGAGGCCGTGGTCGTACTCCAGCTGGTCGAGCGTCCAGTCGTGGAGCCACAGCGCCATGTCGTATTCCGAGCCGTTTGTCTGTTGCCTGCACTGGGCCACGGCGTTGTTGACGATCTGCGTGACGCTTGGGCGGGCGGCGTCGTTTACGGTCACCTCCGCCGTGGCGCGCAGGTAGTAGATCCCCTTGTCGTTTTGGGGGTCGTATCTGTCGTTGTCCATGAAGTAGAAGTAGATGCGGTACGTGCCCGATGCCGTGAAGTCGAAGGTAAAGTCGTGGCCCGCGGTGCCCAGGCTGTGGTAGCCGGCCCATGCCTGGCGCGACGGGTCGCAGACGCTTTCCTGGCTACCGCCGTCCCAATAGGTGGGTACGTCCATGCGCGCCTTGGCCTGGGACGAGCCGTTGGTTTGGGTTACGTGGAAGGTCGTCGCGGTGCCCGCGGGGGCGTCGTTCCACGAGACGGTGAAGGTGACGCCGTTTTGGCTTGCCGTGGCGGAGTGGGCGTAGCCGGTTTCCGCCGCGACGGAGATCGACTCGGGCGTGCCGTTGGTTTGGGCGCGGAGGGATGGAGCGGGGGTGCCGGTTGCGGCGGTGGTGCCGCAAGCGCTTTCTGTGTTGACGGCGCTGGTGCCGGCGGATGTTGCAGTGCTGTCCTCTACGGTATCTGCTGTCGCATTTGTGTTGGTGCCGTCTTCAGCCTTGCCTGTGTCGCTGCTCGTGGTGTCGGCTTGCGCCTGCTGCTCGGCTGTTGCCGGAGGCTGGATGGCTTCCGCAATGGCCGCCATGGGCATCGTCGCGCCGACCATGGACGTGCACGCGATCGCGCAGAGCAGGTAGTAAAGGGGTTGTTTCATAGCGGAGCCTCTCGGTGAGCAGCCAATAGGGTCCGAAGGCAGCTCCAGGCCAGCACTCCGCACATATTTTGTTGGGGATTATTTTACGGGAACCCTAGTCAACATCAGCGAACTTTCTGGGGAATGTTGGGGAGGGGGAGGGAGCGGGCCCGCTTTAGTCCTCGGCGGCGTTCTGACCCGTGCTTCGTTGACTATGCGTGATGCGGCAACTCCAGCATGAGGCCGTCTTGCGCCTCTTCGAGACTCGCCGCCGCGACCTTCCAGGATAAGTCCGCTAGGCTACCGTCTAGTTTATTGCGGCTTACGACCGGGCAATAAGCGGGCGTCTCAACATGTTGGTCAAGCAAAATCTTTTGTTAATTTCGAACAGGTATTCGATGTGGATGACTTTGTACCGGGCGAAAGCGATTGAGTCTAATTATGTTTTCATGCAGGTCAAGGGTGCTGTCTACAAGGGGATGAGCTGACTCGTAATTTCACGTGAAAAAGTTCCGCATTATTTTAGCTGCGTTTACCTGTTAAAACACAACATCTTGTGCTGATCATCAAAAAAGAATACAGGATATGGAACTGGCGAAGGGCTACAATTGAAACAACGAGAAGCGTCGTTTCCCCATTACAACCTAATTGTTCGGAAGGAGTCGGAAGGAATAGCTGTCAAAATCGAGGCCATATTGATGGTTCATTAAATTTCTTTAGGGGCGTGTGCGCTTATTGGTTAACAGCAGTATGCGCTCCTGTTTGCTTAACTCATTTACAAATTGCTTTTCTTCAGCAACCTTTCACTTGCGTGGCAGGGCTGGATAGTGCGCAAAAATTGCGGAGGATGGCTTCTGGATTATTGGAGGAGTGAGATTATTGGTCAATAACTTTCTTAATGAGTTGCTTGGGAAGATTTCTGCTTACGATCTGTTCAATGTGCTCATACCGGGCGCACTCGTAACATATTTCGCCAGTCAGACACCGTTGGGCAGTTTTATCGATTGTTCTAACTGGATGGCGTTATCTGTGATGAGTTATGTTCTCGGGCTTATTGCTTCACGGATTGGCTCTCTCTGCATTGAGCCGTTGGTTCAAAACCTGAAGCCTACCAGAAAACGGGACTATTCTGCCTTTGCGTATGCTCAGAAAAACGATCCTAAGGTCGAACAGCTCCTAATGATTTCAAACATGTATCGCAGCATGGCTGGGGCGGGTGTTTTGCTCGTCATTGTTCTGCTCGCATCGTTGCTGCCGGAATCTTTTCGATTTGAAGCGGCTTTTGTGACCCTATTCGCTTTTACCGTTCTGTTTGTTATCGCTTGGGTCAAGCAGGAATGGTATGTAGAAAAACGAATCAACTTCAATCTTGAGGAGTGTGATAACCATGAGCGAGATTAAGTCTCTGTCCGTTGATAACGGCGACATGTTTTATATCAATCACAATACTGATAACTTCAGCATGATTGACTGTAATATTACCGATGAGCGTAAGTCGGAAATCCTTGATGAGGTCAAAAACCTTGCAGGGAAAAAGGGCGTCGTTCGTTTTATCAGTACGCATCCGGACCAAGATCATATCCAGGGTATTGAGTATCTTGATGAGCTCGGGCTTATCAAGAATTTCTATTGCGTTGACAATAATGTCTCTAAGTCCACGGAGACTGAGAGTTTCAAAAAGTATAAAGATCTGAAGGGGTCGTCGTGCGCTTACAAAATATACAAGGGGTGTAATCGTAAATGGATGAACGTTTCTGATGGTGAGCGCGGCTCTGCTGGGATTAGCGTCCTCTGGCCCGATGTGAATAATGAGACCTTCCAGGATGCTTTGCGGGATGCCGAAAGCTCTGATAAACCCAATAATATTAGTCCTGCGATTGTCTACTCTCTTGAGGAAGGGGTCCGTGCGCTTTGGCTTGGTGACATGGAGAATGACTACATGGTGGCGATTGAAGACTACATCTCGCTTTCACCTGTGGACATTCTATTTGCACCGCATCATGGACGAAAGTCTGGTCGCGTCCCTAAGACATGGCTGGATAAGTTGGATCCTCGGTTGATTGTTGTAGGAGAAGCCCCGTCAGACGAGCTTGATTATTACTCGAATTACAACACTCTGACACAGAACAGCGCTCGCGATATTTTGTTCTGTTGCGAGACCGGTAAGACTCACGTTTACGTTGGATCTCCTTCTTACAGCGTCAATTTCTTAGACCGAGACCCTAATGCTTCGATTGTGAAGGGTTCGTTGTATTATTTGGGCTCTTTTGATTGCGGTGATCGCTAGTCGTCCGCCGTCCGGCTTATCCGATTTTGTTGCGTTCGGGCCTGTCTGTGCTTTTGTATGGCAGGCCCCTTGCTCATTGCTATGTTGCTTCCGGTAATTGTGGCGAGGCATTGGCGCGATGAACCCAGTTGATTGCTTGCTCAGTCACTCTGGCATGTAAGGGGTGCGGACTGTGAATATGGAGTGACTCTCCCAACTAAACACATTAATTATGGAGACTCGAGCCAATCATCGAGAACGGAGATCTGATGACCGACGCTAATAGAAAGCCGTGGCTTACGGCGTCCGAGCAGATTGATCATCTCAAATCGAGGGGTGTCCATTTCTCGCTGATGAGCGAAGACGATGCGAGAGCTTACTTGGAGAAGAACAGCAACTATTTTCGCCTGCGTGCCTATCGGCTTGGGTTTCCTAAAGTTGAAGAAGGAGCCCGCAAGGGAGAGTATGCAAATCTAGACTTTAAGATGCTGGTCGATTTGTCGATTGTCGACATGCTCGTTCGTTATGAAATGCTGCCGCTTACGCTTGATGTGGAGCATTTCGCAAAGGTAAAACTATTAAAGCGCATCGAGATTGAGGGGGAGGACGGCTATGCGGTCGTCTCGGAGTTCATTTCTTCCTACGACGGCACGAAGCCAGATGGAACGCCGTGCAATTCGCTCAAAGACGAGATTCTCAGATGCAAGAACAGTCCCTACACTGGTGGGTTGATTGCCAGGTATGCTGATTTCTACTTCCCCGCGTGGGCATTTATCGAAGTCGTCTCCTTCGGCTCTTTTCTCTATTTTTACAAGTTTTGCGCCAATAGGTTTGACGACCGCGAGATGCTTAAGGAGTTCTATATTCTTCAAGCAGTCAAGTCATTAAGAAATGCATGCGCTCATAATAGCTGCATTTTGAATAACCTGCGTGCTGATAGACCGCAATTTAAGCCTAGCTACGTTGTAACGCGGGAGTTGTCGACCATAGCCGGTATCGGTCTCGACCAGCGTAAGTCAAAGATGAGCAATGACCGTATACAGCAGATTGTCACTACGCTATACGCGCACAGGAAACTTGCTTCGCAAGGCGTTTTGGAACATCGCGCAAAGAGCCTATCTGTGTTTGTTCAAAGAATGAATAAGCACGTCGATTATTATCAGGGCAATCTTCAGGTCTCTACTGGATTTGAATTTCTCACGAAGGTGATTAGTGCGTGGTTTCCGGTGGACGCTGATTAACGATGAATCTGTGACGAGCGTTGCCGCAACGCCTTGGATGCCAAAAAAGAGCTATGCTTTCTTCACAACAAAAAACAGAAGCCTTTCTTTGGCCGAAGTTTTGCAAGGGGGTTCCTTCCTAAGTGAGGGCATCCCCTATTTTTTATGATGCTGTGATTGGTGGTTCCACCTATGGGCGGCCTGTCGACAAGCAATTGCCTCTGACTAAAACATGGTCAATTAAGGTGGAAGCCTTCGGGCGACACCTGAAGAGCGTTGATGCGTCGGCCCTCTATTTTGTTTGTATGTAAGATTCGGCCTGTCAAAACTTACATCTCAATTGAGAAAAGACGAAATTGCGTGTGATTTTCTGCTCGCACGTAATTTTACTGATGCGTTGTTGCTCAGCCTTAATTCGCGACGGTTTCTCCGGTAAAGGAGGAACTGGGATTTGCTTTTCCTAAAGTTCCAACTGTGAAGAGGCCTTGCGACGGTACGTCCGGCTTGGTACGTTGGAACCGCCGAAAGGCGGTTTTTGCGTTTAAGGGACTGTTTTTGGTAAAGACTTCGTTGCGCTTTTCTGCTTAGAGCGCTCGGTTTTTATCGTAGCTTTCGAAAATATGCGGCAAATTCCGGAACCCCCGAGCACACCACCTTTATCGCACAAAGAAACCGCAGGTAAACGCGTTGTCGCCACTTGGCGTGGTCGGCCTGTCCTGATTTTGCCGCATACTTCTGGTTTTAGCCATCTTTGTGGTCGATCGACCGTCAAAACAATTCGTTTAGCAAGACTTTCGAGGATAATCATTTCTAGATTTCGGAATAATTTATAACTAATTCGCAAAAATATATCGATATCTAGTATGATTATCAGCAACTTCCACGCTAGGAGACTGCTGATGGTTCGTATTGTTCAGATCGCGTTGCATGATTTTAAGAATATTGCCTTTGGCGAGATTGCTTTTGCGAAATCGAAGCCCGGCTCTGCCTTTGTGCCCGGGGCGGACGTTATAGGCATTTATGGCCAAAATGGCTCCGGCAAGACTTCTGTAATTGAGGCGATTGACCTGGTCAAAACCCTGATGACGGGTGCCGCATATGACAGGCAGAAAGTTCTCGACTACTTTTATCCTGGCAAAGACTCTTTTTCAATTGACATTGAGTTTAACATTGATACCGCGGATGAATTATTTCTTACGTTCTATACCGTCACTTTTTCGCGTAGAGCAGACTCTGCTTGGATTTCGCACGAAAAAATGGCTGTAAAACAATTTAATGTCGATAAAGACAAATGGGGGTCTAAGAGGACTCTCGTGGAGCTTGTTCAAGAGGCCCCCGAGTCTGCCGCGGCGGTTCTGCCCAGAAATCGCTGGTCCCATCTTTTGAACGCGGATCAACAGCTTAAGATGTCGATGTTGGTTTCGCTAGGTGTTCTTCAGCGGGGCAACATGTCCCCCATGCTTTCCATACAAACTGTTAAATATCTGATCTCGCTTTTTGCCTGCGATTTCAATCTTTATCTGCAGGAGGAACCTCCGGAGCAATTGCAGATTAATGAGGCTGTGTACGAGATGCAATCGGCTTCTTTCAAGAGTGCCCATCAAGAGATTCTCACTCCGCTGTATTGCCTGCTTGCCGAGCTTGGGCTTTATTTCCGTTACCGAGTCAATGTGTTTACGACGCTGGCAAATGCAACTTGCACCTTAAACGTACTTTCGATGGATATTATCGATGACCGCGTGTTTGGCCAGAAGGGTCACCTTTCTGTCAATCTTTTTAAGCCCGCTGTTATTAAGGACGATGATTTCCCAGCCGTTTCGTCTGCGATTAAGCGTGTGAGCGGATTAATTGGCACGCTTGTACCGGGCCTTTCCATCGAGGTTAAAGTCATAGGATCTCAGCTTTTGGATAAGGGCGATTCACCCGCCAAGCAAGTCGAGTTTCTTTCTTGCCGCAATGGGGTCGAGATTCCACTGCGCTGTGAATCTGAGGGCGTAAGAAAACTCATCTCTTTCTCGCTCTGCCTTATGGAAGTCCATTCGTACTCCGACGCATTCCTTGCAATTGACGAGCTCGACTCGGGCGTATTCGAATTTCTCTTGGGGCAGCTTCTTTCCGTGCTTGAGTCGTTTGGCAAGGGGCAGCTCTTGTTTACTGCCCACAACCTACGTGTTCTTGAATTGCTGCCGGCATCAGAGATTCTTCTGACCACTGCAGATCCTGATAACAGGTTTGTTCGCTTTAAAGGCGTTAAGCCCACCAATAACATGCGTGACCAGTATTTGCGCGCGATTAGCCTTGGCGATAGCGGACAGCGTTTGTACGATTCTACGGATAGGTACTCAATCGATGCCGCGCTCTGCTTGGATGGTGACGAGTAGTGGGTGCCACCGAGTTCGTTCTTTTTATCGTCGAAGGCGAAACTGATGAGCTGGCATTGGGTCGTGCTCTTACAAGTTTGTTTGCAAGCGGGGAACATCCTGGTCCTCGTTTTGGGATTGTGCGCGGCGACATCACATCGGTACATGCTCTCGGTGCAGGAAATCCCGCTTCGACTATTAAGAGGCGGTTGGTTGATACCGTGAAGGAATTTCTCGCTAAGGACAAGTTGCGTGCCACCGATTTAGACGCCATTGTGCTGTTGTCCGATACCGATGGTGCATTTATCGATGATTCGCTGGTTGTCTATGATGAAGATGGGCCTCATTGTTCCTATTTTGAAGATAGGATCGAAACGTCGAACGTCGCCTCGCTGCGTCAGAGAAATCAATGTAAATCTTCGTGTCTTAAGACGTTATCCAGGACGCATGAGCTGACCTGTAATAAAAGGAAGATTCCTTTTAAAGCTGCATATATGTCACGCAACCTTGAGCATGCTTTGTCCGATTTTTCAGGTAGGGCAACACAGCAGAAAAAGTATGATCTGGCGCGCAAGTTTTCTAAAAAATACGGTACGGACGTTATTGGTTTCTTGGAGCTCCTTACGTTCCTTGCTCCCGTTGGCTCATATCAGGATAGTTGGGTTTATATCGCCCGGGACAATAACTCTCTTTTGAGGGGCTCCAACATGAAACAGACGCTCGAGGCTTTGCCCTCTAGTCCAATCAAAGCCGCCTCCTCCCTCTAAAAAAGTTCTTAAAACAGCCTTAAAGACGTTTCAGCTCGCGTTGACAGCGTAAAATACGCATGTTTGACTATGAACGAAGTGGATTTTAGGGGAGGGGTGCGCCATGGAGGTGCTGGTTGTTGGCAACACCGCATATGTTGACGATGACTTTTGTGCCAAGGCGTTCCCGGGGACCATGTCCAGGTCGTCGCTGCCGCGGAAGCGCGCCGCGACGAGTCATCACCCCATGCTTCGTGGAAAGAGCTTCTGCAACACCTGGATCAGGCCTACGAGTTCGACCGCGTGGTCTACCTATCCAATTACCTTACCCCGCATACCGATACCGTGGGCGATATCGAGACGCTGCGCTCGGTCTTTCGTGCGTGCGCGGGTCGACGGATCCAACTGCTGTATGTAGCGGGGCCCGCGGGTGCCGAGGGTGCCGCCGATGCCGCGGGGCGAACGGGCAAGGGAATTATCGCCCGTGCGTCAAACGACCTGTGCCGCTACTATGCTGCTCGCGAGGGCGTCCAAACCAAGATCCTGCGCGTGCCGTTCCTGTATACCGCGTCTGCCGCACTGGAGGACCCGTTTTTGGTGCCGCTGTTCGACGCGTGCTCAACCGGATCGGTCGCTCTGCAGGGCGCGCGGGATGCGGCGTTTCCCCTGCTGTGTGCCGAGGAGCTTGCGGTGCTGGTACGCCGTATCTTCGATAGCTGGGATGCCTCTTTTGAGACGCTCGACGTTGCCGATGCCTTCCATCACACAGCGGGTGAAGTGGGCGAGGCTCTTCAGGCGCTGTTCCCAGGGCTCTCAGTTGCCTATGGCGATTCTGCCGGCTACGCCCTGCCCGTCAGCGACGTCGTTCGCGTGCGCTATGGCTGGTTTCAGCGGTACGACCTGCTGCGCGATCTTTCGACCATTCAAGTGCGTTGGGATGCTGGCCGCGCAAAGAAGGTCAACCCCTTGCGCGCCGCCATCGACCGCATCCAGATGCGCGCGCTGCCTATTAAATGCCTGGAGACGGGCGTTGCCTGGGTTCTGTTCGAGGTGCTGGAGCATCTGTTCTCACAATCGGCCCAGCTCAACGTGCTCGATTATCGCCTGCTCTACGTGGTGCTGATCGGCACGCTGTATGGCTTGGACTTTGGCCTGGTTGCGGCGCTGCTGGCGTCGGTGGGCTTGGCCGTGAGCTACTTTACCCAGTATGGCTATACCTTCCAGGGACTTTTCTACGAGCCGTCCAACTGGCTGCCGTTTATTGCGTACTTTGTTGTGGGTGCCGTGTGCGGCTATGTGCAGCTGCGCAACAGCGAAGCCATTAGGGCGGAGCGCGATCAAAACGAGCTCGTGCGCAACCGCAATACGTTCCTTACGCAGCTCTACCACGACGCGATCGAGGACAAGCGCGCGTACAGGCGCCAGATCGTGGGTCGCCACGACAGCTTTGGCAAGATCTTTGCCGTGACGCAGGAGCTCGACGTGCTCAACCCACGCAACATCTATCGCAAGTGCTGCGAGCTTCTGGGCGAGATCCTCGAGAACGATTCGGTGGCGATCTACCATGTTTCGGGCGGGGCATTTGCACGTCTGGTGGCAGCAAGTCCCGCGATTGCCGAAGATGCCGCACGCTCGCTCACGCTTGAGCAGCTTGCACCTCTTTTGGGCGACGGAGGTCGTTTGAACCTGTGGGTGAACCGCGAGCTGACGCCGGGGCTTCCCATGTTTGGATACACGATCGAGCGCGACGGGGCACCCGCCGTGTTGATCTTTGTGCGTAGTGCGGCCGAAAACCAAATGACCCTCTATTATCAAAACCTGTTCCGCATCTTGTGCGGCCTGGTCGAAAGCGCGCTGGGCCGTGCCTTTGACTATGAGGCGGTGGCGCAGGATAAACGCTGCGTTGAAGGCACTTGCGTGCTCAAGCAGGCTGCCTTTGGCCAAGAGCTCGCGGCGGAGCAGGCGCTGGCAGATAGCAAGATGGGGAGTTATTTGCTCCTGCGCGTGGTACCGGGCATGGAGCCTGTCGGCGAGCTGGTGGGCGCAATTGGGTCGGCAATCCGCGAGAGCGACGCGGCGGGCTTGGTCGACGGCGACGTGCTCTACCTGCTTATGCGCCAGGCAAAGGCGTACGATCTGCCCATTATCCGCGAGCGCCTGAGCGCAAAGCAGATTGCGGTGGAGCCCGTCGACGGCGAGGACATCGTGGCGCTGCTGCAGCACATCTCTTACACCGGTGACGGTGAGGGGGGTGCCGCTTGATCTCGCTTGTCGTTGCTGCCGTCTTGCTGCTGATTCATGCGCTGGTTTGCCTGATGCTGTGGACGCTTATGAAGCTGGGCCTGCTGCCGGTGCGTGGGCACATGCTGGCTGTGATAGTGCTGGTGCCGCTGTGGGGCCCGTTGCTGGTGGTTCTGCTATCGGTCCGCAGCGCGGTGTTTGGCGAGGGGCTGAAAGAGTCTGCGCTGGAGTCGCTGCGCTTCAACGACGAGCTGCATCGCAGCATCCTGGTGCACGACCGTGACGCCGATGCGGGCGTGGTCCCGCTCGAGGAGGCGCTCATCGTCAACGACCCGGCATACCGGCGCCGCCTAATGCTCTCCATGCTCACCGAGGAGCCCAACGCGTACCTGGCGCAGCTGCAGGCGGCTAAGCTTAACGACGACGTTGAGGTGGCGCACTATGCCGCGACGGCGGTGGCGCAGATCTCCAAGGAGTCCGACCTTAAGCTGCAGCAGCTGGAGCGTGCCTTTAAGACGGACCCAAGCGCGCAAAACCTCAACGAATACTGCGATTTTCTTGGTGAATTCTTGGGCTCGGGCTTGGCCGAGGGGCGCGTGGCTCAGATTCAGCGCCAACAGTACGCGCGCCTGCTTGCGCGTCGCTGCGAGCGCGAGGATACCCTTGAGCTGCGCATTCGATATGCGACGGCGCTGGCCGATGTCGGACAGATCGACGAGGCGCAGGCCGTGACCGACCAGCTGATGCTCGACGTGCCCGAGGAGCAGGAGGTTTGGATGCTTTGCCTGCGCCTGGCCGTGATGCGCCGCGACGGTGACGAGGTCCGCCGTGTGATCGATGCGATTGACAAGCAACATGTGTATTTGAGCGCCGACAACCGCGAAAAGTTGGCGTTTTGGCGCGACGGGGAGGAGGCCAGATGAGCGTGGCGCAACATATCCGCGACCGTGCAGGGCGCTTTCGTTGGATGGGACTCCTCGTGGTGTGGGCGGTCTTTATTGTCATGGCCGCCGTGCTGCTGGTGGAGCGTGCCGGCGTGCAGTACAGTGCGGGCCAGCATAAGCTGGGGATGCTTGCCGCCAACGATGCGGTGCCGGCCTCCTCGGCAATCTTTGGCCAAAAGCCCACGTGCCTGGTCATTACCGATTCCGATCAAGCTGGCGTCGAGGACGTAAAGGAACAGTTCGACCAGATCCTACTCGACATGAAGATCGCCCATCGCGATGTTGATATTGCCACCGACGGTGCGGACGCGATCCCATCGCTCACGTCGTTTGATCGCGTGATTGTGCTTATGCCCTCGCTTGACGGACTGGGTACGCATCTGACCGATCTGATGAGTTGGGTGAGTGCGGGCGGCTCACTCATGCTGGGCATGACGCCAGATAACTCGAACTACCTGCAGGCTGTTGCTTCCAAGCTTGGGATCGAATCGGCCGGATATGACTATGCGACAGCCGAAAGTATTGTTCCGAGCGATGACTTTATGTTGGGCGGAGGAGAGCGCTACGAGTTCTCGGATCCCTTCGATTCTTCGCTTTCGGTTTCATTGCGCGAAACGGCGCGCGTATGGGCAAAGACCGGTGACGCGGGCACGCCGCTCATTTGGTCTAACGATTGCGGCAGTGGTCACACCGTGGTGTGCAACATTGGTATCTACGACAAGGTCATGCGTGGGTTCTATGCTTCGGCCATAAGCTTGCTGGGTGATGCCACGGCCTATCCGGTCATCAACAGCGCCGTGTTCTATTTGGACGACTTTCCTAGCCCCGTGCCCTCGGGCGATGGTACTTATATCAAGCGTGACTACGGCGTTTCCATTGCGGATTTTTACACCAAGGTCTGGTGGCCCGATCTGCAAAAGCTCGCGCAAAAATACGGCATTCGCTATACCGGCGTGATGATCGAAAACTACGAGGACGCGGTCAACCAGACCGAGCCCGCGCGCCAGGCCGATACCACGCAGTTCCGCTACTTTGGCGGCATGCTGCTGCAGATGGGCGGAGAGCTGGGCTTTCACGGCTACAACCATCAGCCGCTTGCGCTCTGGGACACCGACTATGGTACGTTGTACGTCTACAAGACGTGGAAAAACAAGGAAACGCTCGTCGCTTCGCTCAACGAGCTTATAGCCTTCCAGGACGAGGTGCTGCCCAACGCGCACGGCTCGGTCTACGTGCCACCGTCGAATATCCTTTCGGCCCGCGCGCGCCAGCTTATCGGCACCGACGTTCCGCGCATTAAGACTATTGCCAGTACGTACTTTGAGGACGGTACCGACTTGCCGTACGTGCAGGAGTTTGGCGTGGCGAGCGATGGTATTGTGGAGCAGCCGCGTATTGTCTCGGGCGGCATGGTCGACGATTCCTATATGCGCCTGGCTGCCGTGTCCGAGCTCAACATGCACTACGTGAGTACGCACTTTATGCACCCGGACGACCTGCTCGATCCCGATCGCGGCGCCAAGGAGGGCTGGGAAGTCTACAAGGGCGGCCTGACCGACTACCTGGACTGGCTTACCAAGTCTGCGCCCGACCTGCGCCGCCAGACCGGCTCGGATTGCTCGGGCGCCATTCAGCGCTTTTCGTCGGTTACGGTGAGTGTGGATACCAGTGCGGATGCCTGGACGCTCAGCCTGGGCAATTTCCACGACGAGGCTTGGCTCATGTTCCGTACCAATAATGGCGAGCCGGGTGCGGTGACGGGTGGCGAGATTACGCATCTGACAGGCGACCTGTACCTGGTCAAAGCCACGGACAAGACGGTGACCATTGCGCGCAAGGAGGGTAGCGACAAATGAGAATCTGCTTGGTACTCGAGGGTTGCTAACCCTATGTGCACGGCGGCGTGTCTACCTGGATGCACGGCTACATTACGGCTATGCCCGAGCACGAGTTTGTGCTGTGGGTGATCGGCGCGCATGCTGCCGACCGTGGCAAGTTTGTCTACGAGCTGCCCGGCAACGTGGTCGAGGTGCACGAGGTGTTCCTGGACGATGCCCTGCGGCTTTCGGGCGAGCAGCACGAAGCCAGTTTTAACGACCGCGAGCGCGAGGCGCTACGCCGTCTGGTGTCGCTCTCCAATCCGGACTGGGACGTGCTGTTCGATATCTTTCAGCGCCGTCGCGTGCATCCGCTCTCGTTTTTGCAGAGCCGAACGTTTATGGACATCTTCCGCGACGTGTGCCTTGCCGAGTACCCCTACACGCCCTTTGCCGACGCATTCCACACCATGCGCTCTATGCTGTTGCCGGTGCTCTACCTGCTGGGCAGCGAGGTGCCGGTTGCCGATGTGTACCACGCTATCTCGACCGGCTACGGCGGCCTGCTCGCCTGTCTGGGCTCAAGCGTTCACCATGCGCCGGTGCTGCTCACCGAGCACGGCATCTATACCCGCGAGCGCGAGGAAGAGATCATTCGCGCCGATTGGGTGGTGCCGTCATTTAAGGACCGCTGGATTCGCTTTTTCTACCTGCTTTCGGAGGAGATCTACCGCCGCGCCTTCCGCGTGACGAGTTTGTTCCATAACGCCCGCAAGACGCAGATTGATATGGGCTGTGATGCGGACAAATGCCTGGTTATCCCCAACGGCATCCAGTTCGATCGCTTTAAGGATATTCCCTTAAAGCCCGATGATGGCTGGGTGGATATTGGCGCAGTGGTGCGCTTGGCGCCCATCAAGGACGTCAAGACCATGATCTATGCCTTCTTTGAGCTGCACGAGCGCCTGCCTAAGGTGCGCCTGCACATCATGGGCGGCGTGGACGACGAAGAGTACGGCGCCGAGTGCCACGCGCTGGTCGATACCCTGGGCGTGCGCGACCTGATCTTTACCGGTCGCGTCAACGTGGTCGAGTACATGGAAAAGCTCGACTTTACCATTTTGACGAGCATCTCCGAGGGCCAGCCGCTTAGCGTGCTGGAGTCGCTTGCAGCGCGTCGTCCCTGCGTGACGACCGAGGTGGGCTGCTGTCGCGAGCTGCTCGAAGGCGCCCCGGGTGACGACTTTGGCGTCGCGGGTTTTGTGACGCCGCCCATGTATCGCAAGGGCTTGGCCGATGCCATGGAGCGCATGTGCGTGAGCCGCGCCCGTCGCATTGAGATGGGGGAGCGCGGGCAGCGTCGCGTTGCCACGTACTTTTTGCACGAGCAGATGCTCGCCAACTATCGCGCGCTGTACGACGAGACGGCGTGTGCGTTTAACCTGTCCAGAGAGGGAGAGTAGCCGGTGGCCGGAATTGGTTTTGAGCTTAAGCGCCTGTTTAGGCGCAAGGGCCTGTTTGCCACGATGCGCGCTTACGGCTACGCCGGCATTGTGTGCACGGGCCCCATGCTGCTGGGCGTGCTGCTCCAGGTGGGTATCTTGGTGCTGTGCGGTCTGTGGGGTGTGGGCCGTGCCAACCAGGATCTGTTGGTGTGCATGGTGACCTACACACTGCTGGCCTCGCTTTTGCTCACGAGCTTTTTCTCCATGCCGGTCACGCGCTTTTTGGCCGACATGCTATTTGCCGAGCGCGAGGATGAGATACTGCCTTCGTTTTGGGGCTCCAACGCCATCATGCTCGTTGCGGGCACGGTGCTCTACGGCGTCTTTTTGCTGTTCTCGGGCGCCACGCTGCTGCAGGGGCTGCTGTGCCTGTGGCTGTTCAACATTATGATCGTCAACTGGAACGGCATGAGTTACCTCACGGCCATCAAGGATTACCGCGGTATCCTGTGCAGCTTTGCGGCTGCCATTGGCGTGGCGTGCCTGTGCGCCCTGGCCGCGCTGGCGCTGGGACTGCCGCCTGTCGAGGGCCTTTTGGCGTCAATTGCTCTGGGCTACGGCGTCATGCTCGCCTGGGACGTGGTACTGCTGTACCGGTATTTTCCGCAGAGCGACCGCAGCCCCTGGCCCTTTTTGCAGTGGCTCGATCAGTTTATGCCGCTGGCGCTCACGGGCCTGTTAACCAATCTGGGACTCTTTGCGCACCTGGTGATTATTTGGGCCGGTCCTATTGGCGTGCAGGTCAAGGGCTTGTTTTATGGCGCGCCCTACTACGATGTGCCGGCGCTCATCGCGTTTTTGACGATCCTGGTCACGACCGTCAACTTTGTGGTCTCGGTCGAGGTCAATTTCTATCCGCGCTACCGCGACTATTACAGCCTGTTCAATGACGGCGGCGTGGTAGGCGATATTGTGGTGGCCGAGGAGGAGATGCTCTCCACGCTTAACAGCGAACTGCGCTTTTGCGCGCTCAAACAGTTGTTTGTGACCGCGGCGGTCATCTCGCTCGAGACCACGGTGCTCTCGGCCCTACCGCTGGGGTTTAACAACCTGATGCACGGGTATTTTCGTACTCTGTGCGTGGGCTATGGCCTGTATGCCGTGGGCAATACGGTGATGCTCATCTTGCTGTACTTTACCGACTACAAGGGGGCCGTGCTGGCCTCGGGGCTGTTTGCCAGTGTGGCCGGGCTGGCGACTGCCGTGTCGTTGCTTTTGCCGCAGCAGTTTTACGGCTTTGGCTTTTTGTTGGGTGCGGCGGTGTTTTTTATCGTGGCGCTGCTGCGGCTCGATACCTATACCGCCAACTTGCCGTATCGTATCCTGAGCCAGCAGCCCATTGTGGCGACCGACAAGACGGGCTGGTTTACCGAACTTGGCCGGGTGCTCGACCGTGTTGAGCAATGCTACGAGGACAAGCGCGCGGGCGGTGAGCCGCGCAGTGCGTTTGAACGTATGGTGGTTCGCCTGTATCAAAAACATTGGGGAGGTTCTGATGATCGATAAGTTGATGTCTCGCCGCTGCCTGATCGAGGCGGCTGCCGGCGCGCTGTTGCTTTCGGGCTGTTCGTCTCAGGACGAATCCTCGACTAAAGAGGTCAAAAAGCAGGACAAGATTAAAAAGGCCGATTCCTCGGACGGTACCAAGCATCTGCGCGATAAAGATGAGCTGTACGAGGTCTACGACGACTCGGGCATTGTGACCATGTACCTGACGGTTTCGCGCGGCAACAGCTCCGAGAACACCGACCACAGCTGGGCCGAGATCAACACGTACTCGGTGTATGACTATGCCGACATGGGCGTGACGCGCTATCAGGTTATGGGCCTGCTGCAGCCGGGCGACGAAGACGGCCCGGTGGCCGGCGAGGTTGGCTATGGCGAGGAAGCGCCCAATGCTACCGTGCAGGTGCGCGGTCAGACATCGAGCAACAACTCGCAAAAGAATTACAAGGTGGAGCTCAAAAAGGGCAAGGGTACCTGGCGCCAACAGCGCGCGATTGCACTCAACAAGCACATGGGCGAGGGTATGCGTTTTCGCAACAAGATGGCCTACGACCTTATCCGTGGGATTCCCCAGATGATGGGCCTGCGCACGCAGTTTGTGCATCTGTGGGTGTGCGACCAGACCGAAAAGTCCAACGACACCTTTGAGGACTACGGCCTGTTTACGCAGGTGGAGCAGCTCAACAAGACGGCGCTTAAGGCACATGGCCTGGATAAGAGCGGACACCTGTATAAGGTGAACAGCTTCGATTTCCATCGCTACGAGGATACCATTAAGCTCGCCGACGATCCCGACTACAACCAGGCTAAATTTGAGGGCATGCTCGAGATTAAGAGCGATTCGGACCACACCAAGCTCATCGAGATGCTCGATGCGCTCAACGACGAATCGCAAAAGATCGATGACGTGCTCGATACCTACTTTGATACCGAGAATCTGGTCTATTGGCTGGCGTTTCAGATTCTGACGGGAAACTGCGATACGCAGAACCGTAACTGCTATCTGTACAGTCCTCTCAACTCAAATACCTGGTACTTTTTAGATTGGGATAACGACGGCATGCTGCGTAAGCTGGAGCTTTCTCTTACCGGGTTTTCGGACTACGCGAGCTGGGAGCGCGGCGTAAGCAACTACTGGGGCAACGTACTGTTCAATCGTGCGCTGCGCGGCAAATCGTTCCGCAGCGAGCTCGACCGCGCCGTCAAGGACCTACGCTCGTATATGACCGAGGCACGCCTGAGCAAGATGATCAAGCACTACCGCGAGGTTACTGAATCGCTGGTCTTTGCTTCGCCCGATATCGACAATCTGCCTGTCACCAAGGACCAATATGAGCAGATCGCCGCGGCGATTCCCTCCGAGATCGAGGAGAACTACAAGAGCTTTCGCGAGAGTTTTAAAAAGCCCATGCCGTTCTACATCGGCGTGCCGCAGATCGATAACGGTAAGCTGCGCATTAACTGGGATGCGTCCTATGACTTTGAGGCGCGCGACATTCGCTACACCGTAGAGCTTGCGCGCGACTATGCCATAAGCGACGTGGTCTTTAAGGCCGAGGACGTGCTGCTTCCCGAGGTGACCTGCGATGCGCCCGATGCCGGCCAGTATTTTGTGCGCGTGCGTGCCACCAACTCCGACTGTTATACGCAAGATGCGTTTGACTACTATGTGGCCGACGACGGCAAGCACTACGGCATGAAGTGTTTTTACGTGCAAGACGGCGGTAAGGTCGTGGAGGACACGTATGAGGAGGGCTAGCGCGCTGCTTGAGCGCTTGGCGGCTCCGCCTGTGCGTACCACGCAGGAGCGTTACCGCCACGAGCTCAAATATCTCATTAACGAGGGCGAGCACTCCGCGCTTGCCTGTCGCATGGCGCCGGTTTTTAAACTGGATAAGCATGCGCGGGCGGGCGGTTACACCATTCGCAGCCTGTATTTTGACGACTACTGCAACTCGGCCTACGAGGAAAAAGACGCCGGCATTCTCATGCGCAAAAAGTATCGCGTGCGCATCTATAACGGCAGCGACAAGGTGATTAAGCTCGAGCGCAAAAAGAAGTACGGCAGCTGGATCTACAAGGAGGACGCGCCGCTTACGCGCGGCGAGTTTGAGCAGATTTTGGCTGGCGACTACGGCTTTTTGCTGAGGAGCCCCTATCCGCTCTGTCGCGAGTTCTACATCGAGTGCATCTGTAACATGATGCGCCCGCGGACCATCGTGGACTACGAGCGCGAGCCGTGGGTGATGGATGAGGGCACCGTGCGCATTACGTTTGACATGAACGTGCGCGCCGCGGTGGGAAGCTTCGATATCTTTGACGCGACGCTGCCGGCGTTGCCGGTCCTGGAGCCCGGCAAGCTGGTGATGGAGGTCAAGTTTACGGAGTTTTGCCCGCAGCTGGTGCGCGATATGGTGCCGCCGGGAGCGGCCGAGCTTACGGCGGTCTCCAAGTACTGCCTGTGTTACGAAAAGACCGCCTACCTGCGCGGATTTAATTACTGGGAATCGGATTTTGAGAACCGAGGGGATATTTAGACCATGAGCACCAGGGACTTTTTTAAGAACTCCGTCTTGGAGGCGTTTGGCCAGGTCGACCCTGCCAAGATTGGCCTTTCGCTGCTCGTGGCGCTCGCCATGGGCATCCTGATCTATTACGTGTACAAGCGCTTTTTTACCGGCGTGGTGTATTCGCGCAGCTTTGCCGTGACACTCGTGGGCATGTGCGTGCTTACCTGCATGGTCACGCTCGCGATCTCGACCAACGTGGTCATCTCGCTCGGTATGGTCGGTGCTCTGTCAATCGTCCGCTATCGTACGGCGGTTAAGGACCCGCTCGACCTGCTGTATCTGTTTTGGGCCATTACCACGGGCATTACGGCGGGCGCCGGCATGTACGCGCTCGTGGCGCTCACGGCGGTGGTGATCGTGGTGATGATTGCCGGCTTTGCGAGCCACCAGGACAAGGCGCGCGTGTACATGATGGTCATTCACTACACGGGCCAGACCACCGGCGACGATATCGTTCGCGCGTTTGGGCGCACCAAGTTCACCGTCAAGTCCAAGACGATGCGCGGTGACAAGGTCGAGATGGCCGTGGAGGTGTTCTCGGATGGTGTTGACATGCCCTATGCGGACGCCATTCGCGCGCTCGACGACGTTGAAGATCTGACGTTGATCCAATACAACGGCGAATATCACGGCTAACTATGTTCCGGCGTTTTAACAAACGCCGGACCGCTCGACGCTGCGCGGGCATCTGCGCGGGCGATCTGCCATTCAAACCGTCGCTCGCGTACATTAAGTACGCTTCGCTCCTCTTTCGCGGCACCTCGCCACGGCAGCTGCCCGCTCGCTGACGTTTGCTCGACCTGGGCGGTTGAAATTATCCGCTGAGACCTTTCCAGTCGAATAATTTTCGGACGAGGGTTGGGTATTATGGTGAAAGCGATTTCAACGACGGGGGTACTCGTGGTAAAGATGAAAGATGTGGCCGAGTTGGCGGGCGTTTCGAGCGCCGCCGTCTCGCGCTACCTCAACGGTGGATATATCTCGGCGGACAAGGCCGAGCGCATTAAGCAGGCAATCGAGCTGACCGGATACGTGCGATCCAGCCAGGCTCGCGCGCTGCGCACCGGTTCCACCAAGCTCATCGGCGTCATCGTACCTAAGATCAACTCGGAATCCGTGAGCCGCATTACCGCCGGCATTGGTCAGGTGCTCGGTCGCCGTGGCTACCAGATGCTGCTTGCCAACACCGACAACGCGGCCGATCGTGAGCTCGAATACCTCGATTTATTCCAAAACCACCCGGTTGACGGCATTGTTCTGGTGGCAACTATGATCACCGACGAGCACCGTCGCGCGATTGAGTCGTGCCGTGTGCCCATTGTGTTGATCGGCCAACATGTCGAGGGCACGGCGTGCGTCTATCACGACGATTACGAGGCTGCCTTTGAGCTCGGACGTGCGCTTGCGGGTCGGGTGGATGGCAAGATCGCCTACATCGGAGTTACCGAAGAGGACCGCGCGGCCGGTTATGACCGCCGTCGCGGTTTTGAGGCCGGCTTGCGCGCCGCGGGTAACCCGCTCGATGCCGCCTTGATTCGCCTGGGCTCGTTTACGCTCGACTCGGGCTATCGCGCTGCGCGCGAGCTGCTTGCCGATGCCCCCGATGTTTCGTTTATCGCGTGCGCGACCGACACTATGGCTGCTGGCGCCCTGCGCGCTCTTGACGAGGTGTGTGGCATGGGCGAGGGCGTGCGTCGCGTGAGCGGCTTCGGCGACAACGCATTTTTGCGCGCGCTGACGGGCGGCATTCCCACCGTGCATTATGGCTACCTGACCAGTGGCGTTGAGGCGACCAATATGTTGCTCAACGCGCTCGATGGCGAGGAGGGGGAGAGCGGTCTCAAGACGCTCAAGCTCGGCCATCAGCTTATGAATGTCTAGGCCTTGGGCACGTCTGCCTGCCTCTGAGACCCCTGTTTTTGCTTCAAAACTACCTTTCGCCGGCTTTTTCCTACCGTTCACCCCACTATGAAAACGATTACAGTCATATCAAACTGAAAACGATTACAGTGTAAGTGTCAAAGATGGCCGGGTGCTGATGCGCCCGTTGGAGGAAAGGGAAGTCATGGACTACCGCAAATCAGCCCAAGAGGTGCTCGACAATGTTGGCGGCGCCGACAACGTTGTTTCGGCCGCACACTGCGCCACGCGTCTGCGCCTGGTGATTGCCGATAATTCCAAGGTTAACAAGGAGGCCATCGAGAATGTCGATGGCGCCAAGGGCGTCTTTGAGGCCCAGGGCCAGCTCCAGATTATTTTTGGCACTGGCACCGTCAACAAGGTCTACGAAGAGTTCATCGCGCTCAGCGGCGTCGAGGCTGCCACCAAGGCCGAGGTAAAGGAGGCCGCGGCTCAGCAGCAGAACATCTTTATGCGTGCCATTAAGGTGCTCGGCGACGTCTTTGTTCCCATCATCCCCGCCATCGTGGCTTCGGGCCTGCTGCTGGGCATTATGAGCGCCCTCAACTTCATGGCCTCCAACGGCTTTATCGCGCTCGACACCAATAACTTTATTTATAAGATTGCCGACTTGGTCTCGGGCACGTCTTTTGGCATTCTGCAGATCCTGATCGGTTACTCCGCCGCTAAGGCCTTTGGCGCCAACCCGTATCTGGGCGCTGTCGTCGGTGGTGCATTCATCAACTCCTCGCTGCAGAGCGCCTACACGGTTGCCTCCGAGGGCGTGCAGACCATGGTCACCGTCATCCCTGGTCTGTACAGCTTTGAGTGGGTTGGCTATCAGGGCCATGTGATCCCCATCGTTATCGCCTGCGCCATTCTGGCCTTCCTCGAGAAGCGCCTGCACAAGATCGTTCCCGAGATGTTCGACCTCTTTGTGACTCCTCTCGTCTCGGTGTTCGTGACCGTGCTCGTGACGCTCGTTGCCGTCG
Organism: Collinsella sp. CLA-ER-H8; assembly: GCF_040092335.1. Taxonomy (NCBI): domain Bacteria; kingdom Bacillati; phylum Actinomycetota; class Coriobacteriia; order Coriobacteriales; family Coriobacteriaceae; genus Collinsella; species Collinsella sp. CLA-ER-H8. The sequence goes on along the minus strand of NZ_JBBNLU010000004.1, from coordinate 187,093 downwards.
GCCCCATCTTTGTCTGGGCCGAGAACGCCATCCTCGGTCTGATACAGACCCTGCTGACCCTGCCCTTCGGCATCGGTTCCTTTATCGTCGGCCTGTTCTATGCCCCCACGGTCGTTACCGGTATCCACCAGATGTACACCGCCATCGACCTGGGCCAGCTCGCCCAGTACGGCGTGACTTACTGGCTGCCCATCGCTAGCGCTGCCAATATCGCCCAGGGTGGCGCCGCGCTCGCCGTTGCCTTTAAGACCCGCGATGCCAAGATCAAGGGCTTGGCGCTTCCTTCGGCTCTGTCCGCCTTCATGGGCATTACCGAGCCTGCCATCTTTGGTGTGAACCTGCGCTTCTTTAAGCCCTTCATCGCCGGTTGCATCGGCGGCGGTTGCGGTGCCTTGGTCTGCGCGCTCACCTCGTTGGCTGCCTCCGGCACGGGTGTTACCGGTATCTTCGGTATCCTGCTGTGCCTGGCCCAGCCCGTGCAGTACGCGATCATGTTTGCGGTCGCCGCGCTGGTTTCCTTTGCCGTCTCGTTTGTCCTGTACAAGGACGAGCCTAAGGCTTCCGAGCAGGCCTAAGAGCATTTGATTAAGGGAATGCCCGCGGGCTGTATGCTCGCGGGTGTTTCCAGCATCGGGCGCCGATCTCTGGTGCCTTGTAACTTTCGATCCGTTAGGACTTTGATATGTCTAATGCACTTGGTCGCGATCTTGCAAAGCTGGTTGCCGCTGTTGACGCCGCCGCCACTGAGTGCGGTCATGGCGCGTATGGCCAGCGCTTCCATATTATGCCGCCGGCGGGTTGGCTCAACGACCCCAACGGTCTTTGCCAAGCGGGCGGCGTGTTCCACGCTTATTTTCAATATGCGCCGTTTGATGTCGAGGGCGGCGTTAAGGCCTGGGGTCATGCGACGAGCCGCGATCTTATGACGTGGGACTATGTTGGCGCTCCGCTGCTGCCCGACGAGCCGTTCGATTGCCACGGCGTGTATTCGGGCTCCGCGCTTGCCGAGGACGGCCGCATTCGCGTACTGTACACGGGCAACGTTAAACTCTCCGATGCAGACGGCACGTACGACTACGTCAATACCGGCCGCCGCGCCGATACTGTTTATGTCGAGAGCGTTGATGGCCTTGCCGGTCGGGAGTTCAGCCAAAAGCGTGTGGTGCTGGCGTCCGAGGATTATCCCGAGGATTTGACCTGCCATGTGCGCGATCCCAAGGTGTGGCGCGATGATAATGGGCGTTACCACATGGTGCTGGGCGCGCGTCGTCGCGTGGATGGGCCGCATGTCGATAGTCGATTTTGCGCCATGCACGGCGAGGGTGCCGGGCGCGATGTGGGCGAGATCCTGGTGTATGGCTCGGCCGATATGCTGAGTTGGGAGCTCGAGAGCCGCGTGTCTACCCCCGAGCGCTTTGGCTTTATGTGGGAGTGCCCGGGGTATCTGGAGCTTGAGGCGGATGGCGGCGTGCCGGCAAGGTTTCTGTCTTTCTCTCCCCAGGGGCTCGAGGGCGACCGTTGGGACCGCGGCAATGTGTATGCAGCGGGCTACATGCCCGTTACGGGTAACATTACGGGTGGCAAGGACTCTTATGATCTGGGCGAGTTCCGCCTGTGGGACGCCGGTTTTGACTTCTATGCTCCGCAGGAGTTCACGACCGAGGACGGTCGCCACATTCTGATCGGTTGGATGGGCATGCCTGATGAGCCGACCTATGGCAACGATCCCACCGTGGCGTGCGGCTGGCAGCACTGCATGACGGTGCCGCGTGAGCTTACAGCCGGTGCCGGCGGCGTGGTGCTGCAGCAGCCGGCGCGCGAGATTGAGCACCATTATGCCTCGGTGCGTGTGGGGGCGGGCTCGTTGGAGGTTGCCGGCGATACTTGCTTTGATGTTGTTGTCGACGGTGTCGACGGCGCGTTTGCCGCGACCGTTGATGGCGAGCTGAAGCTGGCGTTTGTGCCCGCTGGGGACGAACTGCCCTCGCGCTTTGAGATGCGATTTACCGATGAGGGTCGCGCTTCTGCCGGCTGCGGTCGTACCGTGCGCTGGGAGCCCGTCGACGAGGTGCGCAATGTGCGCATTGTTGGCGATGTCTCTTCGGTCGAGGTGTTTGTGAACGATGGCTCGCTCGTGTTTTCGACGCGCATCTATCCCGAGGCCTATGGCGTGACCGTTGACACTCCGGGTGCGAACGTGACCTACCACGCGCTCAACATCTAGGCGATTCGTTGCATATCGGCGCTATACTGCAGCCGTTGCCCACGATGCGGGGAACACCCGCATCGTGGGTTTTTGCTTATGAAGGGACGGTGCCGCGTGGACGTGCAACAGCTAGAAGAGGCTTGGGCTTTGAGAGCCGGCGCGCGTGAGGCGCGGTTGCTTGCGGCCTCGCATGTGCCAGCAGCGCTGTCGCAGCTGGGGATTGTGTGTCCCGGCGATCGTCTGGTTGCCTTTGCGGACGACTTTGCCGATGCGTTTGCGCGCGGCTTTGATGGCTGCGACGTGGCTATGGTGGGGGAGCCATCGGTTGCGGCGTTTGCTGCTGCGTCCGATGGCTTTGATGCTTCGTTTGATGCCGAGGGGCCGCACCTGTGGTGGTTCGTTAATTCCATCGGCGGGTTTGGTCTGCGTGTGCCCGATCTGCGTGCGCTGGGTCGGGCGGCGCGTGAGGCCCATGCGCTGCTGGTTGTTGACAACACCGTGGCGTCGGCTTTTGGCTGCGATCCGCTGCGGCTGGGTGCCGTGCTGTCGCTCGAGGCGCTCGATCGTGTATGCGCCGGTGATGCTTCGCGCAAGTTGGTTGCCGTATCGGTGGCACGCTCGCAGCTCAAGCGCCATCGTGTGGATGCCGCGGCTGAGTGCGCGCATGCCCTGCTTGAGGGCTGTGGCTTGGGCAAGCTTGATATGCCTGCTGACGAGGCCGGTGTGCTGGAGCGCGGGCTGGACTCGCTCGATGTCCGCATGCAGGCACATTTCGACCGCGCGCGTGCGCTGGCCGAGTATCTGGCCGCCAACGAGATGGTGCGCAACGTACGCTATCCCGGACTGAGCTCGCATCCCGACCATGCTGTTGCAACGGGAATCCTCGAGCACGGCTTTGGCCCGGCAGTTGAATTTGACCTTATCGAGCGTAGCGCGGGCAAGCTGTTCGATGCTTTGCCCGGGGAGTTTCGCACATCGCCCGCCGGCGGCGCAACGACGCGCCTTTCGGCTCCACGCGGCAAGCAGGGGAGCACCATCCATCTCTTCGCCGGAACCGATGACCCCTTGATCGTGGCCGCCACCCTGGATAACGCCCTCCGCAACTAGCTAAATCATCCTCGACTCCATAAGTTGCGGTGAAATATGGATTGATTTACGGCTTTAACCGCATAAACAGTCCCTATTTCACCGCAACTTATGAGAAGGGGCTGTGTGGCTATAAAGCCCCGTCCCAAATTAGCTACTCTTTGATGCTGGCGATGAGGGCGTCGGCTTTTGTGGCGATGATGTTGTTGATGTCGGCCTGCAGCTCCTCGTAGACCGCTATGGCTCGCTCGCCGGCGGGGGTGAGGGTGGATCCGCGGGCGCCGTCGCGCTCGATGAGCTTGCAGCCCAGCTGTCCTTCGGCCTCGTTTACAATGCGCCAGGCCTTGGAATACGCCATGCCCATGCTCTTGGCGGCTCGGTTGAGCGAGTGCTCGCGGGCGATACCCTGCAGCAGCAAGACGCAGCCGTGGCCGAAGACGCCCGGCAAATCCTTGTCGCACGCTTGAATGACCAACTTTGCCGTCGTCTTGTACTCCATGTGCTCCACGTCTCCCCGCTAAAGTGTTTGCTGGGCAAACGCAAAGCCTGCGTCAAACCCTCGTGTGCTCTTCTTAAATCATGCATTGTAGCAGTCAAAGTGCGTTAAGATACTTCCCCAGTATTGGGCGCCCAAGGTTGGGCTGGGTCCTACGAGGCCTGCAGCCGACCGGTCGCATGGAAAAAGGAGAAACATGGCTACGTTCTTTCCCGGTGAGTCCCACACGTTTTCGGAGTATCTGCTGGTCCCTGGTTACTCGTCCTCGCAGTGCATCCCCAACAACGTCTCTCTTAAGACGCCGCTAACCCGCTTTAAGCGCGGTGAGAAGCCGGCAATCACCCTGAACATCCCCATGGTTTCCGCCATCATGCAGTCCGTCTCGGGCGTCGATATGGGTGTCGCGCTCGCTACCGAGGGTGGCCTGTCCTTCATTTACGGTTCCCAGAGCGCCGAGTCCGAGGCCGCTATGGTCAAGGCCGTCAAGGATCACAAGGCCGGCTTCGTTCAGTCCGATTCCACGCTGACCCCCGACATGACCATGGAGCAGGTCATCGAGCTCAAGGAGAAGACCGGTCACTCCACCATGCCGGTCACCGACGACGGCACTCCCAAGGGTAAGCTCCTGGGCATCGTCACCAGCCGTGACTATCGCCCCAGTCGCGATGACCACCAGACGAAGGTCTCCGAGTTCATGACCCCGCGTGAGCAGCTCATCGTGGGTGACAAGAACATCAGCCTCAAGGTTGCCAATGACGTCATCTGGGACAACAAGCTCAACGCCCTGCCCATCGTTGACGACAACGATCACCTCATGGGCATTGTCTTCCGCAAGGACTACGACAGCCACAAGACCAACCCCAACGAGCTGCTCGATAACGACAAGCGCTACATGGTTGGTGCCGGTATCAACACCCGCGACTATGCCGAGCGCGTGCCGCTGCTCATCGAGGCCGGTGCCGATGTCCTGTGCATCGACTCTTCCGAGGGCTTCAGCGAGTGGCAGAAGCGCACCATCGAGTGGATCCGCGCCAACTACGGCGAGGACGTCAAGGTCGGTGCCGGCAACGTCGTCGACGCCGAGGGCTTCCGCTTCCTTGCCGACTGCGGTGCCGACTTCATCAAGGTCGGTATCGGCGGCGGTTCCATCTGCATTACCCGCGAGACCAAGGGTATCGGCCGCGGCCAGGCCACCGCGCTGATCGACGTCTGCCGCGCTCGCGACGAGTACTACGAGGAGACCGGCGTCTACGTGCCCGTGTGCTCCGATGGCGGCATCGTCTACGACTACCACATGACGCTCGCCCTTGCCATGGGTGCCGACTTTATGATGCTGGGCCGCTATTTCGCCCGCTTTGACGAGAGCCCGACCGAGCGCGTCAACGTCAACGGCCAGTACATGAAGGAGTACTGGGGCGAGGGTTCTGCGCGTGCTCGCAACTGGCAGCGCTACGACCTGGGCGGCGCCGCGAAGCTCAGCTTCGTCGAGGGCGTCGACTCCTACGTTCCCTACGCCGGTTCCCTCAAGGACGGCGTGGGCGGCACGCTCTACAAGGTCAAGTCAACGATGTGCAACTGCGGCGCCCTCTCGATCCCCGAGCTCCAGGAAAAGGCACGCCTGACCCTGGTAAGCTCGACCTCGATCGTCGAAGGCGGCGCCCACGACGTAGTCGTCAAGGATTCCCAGCAGAGCGTTTCCTATCGATAAGCGGCTTTCCCAAGCACCGCACCTTGCCGTTCAAACCGTCGCTCGCGTACCAAAGTACGCGTCGCTCCTCTTTCACGGCAATCTGCGGCACTTGGAAAACCCGACCATGTTTGGGCGGATAACAGATAGCGGTTGATTCACAACCACGTTATTTAGATAAAGCGAGATGCCCGCAAGTCGCAGGCATCTCGCTTGTCGTATTTGCTATCATCAGTCAAGTTAACCTTAGGGTCGGGCGGCTTGGCTTTGTTCGCTACAAGTTCCGCACGCAAAGAAGAGCACTTAATGTGCTCTTCGTCTTGCGCAGGACTGTCCGCAGTAGCGAATAAAGCCAAGCCGCCCGACCCCAGCTAAGATTAAAGGAGCTGATATGTGCGATTGCACAGATCATAAGGACGAGATCCCTGCCTACGACGCGCAGGCCATTGAGTCCAAGTGGATGAAGGCCTGGGAGGACTCCAACCTCTTTGCCGTCGACACCGACGACAGCAAGCCTAAAAAGTATGTGCTCGAGATGTTCCCGTATCCGTCGGGCGACCTGCACATGGGCCACGCGCGCAACTATACCATCGGCGATGCCATGGCCCGTCAGGCCCGCATGCGCGGCTTTGACGTGCTGCATCCCATCGGCTTTGACGCCTTTGGCCTGCCTGCCGAGAACGCCGCCATCAAGCACAATACGCAGGCTGCCGCCTGGACGTATAAGAATATGGACCAGGCGCTCGCCACGATGAAGCGCATGGGCTTCTCCTACGATCTGGATCGCATGGTCAAGACCTGCAGCCCCGACTACTACCGCTGGGGTCAGTGGATCTTTGAGAAGCTGTGGGAAAAGGGCCTGGTCTACCGCAAGAAGAACCCGGTCAACTGGTGCCCCACCTGCAAGACCGTTCTGGCTAACGAGCAGGTCACCGAGGGCAAGTGCTGGCGCTGCGGCACCGAGCCCGAGAAGCGCGACCTGGAGCAGTGGTACTTCAAGATTACCGAGTACTCCCAGGAGCTGCTCGACGACCTGGAGAAGCTCCCCGGCTGGCCCGAGCGCGTCAAGCAGATGCAGGCCAACTGGATCGGTCGCTCCGAGGGCGCCGAGGTCGACTTTACCCTGTGCGACAGGGATGGCGAGCCTATCGAGGGCGACGAGGGTAAGATCACCGTCTTCACCACGCGAGCCGACACGCTCTTCGGTGTCTCCTTCTTTGTCCTGGCTCCCGAGTACGCCGGCCTGCACGAGCTCGTCGAGGGCACGGAGTACGAGGATGCCGTCACCAAGATCGTCGAGGACTCCAAGCATATCTCTGCCGTTGAGCGTGCCCAGGGCACCCTCGAGAAGCACGGTGCCTTTACCGGCCGCTACGTGGTGAACCCCGTGAACGGCGAGAAGGTCCCCGTGTGGGTTGCCGATTATGTCGTTGCCGACTATGGTACCGGTGCCGTCATGGCCGTTCCCTGTGGCGACCAGCGCGATTTTGAGTTCGCCCGTAAGTACGACCTGCCGATCGTGCCGATCATCCTCGACGATGACGATCGCGCTGCCGTCGAGGCCAGCGGCGAGACCATCGATACCTTCCATGCCGAGACCGTCGACTGGGATTGCGCCCACGCTGCCGAGGGCACGCTCGTCCAGTCCGGGAAGTACACCGGCATGCGCGGCGGTAAGCACTCCGAGGGCGAGGCTGCGATCGTGGCCGACCTCGAGGCCATGGGCTGCGGTCGTCGCAAGGTCGAGTTCCGTCTCCGCGACTGGCTCATTTCCCGCCAGCGCTATTGGGGCAACCCCATCCCGGCCATCCACTGCGAGCACTGCGGCATCGTGCCCGTGCCCGAGGATCAGCTGCCGGTGACGCTGCCCGAGAACCTGGACCTTGGCGCCGGCGAAACCCTTGCTGAGTGCAAGGAGTTCTACGAGACCACCTGCCCGGTCTGCGGCCGCCCGGCCAAGCGCGAGACCGATACCATGGACACCTTCACCTGCTCCAGCTGGTATTACCTGCGCTATACCGATCCGCACAACACCGAGCTGCCCTTCTCACGCGAGGCCGCCGACCGTTGGATGCCCGTCGATAACTACATCGGCGGCATCGAGCACGCCATTCTGCACCTGCTCTACAGCCGCTTCTTTACCAAGGCACTGCGCGACCTGGGCCTGCTGAGCGTGGACGAGCCCTTCACCAACCTGCTGTGCCAGGGCATGGTCAAGGACGAGAACGGCGACACCATGTCCAAGTCTAAGGGCAATGTCGTGCCCCCGAGCTCGGTCATCGAGCCCTACGGCGCCGACACCATGCGTTTGGCGATTCTGTTTATTGCCCCGCCCGAGAAGGACTTCGACTGGGATCCCAAGGCCGTTGAGGGCGCCAACCGCTTCATCAAGCGCGCCTGGCGTATCGTTTGGCAGCTCGTCCAGTCCGGCGACGCCAACGTGGCCTTCGACAAGTCCGCACTCGACGAGGTTGCGATGAAGCTCTATCGCGAGCGTCACCGCACCATCGCCAAGTGCACCGAGGACTTCGATCGCGGCCAGTTCAACACCGCCATCTCGGCCGTCATGGAGCTCGTCAACGCGGCGAGCGCCTATCTCAACGCCACCGAGGGTACCGCCCGCGACAAGGCGCTGTGCTACGGCGTGGCTAAGGATATCGTGAGCGTCCTTGCCCCCATCTGCCCATTCTGGGCCGACGAGCTGTGGCACGAGGCCCTCGGCTGCGAGGGCAACGCCTACACCGCCGCCTGGCCCGAGTTCGACCTGGCCGAGTCCGTTGAGGACACGGTGCAGATCGTGGTCCAGGTGCTCGGCAAGGTCCGCGGCCGCGTCGACGTTGCCCGCGATGCCTCCAACGAGGAGATGCAGGCTGCCGCCGAGGCCGCCGTTGCCAAGTGGCTCGAGGGCAAGACGGTCGTCAAGGCCATCTGCGTGCCCGGCAAGCTGGTCAACTTGGTGGTCAAGTAAGCGCTGCGCGCTTAGCTGACGCATAAAAGACGAGGGGCGATCCGATTGGGTCGTCCCTCGTTTTGCATGTACCTGCCCAGGTGCCTTCGGTCAATTGTCCTATTCTTATGGAGAAGCTGTGCGCACGCTGACCTGCAGGTTCGTACTGTGCTTGCACGTTTCCGCAGCTATTGGTATAGTTTGCTTGCAAATGAAGTTGTAATTGAAAGAAGTGGGGTTTCGGCCCCGCTTCTTTTTTGTATGGATGGAGGTGCCGCAATGGTCAAGACCAAGACCGAGCAGGCGATCATCGACGCGCTCGAGGCCGTCGCTCCCCAGCACGATGTCGACATCGTCGACGTCGAGCTCGTGGGTGCCACCAAGGCCCCCTGCGTGCGCGTGCGTATCGAGGGTGCCGAGGGTCAGAGCCTTTCGCTCAACGACGTCACGGCCAACACCAAGTGGGTCGGCGATGTGATTGAGGAGCTCGACCCCATCTCTTCGAGCTATACGCTCGAGGTGTCGAGCCCGGGTATGGCGCGCCCGCTGCGCCGCCCGTGCGACTTTGCCCGCTTTGTGGGCGAGAACTGCGAGCTCACCTCCACCGCCACCGAGGGCCGTCGCAAGTACGCCGGCAAGATTGCCGCCGCCACCGAGACGAACGTGACCCTCGAACTCGAGGACGGCGAGTCCGTCACCCTCGATTTCTCTGATGTTAAAAAGTGCAAGTTGAAGCCCACCTACGACTTCAAGCCCGCGAAGGAAGGAAAGTAAGATGGCAGCATCCGACATGATGTCCGCCCTGATGGAGCTTTGCCAGGAGAAGCACATCGACCAGCTCTACCTGATCGACCGCCTGGAGCAGTCGCTCGCCAAGAGCTATGCCGAGATCCTGCATCTTGAGTGGGGCGCCAAGGTGACCATCGACCGCACCACCGGCAAGATCTACGTCTACCGCCTGGAGCCGATCGACGATTCCATGGACGAGGAGGGCAACTTCACCGAGTTCGAGGAGATCGACGTCACCCCCAAGAACACGAGCCGCATCGCTGCCCAGCACGCCAAGGCTGAAATCAACGCCATCGTGCGTAACTCCGCCCGTGAGCAGATCTACGAGGAGTTCTCCGGCCGCATCGGTGACCTCATCAGCGGTACCGTGCTGCAGTCCACGCCCGACTTCACGATCGTCAAGATCCGCGAGGGCGTCGAGGCCGAGCTGCCGCACTTCGACCAGCGCCGTTACGAGAACGAGCGCAACGAGCGTCCGATGGGCGAGCGCTACCTGCACAACCAGCACATCAAGGCCGTGATCATCGACGTTCGCGACCCCAACTCCAACCTGCAGCCGGTTCGTGGCGAGCACAGCCGTCCGCCGATCGTCATCTCCCGCACCCACCCCGAGCTTATGCGTCGTCTGTTTGAGCAGGAGGTGCCCGAGATCTATGAGGGCACCGTCCAGATCAAGTCGATCGCCCGCGAGCCCGGCCAGCGCTCCAAGGTCGCCGTCCACTCGCTCGATGACCGCCTGGATCCCGTGGGCGCCTGCGTCGGCCCCAAGGGCAGCCGCGTCCGCGCCGTCGTGGGCGAGCTCCGCGGTGAGCGCGTCGACGTCATCCTGTGGGATGCCGATCCGGCCGTCTACGTCGCCAACGCCCTGTCGCCCGCCAAGGTCACCCGCGTCCTCATCGACGAGGAGAAGGCCTACGCCGGCGTCATCGTGCCTGACGACCAGCTTTCGCTCGCCATCGGCAAGGAGGGCCAGAACGCCCGCCTCGCCGCTCGCCTGACCGGCTGGCACATCGACATCAAGTCCGAGACCCTTGCCGCCGACATCCTCAAGAACGTCCCCGTTCACGAGGAGCCCGCCGCCGACCTGATTGGTGACGAGGAGGACGACGACGTCCGTCGCTGCGAGTACGTGTCCGAGGACGGCGTTCAGTGCCGCAACCAGGCCCGCCCCGGCTCCCGTTTCTGCGGTGTCCACGACACCGACGCCTTCGATGATGCGGAGGACCTGATCTAGCGCGCGGTCGCGTCGGGCGGGTCCCGGCGCATCTCCCACGCTCGTTCAGTCTCTAGGCACCCAAGGTGCCAGAAAGGGTAGGTGAAGTCATATGGCAAAAGTCCGTGTGTCCACCCTGGCCAAAGAGTTCGGCATGACCTCCAAGGAACTGATGGGTCACCTCGCCGAAATGAAGATTCCCGCTAAGTCCGCTTCCTCCGCCCTGGAGGACGCTTATGTCGCTATGGTCCGCAAGCAGCTCGCCTCGGTGATCGAGGCCCGCGCTCAGGAAGTCGAGGCCGCTAAGCAGGCCGAGGAGCAGGCGGCTGCCGCCGAGGAGGCTGCACGCGCCGCCGAGGCCGAGCGCGAGCGCATCGCCGCCGAGAAGGCACGCGAGGAGGAGCGCCGCCAGTTTGCCGCAGCCCAGGCTGCCGAGGAGGCCGCCCGCGCCGAGGCCGAGGCCAAGAAGAAAGCCGAGCAGGAGCGCCTCGCCCGCGAGAAGGAGGAGGCTGCCCGCGAGGCCCAGCGCCGTGCCGTTCCCGCTTCCGACTCCGGTTCGCGCTTCCGTTCGCTGCTCGACCAGATCGCCGCACAGGAGACCGTGCTCAAGGAGAAGAAGGACGCCGAGGACAAGGCCAAGGCCGAGCGCGCCGCCGAGCGCGGCAACCGTCGTGGCGGTAACAACGACCGCCGCGGTGGCCGTCGTAACGATCGCAACGCTTCCGACAACAACTCCGAGCGCAACGCCTCCGAGAGCCGTCCGCACAGCCATCGCACCAGCGCCAGCAACAACGTCGCTGCTGGCATGGACTTCCCCAACCCCGATAAGCAGGGCAAGGGCAAGAAGCGCAAGGGCGGTCACAACAACGAAGAGGACCACTACAGCCGCATGGCTCGCGAGGCCGAGGAGTACAGCCGCGAGAAGGTGCTCGAGGAGGCTCGTGCTGCCGTCGAGGAGGCCTCTCGCGAGTCCACCGGTCGCCGCAAGAAGCGCAAGGAGAAGCGCGAGCGCGAGGCTGCCAAGGCTCAGGAGGAGCGCAAGATAGAGGAGGCGCTGGCCCAGGGCGTGAACCCCGAGGACCTCGACGCCATCAAGGTCTCCCAGGGCGTTACTGTCCAGGAGCTTGCCGAGGCGCTCGACGTTCCGGCCAACGACATCATCAAGCGCCTGTTCCTGCTGGGTACGCCGCTCACCATGACGCAGTCCATGTCCGACGACCTCGTTGAGCTCGTTGCCGACGACCTGGGCCGTCAGATCAAGATCATCACCCCCGAGGAGGAGAACACCTTCTCGTTCTATGACGATCCCGCCGACCTTAAGCCGCGCGCCCCGGTCGTCACCGTCATGGGCCACGTCGACCACGGCAAGACGTCGCTGCTCGACGCCATCCGTCACACCGGCGTTGCTGCCGGCGAGGCGGGCGGCATTACGCAGGCCATCGGCGCTTCGCAGGTCATGATCAACGACCGCAAGATCACCTTTATCGATACCCCGGGTCACGCCACCTTTACGGCTATGCGTGCCCGTGGCGCCAAGGTGACCGACATCGTCATCCTGATCGTCGCCGCTGACGACGGCGTCATGCCCCAGACGGTCGAGTCGATCAACCACGCCAAGGCCGCCGGCGTACCCATCGTCGTCGCCGTCAACAAGATCGATAAGCCGGGCGCCAACCCCGACCGTGTGCGTCAGGAGCTCACCGAGTACGGAGTCATCCCCGAGGAGTGGGGCGGACAGAACATGTTCGTCAACATCTCGGCCAAGCAGAAGATCGGTATCGACGAACTTCTGGAGACCGTGCTGCTCCAGGCCGACGTACTCGAGCTCAAGGCCAACCCGGACACCTTTGCCTCGGGCAACGTCCTCGAGGCCAAGCTCGACAAGGGCCGCGGATCGGTCGCTACCGTGCTCGTGACCCGCGGTACCCTGCACGTGGGCGATACGCTGGTCGCCGGCCTTACCTACGGCCGCGTCCGCGCCATGCTCGACCCCAAGGGCCGCGCCGTCACCGAGGCCGGTCCCTCCGACGCTGTCGAGATTTTGGGCCTGCAGTCCGTGCCCAACGCCGGTGACGAGTTCCGCGTGTTCGAGGACGAGCGCGAGGCACGCGCCCTGGCCGATGAACGTTCGCTCAAGGCCCGTATCGAGGAGCAGAGCCGCGTCAAGCACGTCACGCTCGAGAACCTCTTCGAGACCATCGCCGACGCAGAGGTCAAGGAGCTCAACCTGATCATCAAGGCCGACGTCCAGGGTTCTATCGAGGCCCTTCAGGACTCGCTCGACAAGATGGATCAGTCCGAGGTCCGCATCAACACGATCCATTCCGCCGTCGGTGCCATCAACGAGACCGACGTCGTCCTGGCCGACGCCTCCAACGCCATCATCATCGGCTTTGGCGTGCGTCCCGACGGCAAGGCCCGCTCCGCTGCCGAGCGCGAGGGCGTCGAGATCCGTTGCTACGACGTCATCTACAAGTGCCTCGAGGAGCTCGACGCTGCCCGCATCGGCATGCTCAAGCCCACCGAGGTCGAGGTCTCCACGGGTACCGCGACCGTCCTGGACACCTTCAAGGTGCCCAAAGTCGGTATCGCCGCCGGTGTCCGCGTGGAGGAGGGCGAGATCGCCGCGACCGATTCCGTGCGCCTGGTGCGTGACGGCATTGTGGTCTTCAACGGCAAGATCGCCTCGATGCGCCACTACAAGGACGAGGCCAAGAGCCTCAAGAGCGGTTCCGAGGGCGGCATTGGCCTGGAGAACTTCCAGGACATCAAGCCCGGCGACCAGATCGAGGGTTACCGTATCGACCAGGTTGCCCGTACCGAGTAGGGGGTAGCGCTATGAAGCAAACGCAGGCAACCCGCCGTTTGGGCGAGCAGCTTCGCGAGAAGCTCGGTTATATCCTGCTCTTTGAGGTTTCCGATCCGCGTCTCGACCTGGTCACCCTGACCGCGGTCGAGGTCGCGGTGGACCGTTCGTTCGCACGCGTGTACGTGTCGTGCGATGCGAGCCGCTACGATGAGGTCATGGAGGCGCTCGCCAGCGCCAAGGGCCGCATTCGCAGCCTGTTGGCTCGCTCGCTCGATTGGCGCGTCACGCCCGAGCTCGATTTTCGCATCGATCGCTCGACCGATGAGGCCGAGCGCATCACGCGTGCGCTGGAAAACGTTCCGGCCACGCTTGCGATCGAAAAGGACGAGGACGGCTACCCCATAGCGGATGCCGCCCAGGAGGCAGCTTTAGATGACTAATTCCGCCGATCTCGTCTCGTACGAGTCTGCAGATATTAAACGACGCATCCTCGAGCTCATCGAGGGTGCGTCCTCCATTGCGATCTCGGGTCACACCTCTCCCGACGGCGATGCCCTGGGCTCCGTGTTGGGCCTGGGCCTTTCGCTTATGAAGGTGTTCCCCGACAAGGACATCGCCCTGCTGCTGGCAGACGACGATCCTGTTCCGCGCATCTACCGTTTTATGGAGGGCGCCGATCTGCTGGTGCCGGCATCTGCCTACACCGGCAACCCGGACCTGTTCATTTCAGTAGACGTGCCGGTCGTCGAGCGCCTCAATAATTCCGCCGAGGTGTTGCGTCGATCGGCTCACGTGGCGTGCTTTGACCATCACCCGGCACGCGAGGAGTTTGCTGAGGTCAGCCTCAGGTGTGTCAATGCCGCTGCATGCGCCATGATCATCGACCGCTTTTTGGCCGATTGCGGTATTACCGCAAGCGACAGCATCGCCACCTGCCTGCTGTGCGGCCTGGTTACCGACACCGGTCGTTTTCAGTATCAGAACGCCGACGCCGCAGCATTTCATGCTGCTTCGCGTCTGGTGGCGCACGGTGCCGATCCGGCGCGCGTCGCGCTCGAGGTCTATCAGAGCATGCGTGTCGAGTTCTTGCACCTCAAGTCCATCGTCATGGGTCGCATCAAGACGGTCGCGCACGGGCGCGTGGCGTATAGCTACGCCTACGAGAGCGACCTTAAGGACTGCGGCGTCACCTCGGACGAGTGCGACGGCCTGGTCGATGTGGTGCGCGCCGTGATGGGCGTCGAGGTCTGCCTGTTCCTTAAGGGCATCGAGGGCGATACCAAGGTGCGCGGCAACCTACGCTCCAAGGGCGATCTTGATGTTTCCGAGATTGCGGCCAACTTTGGCGGAGGTGGGCACCACGCTGCCGCCGGCTTTACCAACGCCGGAACGATTTCCGAGACGCTCACCGCGGCACTTCCCATGCTGGCCGAGCTGGTAGGGGAGGATCCCGCTTCGGTGACCGTCGAGCTCTAACTTTTTGGATGGTACATGGCTCGTCGTACACCTTCTCAACTTAATATGCTGCTCGCCGTCGATAAACCGGTGGGTTGCACGTCCCACGACGTGGTTTCGCAATGCCGACGCGCCCTTCATGAGCGGCGCGTCGGCCATGCCGGAACGCTCGACCCCATGGCATCGGGTGTCATGGTGGTGGGTGTGGGTCAGGCCACACGTCTGCTGGGCATGCTCACGCTCGATACCAAAAGCTACGTCGCCGATATCTCGTTTGGCGTCGAGACCAATACCGATGATGCGGAGGGCGAGGCCGTCCGCACGGTGCCCGTTGCCGCCGCCCTGCGCGATCCTGCCTATGCTCGCGAGCGCCTGTCCGCCATGCTGGGCCCGCAGATGCAGGTGCCGCCGGCGTTTTCGGCCATTTCGGTCAACGGCGTGCGCGCCTATAAGTCTGCGCGCGAGGGTAATGCCGTGTCACTGCCCCCGCGTCCGGTCGAGGTGTTTTCCGCCGACCTGATTGCCGTGAGCGGCGAGGACGACGTTTGCGTTTGGACCGTGGCGTTTTCGGTGAGTAAGGGCACCTATATCCGTGCGCTCGCTCGCGATCTGGGTCGTGCCTGCGACAGTGCGGCACATATTTCCGCACTGCGCCGTACGGCCTCCGGTGTCGTTTCCATCGGTGCCTGTTATACGGTCGAGGAGCTTTCTGCCGAGTCCGCTGCCGGCTTTGCCTTAGATCCCATTGCGGCGCTGGGCGCCACGCGCGTCGACTTGCCGGGTGATCTTGCCGACGATCTACTGTGCGGACGTCGTATTCCTATTGAGCGCGCGCTTGCGGGCTTCGATGCGTCGAAGGCGCCGTTTGCACTGGTGCTCGATGGCGGGCTCAAGGCGCTCGCCCGTATCGAGGGCGGTCGCTTTGTAATGGAGCACGTCTTTCCGCAGGCGATCGGCGGTGTTCGATGATGCTGGCCCCCCACGAGCTCGCGCGTATTTTTTTCGCGGGCGAGTCGGATGAGGCTCGCATCGTCGCCGCCGATGCATTTGATGATTGCGCGTGCCTGGGCGCCGCGTCGATCGCCATCGGCGTGTTCGATGGCGTGCATCGGGGGCATCGCGAACTGATCGACGCGGTCGTTCGCGATGCGCATAACCACGGCTGCAAGGCGGTTGTTGTCACTTTCGATCCCGACCCGGACGTGGTGGTGAGCCCCTCGCCCGCTCAAAAACTGATGACGACGGCCGACCGTCTTCATGCCCTGGCTCTCACCGGGGTCGATGCGGTCGTGGCCGTTCCCTTCACGCTTGCGGTGGCGGCTCTCGACCATGAGGGCTTTCTTAAGCTGCTGTCGCGCGTCGTCGATATCCGCTCGATTCGTGTGGGCAGCGACTTTAGGCTGGGTCGCGGCGGCGCCTCGGGCGTTGCCGAGATGCAGACATGGGGTTCCGAGCACGGAGTTGACGTCTATGGCCACGAGCTGCTGTGCGTCGATGGGCAGACGATCTGCGCTACCCGTATTCGCCAGGAGCTGCGCCAGGGTCATGTTGAGCTTGCTGCCGAGCTGCTCGGCCGCCCATACATGTTGCGAGGTATTGTTGCCGGCGGTCGTCACCAGGGTTCCGACATGGGTTTTCCCACGGCAAACATCCAGGTCCCTGAGGGTATTCAGGTGCCTGCCGATGGTGTCTACGAGGGTCTTGTTCTGGTCGACGATACCGTATGGCCTGCCGCCGTCAACGTGGGCCTTCCGCCGACGTATGCCGACGATGCCGCCTCGGCGCATCTCGAGGCCAACTTGATCGGGTATGCGGGCGACCTGTACGGCGCCTCGGTGTCGCTGGCGTTTACGCGCTGGCTGCGCCCGTCGCGCGTATTCGATTCGCTGGACGAGCTTATCGCGACTGTCGAGGGTAATATTGACGATATCCGTCATCATTTGGGTGAGCAGGGGGTGAGCATCCGTGATTAGCGATGAGGAGAAAGACCAGGTGCGCGCTGCGTCCGACCTGGTTGCCATCGTGCAGGAAACGGTTGAGCTCAAGCCCCGCGGCCATGAGTTTTGGGGCTGCTGCCCCTTCCATGGCGAAAAGACCCCGTCGTTTCACATTATCCCCGCCACGCAGGTGTGGCACTGCTTTGGCTGTGGCGAGGGCGGCGACGTCTTCACCTACATCATGAAGCGCGAGAACCTGAGCTTTCCCGAGTCGATTCGCTACCTGGCCGACCGTGCCGGCATTGAGCTGCACGATACCGGCACCCATCGCGAGCGCGGCACCAAACGTGCCCGCATCTATGACCTGTGTGCCGAAACCGCCCAGTTCTACCACACCATGCTCATGCGCGGTAAGGACAGCCGTCCGCGCGAGTATTTCGCCAGCCGCGGTATGGGCGGCGACGTCTGCCGCCGCTACTGCCTGGGCTTTGCGCCGGGTCGCAACGCGCTGGTGTCGCATCTGTCGCAGGCGGGCTTTACCCCGCAGGAGATGATCGACGCCAACGTGGCCGTGAGCCGTGGGCGCGGGCAGCTTGCCGACCGTTTTTACGACCGCGTGATGTTTCCCATCTTTGACGAGCAGGGTCATAACATCGCCTTTGGCGGGCGCATTATGGGCGATGGCCAGCCGAAGTACCTCAACACCGCCGAGACGAGCGTGTTCCATAAAAAGCGAAACCTCTACGGCTTTAACTGGGCTAAGGAGTTTATCGTCGCGCAGGATACCGCTATTGTGGTGGAGGGATATACCGACTGTATCGCCTGCTGGGAGGCGGGGATTAAAAACGTCGTCGCCACGCTGGGCACGGCGCTGACGGAACATCATGTAAAGACGCTCACCCGCTTTGCCAAGCGCATCGTGTATATGTTCGATGGCGACGCCGCCGGTCAAAAGGCCGCTCGCCGCGCGATTCAGTTTATCGAGCAGGATTCGATGGACCTGCGCTGCGTGGTGCTTCCCGACGGCAACGACCCCATGGAGTTCATCACCGCGCATGGTGGCGAGGCACTGCAGGCGCGTATCGACGCCGCCGAGCCCCTCATGGACTTTGTATACCGGTCGCTGCAGGAGTCGAGCGACATCACCACGCCGGGCGGTCGTGCCAAGGCGCTTGAGGATGCGCTGACGCTCATCTATCCGCTGCGCGATAGCTATATGATCGATACGTACTTTATCCAGATTGCCGACCTGCTGGGTTTGGATCTGGAGACGGTGCGTTCGAGCTCGGGCCGTGTGTTTCGCGATGTTGCCAAGCGTGAGAACGCCGAGCGTCGTCGCGAGCAGAACTACGAGCGCCAGCGGGCGCAGGCCGAGCGTGCAGGCAGCGCCGGCGGTCGGGCGTCCGTTTCGCAAGGGACGTCTCGCGGTGCCTGGGCGTCGGGAGCGACGCCGCCGGTGTCCGCACCGGTCGAGGAAGAGCCGTACGACTATGTGCCGCTCGAGGCCTACGGGGCTGCGCCGGTCGAGGTCGTCGGCGATATGCCGCCGATCGATGTGCCGGTTGGGTTGGATGGCGCGGCGCCGGTTGCCGATGCAACGGACGCGTCTGCGGCACCGACGATGCCGATCGTGCTGACCGACCTGGAGCGAAAGTCTCTGGCGGGGGAGCGCGAGCTGCTGACGATGCTCACGAGCTATCCCGACCTGTTCCGCACGTATGCCGACCGCATCTGCTCGATCGAGTGGGTGGATCCGCGTCACGAGTCCATCGCGTGGGCCGTGCTTGCGACGCCGCCGGGCACCGACCCCACGGCGTGCATGGATGCGGCGCGCGCGGTGTGTCCCGAGGCAGCGTCGCTTGTCAGCGCCGGGCGTATTTCGTCGACGAGCAAGCACCCCACCGAGACGAACATCGTGTTTATGCTCGATACCCTCGAGCTCTACACCATCAAGCGCCGCATGCGCGCCGCACAGGCCAAGCTACGTCAGGACCGGTCGCTCGACGATGAGGCGCGCCGTGTGCTGACGATGCAAGCGATGCAAGATTCTCAGCGCCAGCGCGAGCTCCAAAAGTCGATCGGTGGCGTGGCCGATCCGTTCCGTTTGATCGGTTTGGAGACGGCGGGCGCCGACCAGGTCTAGATGTTGTGGTCAACCAGCGTATTCGCGCCTATATCCAGTCTGAATTTTGGGTATAGACGTCAATGTGTGTGCTAAAGTAATGAGTCCTGTGGACTATGAAGGGAGAATCTGTGCCAAAAAAGAGTGAGAGCACGGGTACTGGGCTGGAATCCTACGTTGCAAAGCTCATGGGCAACGGCTCAAACAGGACTTCGGTAACCGAGGACGAGATTCAGGTCGCCCTGAAGGATATCGATGTATCTGACGAGCAGCTCAACGCGGTGTATTCCGCGCTGCGCAACAGCGGCATCCAGATTATCTCCGCGAGCGGTAACGACGACGCCCCCATGGACGTCGACGATGACGATAACGATAGCGATACCGACGATTTCGATGACGACGAGCACGATTCCGGCTCTCTCGACGATCACGAGCTTAAGATGGCCCGTCAGGCCGACGCCGAGATGGGTTCTTCCAAGAGCAAGAAGAAGCGCACCGTGCGCACGTCCCGTTCGCGTTCGCGCGTGCGTGGCATCGATGCCTCCACGGTGATGCTGACCGGCGACCCGGTTCGTATGTACCTTAAGGAGATCGGTAAGGTCGACCTGCTGACCGCCTCCGAAGAGGTCGATCTGGCCATGAAGATCGAGGCCGGTCTCGATGCCACCGAGAAGCTCGAGGCCGCCGAGGCGGGCGAAATCGAGCTTACTCGCGCCGAGATGCGTCGCCTGACCCGTATCGAGAACGTCGGTCTCGAGGCTAAGCAGGCGCTCATCAGCGCCAACCTGCGTCTGGTCGTCTCCATCGCCAAGCGCTACGTCGGTCGCGGCATGCTGTTCCTGGATCTGATCCAGGAGGGCAACCTCGGTCTGATCCGCGCCGTCGAGAAGTTCGACTACCAGAAGGGCTTTAAGTTCTCCACGTACGCCACATGGTGGATCCGTCAGGCCATCACGCGTGCTATCGCCGACCAGGCCCGTACCATCCGTATTCCCGTGCACATGGTCGAGACCATCAACAAGCTCGTCCGCGTGCAGCGCCAGCTCCTTCAGGACCTGGGTCGCGACCCGACCCCCGAGGAGATCGGTGCCGAGATGGACATGAGCGCCGACCGCGTCCGCGAGATCCAGAAGATCTCGCAGGAGCCCGTGTCGCTCGAGACCCCTATCGGCGAGGAAGAGGATTCCCAGCTGGGCGACTTCATCGAGGACTCCCAGGCTATCGTTCCGCCCGATGCCGCCAGCTTCTCCATGCTGCAGGAGCAGCTCACCCAGGTGCTCGACTCGCTTGCCGATCGTGAGCGCAAGGTTATCGAGCTGCGCTTTGGCCTTGTCGACGGACATCCTCGCACGCTCGAGGAAGTCGGCCGCGAGTTTGGCGTCACGCGTGAGCGCATCCGCCAGATTGAGTCCAAGACCCTGGCCAAGCTCCGTCATCCCAGCCGCAGCAGCAAGCTCAAAGACTATATCGAAAGCTAGTCAAGCAAGAAGCGCCCTCAAGTACATCCGCTTGAGGGCGCTTTCATGTAGTCATTGGGGACGTCCCCAATGACTAGGTCGGAAAAATTCTCAAAAAAGTTCTTGCCCTGAGCTGATTCGTCCGTATAATAAACTTCGTTGCTTGAGAGCACGCACCTATTCCTCGGTAGCTCAATGGTAGAGCACGCGGCTGTTAACCGCGCTGTTGTAGGTTCGAGTCCTACCCGGGGAGCCAGAATTTTCGGCCCATTCCGTTGGGCTTTTAAATTCCTCGGTAGCTCAATGGGAGAGCACGCGGCTGTTAACCGCGTTGTTGTAGGTTCGAGTCCTACCCGGGGAGCCAGGTTGTAAAACCCGTCGCTTATGCGGCGGGTTTTTTCTTGTCGCGATAGTCTGGCACGAACGTTGCCATATCAACATTTCGTGTCGAGGATGTAATCCCGCGACCCACCACCTCAACATGGCGCGCTCGTTGTAGAATATTGCAATGATTGCTCCCACGAGATGGTGCCGCGAGCACCAGATAAGGAGATTCTTGTGTCTGAGACCATTAACGGCAGCCTGAGCGTCTCGAACGACGTTATTGCCGATATTGCCGGTTATGCCGCGATGACGTGCTATGGCGTCGTCGGTATGGCCGAGCAGCTCCAGGGCGCCGAGAGCGTGCGCTTGCTTGCCGGTCAGCGCCTTCGCAAGGGCGTGCTTGTCTCCGCCGACGAGAACGGCCTTACGGTCGATCTTCACGTCGTGCTCGAGAACGGCGTCAACATGAAGTCCGTTTGCCACAATCTTTCGAGCTCCGTTGCCTTCACCCTGCAGGAGATCGCCCAGATCGATCCTGCCAGCCTTAAGATCGGCATCCACATCGACGCGCTCAAGAGCCGTCTGAACTAGCATCCGAAAACGGAGATTCAAATACCCATGATTGCAAAGACCATTCGCACCTGTTTTCCGATCGCTGCGGCTGCCGTTTCCGACAAGGCCGAGGAGATCAACAAGCTCAACGTCTTCCCCGTACCCGACGGCGACACCGGCACCAACATGTCGCTCACGCTTGCCTCGGTGACCAAGGAGCTTTCCGCCCTTCCCGCCGATGCCGATATGGAGGCCATCGCCGGCGCCATCACCCACGGATCCCTGATGGGTGCCCGCGGCAACTCCGGCGTCATCACCTCGCAGATCCTGCGCGGCGTGGCCGAGGGCCTCGTCTCTGCCGACGAGCCCATCACGTCTGCCAACATCGCTTTCGCCTTCCGTCGCGCCGTCAAGGTCGCCTTCCAGGCTGTCCGTAAGCCCATCGAGGGCACGATCCTCACGGTCCTGCGCGATGTTTCGACCAAGGCCGATGAGTGCGAGAAGAAGAAGTTCTCGGCCGAGGACGCTCTCGATGCCATCGTCGTCGAGGCCTATCAGTCCGTCGCCCGCACGCCCGACCTGCTGCCCGTTCTGAAAGAGAACGGCGTGGTCGACTCCGGCGCCTTTGGCTTTGCCATCTTCTTGGAGAACTTTGTTGCCGCCGCTCTTGGCCGCAGCACCGTAGTCGAGGATTTCTCCGCCACGTTTGATTCCGCCGGCTCTGCCCGCGACGCGGCCCTTGGTCGCGTTGAGATCGAGGCCAACGACGACTGGGAGGGCTCGGAGTTCCGCTACTGCAACGAGTTCCTCTTTAAGGCCGACGCTCCTTTTGACGAGGACGAGTGCCTTAAGTTCCTGGGCTCCATGGGCGACTGTGAGCTGCTCGTGGGTGCCTACCCCGACTATAAGATCCACGTGCACTCCAACACCCCCAACCTGGTGCTCGAGCACATGCTGCAGCTCGGTCAAATCTACGAGGTCTTTATCCACAACATGGAGATGGAGGCCCACGACCGTACCGCCAAGATTCACGAGGACCAGGAAAAGGCTGCCGAACCCGCCAAGGCGCTGGGCTTTGTCGCCGTTGCCGCCGGTTCCGGCGAGGCCGACATCCTCAAGTCCCTCGGCGTTGACGTGATCGTCTCGGGTGGCCAGACCATGAACCCCTCGACCGCCGACCTGCTGGGCGCGGTGGACCAGGTCAACGCGACCTCGGTCATCATCCTGCCCAATAACGGCAACATTCGCATGGCTGCCGAGGCCGCAGCCTCTGCCTGCACCGACAAGAAGGTCGCCGTCGTTCCCACCAAGACCGTCCCGCAGGCGTTCTCCGCGCTGTTCGCAGTCCTGCCCGATTCCGAGCTCGAGGACGCCGTTGCCGCCATGGTTGACGCCATTAGCGAGGTTCGCGATGGCGAAGTCACCCGTGCCGTTCGCGATTCCAGCGCCTCTGATGGCTCTCCGATTCACTCCGGTGATGTCATGGGTATCATCGCCGGCTCCATCGACGTGGTCGGCTCCGATGTGAAGCAGGTCACGCTCGATTGTATCAACCGCATGCAGGAGGAAGAGGAGGGCGACGCGCTGACGATTCTGGCCGGCGAGGAGCTGTCCGATGAGGCTTTCCAGGAGATCGTCGACGCCATCGAGGAGGCTCAGCCCGACCTGGAGATTGATGCCCATCGTGGCGAGCAGCCGCTCTATCCTGTGATCTTCTCGATCGAGTAGGCAACTGCCCATGTCCGAGCTGTGCTCCGTGCCGCGCGTCTCGGAGCGCTTTGCCCAGAGCAATGCGCTCGACGAGGATATCGCGCGACTCAAATATGTTTCGGGTAAACGTGAGGAGGCCCTTCGCCGTCTGGGAATTCAGACGGTGGGGGACCTCCTTCTCCATATCCCTCATCGATATCTGGACTTTACGCGCTCCTGGTCCATCGAGATGGCGCCCATCGGTACCGTGTGCACGATTGTCGCCACGGTCGATCGTATCGTCCAAAAACAGCCCCGCCCGCGTATGCAGGTGACCGAGGTCTCGCTGGTGGACGAGACGGGCGTGCTGCAGGTCGCCTTTTTCCGTCAGCCCTGGATTGCCCAGCAGTTTAAGCAGGGAGACCGCCTGGCCGTGATGGGTAAGGTCGAGTTTGCCTACGGCTTTAAGCAGATGGCCTCTCCGCATTTCGAAAAGCTCGAGGAGGGGCGTGCCGCGGGCACCATTCTGCCGGTCCATTACGTGAGTGATGGCGTGAGCCAGGCGTGGATGCGCCGCATCGTTAGCGGCGCGCTCGAGGTCGTCGGCAATCCCTTCGATCCGATTCCCGCACGTTTGCGCGTCAAGCGCCGCCTGATGAGCAATGCTCGTGCGCTGCGCTCAATTCACTTTCCATCGAGCATGGCCGAGCGCGATATCGCGCGTCGTCGCCTTGCCTACGAGGAGTGCCTCTGCCTTCAGCTGGCGCTGCGCCTGCGCAACGACGGCGGCCTGGTCGAAGTCGCTCCCTACGCCCATGCCGCGGGCGAGCACCTGGCAGCGCTCAAGGAAGCCCTGCCGTTTTCGCTGAGTGACGAGCAGGAGGCCGCATTCCAAGACATCCTGCACGACATGTGCGATGGCGGGCGCGTGATGAACCGCCTGCTGCTGGGCGACGTCGGTACCGGCAAGACGGCCGTCGCCGCCTGCGCGCTGGCTGTCTCGGCCGATTCGGGTACTCAGTCCTGCGTTATGGCGCCTACGGGCGTGCTGGCGCGCCAATATGCCGATAAGACCGGCCCCTTGCTCTCGCAGGCTGGCATGTCCTGGGCGCTCCTGACG
Source organism: Collinsella sp. CLA-ER-H8 (assembly GCF_040092335.1). NCBI lineage: Bacteria > Bacillati > Actinomycetota > Coriobacteriia > Coriobacteriales > Coriobacteriaceae > Collinsella > Collinsella sp. CLA-ER-H8. The sequence goes on along the minus strand of NZ_JBBNLU010000004.1, from coordinate 163,204 downwards.
GGTGCCACGCCGGCGGCCGAGCGCGAGCGGATCCATGCGCAGTTGGAATCGGGCGAGCTCGACGTCCTCTTTGGCACTCACGCGGTCCTTTCGGATGACGTGGCGTTTAAGCATCTGTCGCTTGTCGTTATCGACGAGCAGCACCGCTTTGGTGTGGGCCAGCGCAATGCCCTGCGTGCCAAGGGGCCGGGTGCCGATCTGCTCGTTATGACGGCGACGCCGATCCCGCGCACGTTGGCGCTCTCGGTCTACGGCGACCTGGATACGAGCATCATCCGCCATCGACCTGTTCCGGGGGCGGGCGTTACGACACGCGTGCTCACCGAGTCGAGCCGCGACCTGGCCTACGGCGCCATTCGCGAGGCGCATGAAAAGGGTCAGCAGGCCTACGTGATTTGCCCGCTCGTGGAGCCGAGTGACTCGGTCGATGAGCTTGAAGACGTGCCTGGTATTGCCCGCGACGACGAGGGCCGGGTGACCGTGCCTGTGCCGCTGCACGATACGGCAACCGAGCTCGACCGACTGCGCCTGGCGTTGCCGGGACTTACCATCGAACGCCTTCACGGCCGCATGCCGGCGGGGGAGAAGGACCGCGTGATCGCTGCCTTCAAGCGTGGTGAGATCGACGTGCTCGTCTCGACCACGGTGGTCGAGGTGGGCGTCGACGTGCCCAACGCCACCGTCATGGTCATCGAGAACGGTGAGCGCTTTGGCTTGGCGGCCCTGCACCAGCTGCGCGGTCGCGTAGGCCGCGGCAGCGTGTCGGGCACCTGCCTGGTCATGACGCACTCCAAGGGCAATGGCGGCGCATCGGCGGCTCAAGACCGCCTCCAGTCGCTCGAAAAGACCTCGGACGGCTTTACGCTCGCCCAGATGGACCTGCGTCTGCGCCACGAGGGCGAGATCCTGGGCTACCGTCAGCATGGCGGTGTGACCCTGCGCTTTGTGGACCTGGACGCCGATGAGGATCTTATCGAATGGGCCCATTTGGACGCGGTCGAACTCTTGCGGTATGCTTGCAACCTTGACTCCGTGGCGACGCGTCCCTTGCGCGATGCGGTCGCCACGCGTTATCGACATATCTTTAAGGAGGTCAGCGGAGGATGAGAATCATCGGCGGTGAATGGCGCGGCCGCAAGATCGAAGAGCCGCGTGGGCGCGATGTCACCCGTCCTACGACCGATCGCGTGCGCGAGGCATGTGCATCCATGGTCATGTCGGCGTTCGATTTCGATTTGGACGAGGTTCGCGTGCTGGATGCCTTTGGCGGCTCCGGTGCCCTGGGTATCGAGATGCTCTCGCGTGGCGCCCGCTCGCTCACCACGTTCGAGATCGATCGCAATGCCGCCCGTCTGATCACCAAGAATATCGAGTCGCTGTGCCGCGACCGCTCGCGCTGGCGCGTCGTTACCGGTGATGTGCTGGCGAGTGCTTCGCGCGGCCGTGTACCGGGCGGCCCCTTCGATCTGGTCCTGCTCGATCCGCCGTATGCTTTTGGCGCCGAGCCGGTCGAGGAGCTGCTGCAAAATCTTTCCCAGCAGGGGCTGCTGACGCCCGGGGCCTTTGCCCTGTTTGAGCATGCCGCATCCGATGCGGGCGCTCATCCGGCTGGTTTTGAGACCTTGCGGGAGAAGCGCTACGGCATTACCTCGGTTGACTTGCTGTGCTGGGCGGCCGAGGACGAGAACGACCATGCTGACGAGAACGAAATTGACGAGGATGCGCCTTCGGAGGACACCCATGAATGACACCATCAACCGCGTGATCGTCCCGGGCACCTTTGATCCCATCACCTTTGGCCATATCGACGTAATTCGCAGAGCCCGCCGCATCTTTCCCAGCGTGATTGTCGCCGTGGCCGAATCTCAGGGTAAAAACGGCGTGGGTACCACCTTTATGCTCGACGAGCGCGTGGCGCTGGCCCGCGAGGCCCTCGGCGATTTGGACGGGATCGAGGTACTGCCCTTCACCGGCCTGCTGGTCGACTTTGCACGTGAACAGGGGGCAGGTGCCGTCGTTAAGGGCCTGCGCGCCATGACCGACTTTGAATACGAACTGCAGCAGGCCGACCTCAACTATCGCCTGGATAACGAGCTGGAGTCCATCTTTGTCATGAGTGCTCCGCAGTACGGCTACATTTCGAGTTCGGTGGTGCGCCAGATCGCTTCGCTTGGCAGCGACGTGTCGACGTTTGTGCCGCCCAACGTGGTCGAAGCGCTCAAACATCGCTTTTCATGACGTTTTTTATTGCCTGGTGGCATGTGGTAAACTAACACGATGACATGTTACCTATGAAAGGAGACCGGATGCCGGGCGAGAATTTTCCTGGCGACAGGATCGTGAGTCTTGTCGACGAGCTCGAGGGGCTCATCGAAGAGGCTAAGACGCCGTTCGGCAAGAACGCCCAGATGAAGGTTATCGACGCCGACGTCTTCTTTAACATCCTCGATGAGATCCGCATGAGCTATCCTGAGGAGTGGCAGAAGTCCCGCCGTATCCTCAAAGAGCGCGAGGAGCTTATGGCTTCCGCCGCCGCTCAGGCCGATTCCATTATTGCCGATGCTCAGCAGCAGGCGCTCACCATTGCCGGCGAGCAGGAGATTGTCCGCCTAGCGCAGCAACAGGCCGATGACATTCGCGACCGTGCCCAGCAGTACGAGCGCGAGACGCGCTATGCCGCCGAGGATTACGCCGAGCAGGTCTTTACGCACCTCGAGGAGAACCTCAAGAGCCTGACCGGCACCGTCACCCGTTGCCGTCAGCAGCTCAACGAGGGTGCCGCCCAGCAGAACGGTCAGTGGTAATGGCTGAGTTCCCGAGCGTAACCGTCGATCTTTCCGAGCAGCTCGAGTTTCCCGGAGACTCATATCCGCTGACCGGCAAGGTCGATGTCGCCACCTACATGGTGGGCGAGAAGGAGTACCAGCTGCAGGACGGCATTGCCTACGACGTGGTCTTTACCAACGCCGGTACCGGCGTTCTTCTCTCTGGCATGGTCCGCGCGCACGCCACTGGGGAGTGCGACCGCTGCCTGGAGCCCGCCTCGTTTGATATCGCGGGCGAGATCGAGGAGTTCTACCTCTTTGAGGAGCCCGAGGACCCCGAGGCCTACGAAGACGGCTACGAGTTGCTGGGCGAGGATCGCATCGTCGATCTGGGCGAGCCCATCAACGACGCGGTCGTCATGGACACGCCGTTCGTTGTCCTGTGCAAGCCCGATTGCCGCGGCCTTTGCCCCACCTGCGGCATCAATCTCAACGTCGGGCAATGCGATTGCGCCGCCAAGGCGGAGGCCGAATGGGCCGCTGCCACGGAAAATCCATTTGCAGCATTAAAGAATCTCAAGCTTGACGAGTAAAACTGTGGTAGTATCGCTACTTGCGCGTAATCGCCACACTGGATAGTTCATAAGGAAGGTCACTATGCCCGTACCTAAACAAAAGCAGGGTCGTATCCGCACCCATACCCGTCGTTCCGCCAACATGAAGATCTCGGCTGCGGCTCAGTCCACGTGCCCCCGTTGCGGCGCTGTTAAGCTCCCGCATCACGTGTGCCCCAGCTGCGGTTTCTACAAGGACCGCGAGGTTATCGTTACCGAGTAACTGTCTACTCTGGATGCGATGCCGTTCCAACTGGAACCACAATGGCCGGCTCAATGAGTCGGCCATTTTTGTATAAGGAGTATATGAAATGAGTAACGTTCGCGTTTGTGTAGACGTTGTGGGCGGAGACGAGAAGCCCCAGGTTGTCCTCGACGGTATCGAGGCTGCGCTTGCGGCAGATCCCGAGATCGAGGTCTTGGCCGTCGGTCCCGCCGAAATCGTCAACCCCTTTGCCGCGGCGCATGCCCGCGTAGAGGCTTTGGAGGCCCCCGACGTCATCAGCATGGAGGACGATCCCATCCGCGCCGTGATGACCAAGCGCAAGTCTTCGATTGTGCTTGCATGCCGTGCCATTAAGAAGGGCAATGCGGACGCGTTTTTCTCGGCCGGCTCGACCGGTGCCATGACCGCTGCCGCCACGGCCTACGTTACGCCGTTTAGGTATTTGGCAGAGGGCAAGAAGCAGCCGGTCCGTCCGTGCCTTACCAACGCACTGCCCAATCGTGCCGGCGGCCTGACGGTGCTGTGCGATATGGGCGCCAATCCCGATGTCACGGTGGACGACATGGTGCGCTTCGCCCAGATGGGCGCTGCCTATGCCCGTGTGGTTTTGGGCATCGAGCATCCTCGCGTGGGCCTGCTTGCCAACGGCACCGAGGACGAGAAGGGCTCCAACTTTACCAAGGCCTGTTTCCCTGCTATGAAGGCCGCCGTTCCCGGGTTTGTTGGTAACTGCGAGGGAACGGACATCACCTCAGGTAACTTCGATGTCGTCGTTGCCGATGGCATGTCGGGCAACATTGCGCTCAAGGCTACCGAGGGCGCTGCCAAGTTTTTGCTGCAGGAACTCAAGGGCGCCTTTATGGCCTCGCTCGGCACCAAGATCGCCGCGCTGCTCATCAAAAAGCAGATGCGCGAGATCAAAGCCAAGCTTTCGGGCGACGCCAAGGGCGGCGCGATCCTGCTGGGCCTGCGCGGCGTCGTGTTGATCGGCCACGGTGCTACGTCGGTCGAGGCCGTCAAGAACGGTACGCTTGCCGCGGCCCAGGCCGTACGTGCCGGGCTTGTCCAGGACGTTGCCAATTCCATGGACGGTATCGTTTTATAAAGGCCCCGTTACGTGGCTCAACCTGTACCGCGTGGGGTAGAATCGGAGCCGTATTACAACGCGGCTCCGATTGCCGTGTTGTGTTGTGTTCCATGACATACGAGAGGAAGCGCTATGGATCGCTCCGAAATCTTCGATAAGATCGCCGAAGTCGCCGCTGACGTGCTGGGTGTCGATGTCGCCGACATTAGCGACGAGACCACTTTTGACGATCTCGATGCCGATTCGCTTGAGCGTCTGCAGCTGGTGACGGCCATCGAGGACGAGTTCGACCTCGAAATCGATGACGAGACCCTGCTGTCGCTCAACTCTGTCGCCGACGCCGTCGACGCGATCGAAAACGCCAAGGAGGCCTAAGTCTTGGCTTTGTCTGAACGACTCATGCGCGCCCAGGAGATCCTGGGCCATGAGTTCAATAATAAGGTGCTGCTGCGCGCGGCGCTCACACATCCCTCGGCTGTCGAGGGACAGCCGGTCTCTGCCAGCTATGAGCGCCTTGAGTTTTTGGGCGATTCCATTTTGGGCGCCGTCGTGGCCCGTTCGCTCTTTGAGTCCTATCCCGAGTTTGACGAGGGCAAGCTCACGCGCCTGAAGGTATCCCTTGTCTCGGGCGCCACGCTGTCCGAGGTGTCGCACGAGTTGGGTATCGACGACATCATCATCTTTGGTGCCTCCGAGACCGGTACCGGCGCGCGCGGCCTGCACTCGGCGCTCGAGAACGTCTACGAGTCGCTCGTGGGTGCACTGTATCTGGATGCCGGCTGGGATGTTGCGGCGGAGTTTATCCATCGTACGCTCAAGCCGCACCTGGCCTCCGAGCGTGCCGAGCACCCCGCGAACCCCAAGTCGTTCTTGCAGGAGTGCGTGCAGGCAGATGGCCACGAGCCTCCCGCGTATAAGCTGGTCGGCTCCGAGGGCCCCGCGCATGCGCCCACCTTTACCGCTGTGGTGCTCATCGACGGTATTCGCCAGGGCCGCGGCACCGGTTCCTCCAAGAAGGAGGCCGAGGCGGCCGCTGCGCTCGAGGCGCTCGACCGCATGGGCTACACCACCAACGGCGTGATTCTCAACAAGAAGCCTGTCTAAGCGAGGAACCGTGTATCTCAAGTCCCTCACGCTCAAAGGGTTCAAGTCGTTTGCCGACCGCGCCCATATGTCATTTGAGCCGGGCCTGACCGTCATCGTCGGTCCCAACGGCTCGGGAAAATCGAACATCTCCGACTCGATTCTGTGGGTCCTGGGCGAGCAGAGCGCCAAGCAGCTGCGCGGCCAGGCCATGGAGGACGTCATCTTCTCGGGTTCGTCGGCGCGCAAGCCGGTGGGTGTCGCCGAGGTCACCCTGGTGCTCGATAACTCGGACCATATGCTGCCCGTCGACTTTGACGAGGTCGCCATCACCCGTCGTATGTATCGCTCGGGCGAAAGCGAGTACCTCATCAACTCGAGCCCGTGCCGCCTGATGGACATTCAGGACATTCTGCACGATTCGGGTCTGGGCAAGGATACGCATTCCATCATTAGCCAGGGAAAGCTCGATGCCATTTTGCAGAGCCGCCCCGAGGAGCGCCGCGCCCTGGTCGAGGAGGCTGCCGGCATCTCCAAGCACAAGCGCCGCAAGGAGCGTGCGCTCAAAAAGATTAAATCGATGGACGAGCACCTGACCCGTGCCCGCGATATCAATAAGGAGATTGCTCGTCAGCTGCGGCCGCTGGAGCGTCAGGTCGATCGCGCGCGCAAGTATAAAGAGCTGTCCTCGCGCGCGAACGAGCTTACGCAGATGCTGGCCGTCGACGAACTTCGTTCGCTGCAGTCGCAGTGGAACGACCTGGAGAGCCGCTCTAAGGAGGGCGCTGCCGAGCTTGAGCTTGCGCAGTACCGCTTGAGCGAAAAGGAGCGTGAGCTCGAGAAGCTCCAGGTCATGCTCGAGGAAAAGGGCCTGTTTGTGGGCGATCTGGGCGAGCAGCGCCGCCATATGCAAGACGTGGTCGGCCGCATTAACTCAGATATGCGCCTGCTCGAGGAAAAGGGCCACAACATGGTGTCGCGCCTGTCAGACATGCGCGGCCAGATCTCGAGCTCCGAGCATCAGCGCCGTCGCGTGGTCGAGGAGCTCGAGGATGCGCGTGCCCAGCTTGAGGAAGTGACCGGTGCGCACATGCAGGCCCAGGACGACGTTGATGCCGCCGGTCCAGCCGCCGCCCAGCTCCACGAGCGTCGCGTTGCGCTTGACAATCAGATTTCGCAGTTTACGCGCGAGCAGCGCGATGTGCAGCGTGTGGCCGATAACGCCGCGCTCGAGCTTGCCAAGGTGAAGGACTCGCTGAGCAACGCCGAGGTTGAGGACAACATGTACGCCTCGCGCTTGGAGCAGATCGACGAGCAGCTCGAGGAGGTCACGGCCTCGCTCGAGAGCCGTCGCGACCGCGCTGAGGAGCTCGACGGCGCGCTTGATCAGGCCCGCCAGGCCCAGGTCGATGCGCGCGAGGCCACCGAGGTCACTCGTGCGGCCCTTAAAGACTTGCGTGCCCGCGAGAGCGAGGCACGCAACAAGCTGTCCGAGGTTCGCTCGGAGCTTGCCAGCCAAAAGAAGCTCGATGCCCGCTTGGCCGATAGCTCGCCGCTGGTGAGTCGTCTGGTGGGCGCGCTGGGTGATGATGTTTCGGGTCGTCTGGGCGACGTGCTCGAGGCCCCTCGTGAGCTCGAGAGCCTGGTCGAGCAGCTGCTTGCCGGCGATATCGATGCCCTGTTGTTTGATGACGCCGCCACGCTTGAGCGTGCCGGTCGTGCGGCTCTGGACCAAAAGAAGGCCTCGGGCGAGGCGCTGCTGATGGCTCGCGGCGTGAGCGGCGGTGCTGCAGCTAGGGGCGCTGCCGGTTCGCGTCTGGTCGATCGCCTGTCCGTGCGCTCCGGTTATGGCCCGGTTGTCGAGGCGCTGCTCGGCGGCTATTACGTGGTCGATGACTTGGCTGCCGCGCTGGCCGCGCCTGTCGTTGACGGTGTGACCTATGTGACTCCCGATGGCGCCCGCGTGAGCTGTGGCGGCCTGGTTCGCGTGGGGCTCGATGCCGGCGAGGCTTCGGGTGCCTTGGAGCGCAAGCGTCGTATCCGTGAGCTGGAGGGCCTGGAGCCCGATCTCGCTGCCGTGTTTGAGCACGTGTCGGATCAGGTTGTCGAGGCCAATGCGGCCGTCGAGGAGGCGCGTGCCGCCGAGGGCGATGCCGCCGGCGAGATCGCCCGTCTTGAGGGCGAGCGCCGCTCGCTGCTCTCCGAAATCGGCCGCTTGGAGCAAAGCGCCAACAATGCCGAGGTCGAGCGCGTGCGCATCTCTAAACGCCGCGAGCAGGCCGCCGAGGCCGTTCGCGCTGCGCGTCCGCGCGTTGACGAGCTCACCCGTTCGCGCGACGAGGCCCGTGCGCAGGCAAGCGACCTGGGTCTCCAGATTGCCGAAGCCAATGACGAGCTCGATCGCGTCCGCCGTGACGATTCCGAGGCAGCCGGCAAGCTCGCCGATGCCAAGGTCCGCCTGGCCCAGACGAGCGAGCGTCTGCGTTCGCTGAAGGGCCGCGTGCCCGATCTGGAGCATCGCCTGGAGGGCATCGACCGCCGTATCCGCGGAACGCGCCAGGCTTCGCGTTCACTCGAGCTGTTGCGCCTGCGCGTCGACCCCATGCACGAGCGCTATTCGGCCCTGCTGGAGCGCGCGTCGGATTGGGCTGCGCGTCTGCGTGACCAGGCTTCGCTCGAGGAGGCGGATTCGGCCTCGCTCAAGAAGACCATCGAAGACGCCAAGGCCGAGGTCTCCCGCGCCAAGGAGCGGGTCGATGCCGCCACCGCGACGCAAAACGAGTTCAAGGTCGCACGCGGCAAGCTCGAGGTGCAGGTGGAGGCGGCCATCAAGGCCATTACCGCCGATGGCACCACGGTGCTCGAGGAAGCGCTCATGCTTCCTGCGCCTACCGACCGCGACGCCGCCGAGCGCGAGCTCAACCAGCTCGTGCGCCAGATCAACAACCTGGGCCCTGTGAACCAGGTTGCCATGGAGGAGTACGAGCAGCTTAAGCGTCGCGCCGATTACATCGAGGAGCAACTGGCCGATTTGGAGAGCGCGCGTAAGGCGCTCACCAAGATTACCGTTGCCATCGACCGTAAGATGCGCAAAGCCTTCCTGGTGACCTTTGAGAAGGTCGATGCGAATTTCCGCGAGATCTTCGCCATGCTGTTCCCGGGCGGCCAGGCACATCTGGAGATGACCGACCCCGAGCATCCGGCCGAGACGGGCATCGAGGTCGTGGCGCAGCCGCGCGGCAAGCGCATCACCAAGATGATGCTCATGTCGGGCGGCGAGAAGAGCCTGACGGCGCTCGCTCTGCTCTTTGCCGTGTATCGCACGCGCACGGTGCCGTTCTATGTGCTGGATGAGGTCGAGGCGGCGCTCGACGACGCTAACCTGTCCAAGCTCATCGGCGCACTCGACGTGCTGCGTTCCGATACGCAGCTCTTGGTTATCTCGCATCAGCGCCGTACTATGGAGGACGCTGACGTCCTCTACGGCGTCTCGATGCAAGCCGACGGCGTCAGTCGCGTCGTCTCGCAAAAACTCGATCGCGAAACCGGAAAGGTCGTGAATGCATAATGGGATTCTTCGATGCTCTCTCGCGCGGACTTGAGCGCAGCCGCGAGGCCCTCAACGAGGTCTTTTACTTTGGCGGCGAGGTCGACGAGGATTTTTGGGAGGACCTAGAGGATACTCTCGTCATGGGTGACATGGGTGCCGAGGTCGCCATCCAGGTCTCCGATGACCTGCGCGATGCCGCGGCCAAGAAGAACCTCAAGACCGCCCCGCAGCTCCGCCGCGCCCTGGCCGAGCAGCTCGAGCAGCATTTTGTGCCCGTCGAGCGCGATCCGTTCGCCGACACGCCGAGCTGCGTGCTGTTTGTGGGCATTAACGGTGCCGGCAAGACCACGACGGTCGGCAAGATCGCGAGTGCCATGGCTGCCCGCGGCAAGAACGTCGTGATCGGTTCTGCGGACACATTCCGCGCCGCCGCCATCGAGCAGCTCGATGTGTGGGGCCAGCGCGCCGGCGTCCCCGTCATCAAGCGCGACCGCGGCTCAGACCCGGCAAGCGTTTGCTACGACGTGCTCGACGAGGCCGACAAACGCGGCAGCGACCTGGTGCTTATCGACACCGCCGGCCGTCTGCACACGAGCCCCGAGCTCATGCGCGAGCTTGCCAAGGTGGTCAACGTGACGCGTAAGCGCGCCGCCAATATGGCCGCCGGCCCCATGCCCGTCTCGGTCGTACTCGTAATCGATGCCGCGACAGGCCAAAACGGTCTGAACCAGGCGCTTGAGTTTAACGAGGCGTTGGGTCTGGACGGTATTATCATGACAAAGTTGGACGGCACGGCTAAGGGTGGCATCGCCATGGCCGTGGCCGAGAAGCTCAAGCTCCCGATCCTGCGCATCGGCGTGGGCGAGCAGGTCGATGACCTGCAAGAATTCAATGCCAAAGATTTCTGCCGCGCCCTGGTGGGCGAGTCCAATTAAGGAGTGACTAGTGTTTGATTCTCTGAGCGATCGCCTCAACGACACATTTGACCGCCTGCGCGGCAAGGGTAAGCTTACCGAGGCCGATATCACCTCGGCCATGCGCGACATTCGCATGGCGCTGCTCGAGGCCGACGTCAACTTCAAGGTCGTTAAGGAGTTCGTCGCCAAGACCAAGGAGCGCTGCATGACCGCCGAGGTCATGGAGTCGCTGTCGCCGGCGCAAAACGTCGTCAAGATCGTGCTCGACGAGCTCACCGAGATGCTTGGCTCCACCGAGAGCAAGCTCGTCTTTAGCAACCGCATTCCCAATGTCATCATGCTCGTGGGCCTGCAGGGCTCCGGTAAGACTACGGCGGCCGTAAAGCTGGCCTACCTGCTCAAGAAGCAGGGCCGCTCGCCTCTGCTCGCCGCGTGCGACGTCTACCGTCCCGCAGCTGCCGACCAGCTGGCCACGCTCGGTGGAGAGATCGGCGTTCCGGTCTTCCGCGGTGACGGCGAGCATCCGGTCGACATCGCCAAGGGCGCCATCCAGGAGGCCGTCGACCACCTGCGCGATGTGGTCATCGTCGATACCGCCGGCCGCCTGCAGATCGACGAGCAGATGATGCAGGAGGCCGTGGACATCAAGAAGGCCGTCAAGCCCGATCAGGTGCTGATGGTCGTCGATGCCATGACCGGCCAGGATATCGTCAACGTCGTCTCGACCTTTGCCGAGCGCACCGACTTTGACGGAGTGATCATCTCCAAGCTCGACGGCGATGCCCGTGGCGGCGGCGCGCTTTCCGTGCGCCAGGTGACCGGCAAGCCCATCAAGTTCGTGAGCATGGGCGAGAAGCCCGATTCGCTGGAGCCGTTCTATCCCGATCGTATGGCCAAGCGCATTCTTGGCATGGGCGACGTTGTCGGCATCATCGAGAAGGCCCAGGAGGCGGCTGACGCCGAGCAGCTCGAGGCTGCCGAGCGCATGCTGCGCGAGGGCTTTACCATGAACGACATGCTCGACCAGATGAAGGCCGTCAAGAAGATGGGCGGCATGAAGGGCATTCTGGGTATGCTTCCCGGCGGCCAGCGCGCACTCAACCAGATGGGTGGCAACCTGGACGAGGGCATCTTCGATAAGAACGAGGCCATCATCATGTCGATGACCAAGGAGGAGCGCCTGCGTCCCTCCATCATCAACGGCCAGCGTCGCGCCCGCATCGCCAAGGGTGCCGGTGTGACCCCCACCGAGGTCAACAGCCTTATGAAGCAGTGGGGCGAGATGAATAAGATGATGGGCCGCATGCGCACGATGGCCAATCAGGCGCAGGCCGGCGGCAAGAAGGGCAAAAAGGGTAAGAAGGGCAAGAGGATGCGCATGCCCAATATCCCTGGCCTGGACGCTATGGGTCTGGGCGGCATGGGCGGCCTGGGAACGGGCGGCCCCAAGTCCGATATGGATCTGCTGCGCCAGATGGAAGCGCAGATGCGCAATAAGAAATAGGGCTGTAATTCCAGCTTGATATGGCAAAGGCCACTCGGAAGCTACCGGGTGGCCTTTGTTGTTGGCTTTGATTGCTGGGTTGCGTTCAGCGTCGCACCCCGAGCTCGCGGTGCCGTGCCGTTAGTGGCAGCCGCAGCCCTCGTGGCCCTCGTGCTCGTGATGGCCGTGGCAGCCGCAGGACTCGCCATGCTCGTGGGTGTGCTCGTGGTCGTGGCCATGGCAGTCGCAGGTGGCCTCGCCGGTCTGAGCGAGCGTGCCGGCAATGAGGGCCTCGACGCAGGCGTCGCAGCTGCCCTGGGCGCCTGCATAGACCGTGATGCCGGCCTGGGTGAGCGCGTTGATGGCGCCGCCGCCGATACCACCGCAGATGAGCGTGTCAACGCCGCCGTTGGCAAGCAGGCCCGCTAAGGCGCCGTGACCGGTGCCGCCGGTGCCTACGACCTGCTCGTTGAGCACCTTGCCGTCCTGGATGTCGTAGATCTTGAACTGCTCTGTGCGGCCAAAGTGCATAAAGATGTTGCCGTTGTCGTACGTCGTTGCCACCCTCATGGTGCCGACCTCCTTTGCTGGCCATGCGGCCGTCGTCGTGGTGATGGGGGAGTATGCGATATTGCCGCCCTCGATACTGAGAGCCCGCCCGTTGACCAGCGCGTTTGCCACCTTGCGATGTGCGCGGCTGCAGATGGCCGCCACGGTGGCTCGAGCGACGCCCATTTGCTGGGCGACGGCCTCTTGATTGAGGCCTTCCAGGTCGCATAGGCGCAGGACCTCGAGCTCGTCGACCGTCATATCGATAGCGTCTCCGCTGGCAAGGCCATCGGGGGTAAAGCCGCGATATTCGGGGATGATCCCAACGCGGCGCAGTTTTTCGCGTCTCCCTGCCATACACTCTCCAAATCTGACATATGTCAACAATAGAATAGCGAACGTGCCGATTTGCGCAAGGAATTTCCGTCATATGTCAGAAAATGAGGGCTTATGTTTGGGCTGTGGGGCCGCGTGCGCCTGGGCTACAATAAATCTTGCTTGTAGGCGACTGACAGGAGGGTCAATGAGCAAGGCTGATCAACAGTTTGTAACCATGTGCCGCGATATCTTGGACCATGGCACCACCACCGAGGGCCAAAAGGTCCGCCCGGTGTGGGAGGACGGCACCCCTGCCTATACCATTAAAAACTTTGGCGTCACGGCGCGCTACGACCTGCGCGAGGAGTTCCCCGCGCTCACCCTGCGTCGCACGGCGCTTAAGTCTGCCATGGATGAGATCTTGTGGATCTATCAAAAGAAGTCCAATAACGTCCATGACCTCAACAGCCATATCTGGGACGAGTGGGCCGACGAGACCGGCTCCATCGGCAAGGCCTACGGGTACCAGATTGGCCAGAAAAGCCATTATGCCGAGGGCGATTTCGACCAGATGGACCGTGTGCTGTACGATCTTAAGCACACACCGTACAGTCGCCGCATCATGACCAACACGTATGTGTTTAGCGACCTGTCCGAGATGCACCTGTATCCGTGCGCGTACAGCGTGACCTATAACGTCACGCAGCGCCCGCAGGACGATAAGCCAACACTCAATATGATTCTCAACCAGCGCAGTCAGGACATTTTGGCCGCGAACAACTGGAATGTGTGCCAGTACGCCATCTTTCTGATGATGGTCGCGCAGTCGGTCGATATGATTCCCGGTGAGCTGCTGCATGTGATTGCCGATGCCCACATTTACGACCGTCATGTCGATATTGTCCGTGAACTTATCGAGCGTCCGCAGTTTGCGGCGCCCAAGGTAACGCTTAACCCCGACGTGCACGATTTCTATGCGTTTACGACCGATGACCTCATCGTTGAGGGCTACGAGCACGGCCCGCAGGTCAAGAACATTCCCATTGCGGTGTAGGTGGCGCTCATGACGTGTAAGCTTTCTGCCATCGTCGCCGTGTGTGACGACTGGGGCATTGGGTGCGAGGGCGATATGGTGGTGTCTAATCGCGCCGACATGCGCCATTTTGTGGCGTGCACCAAAGGTTGCCCGGTCATTATGGGGCGCAAGACCCTGCTGAGTTTTCCCGGCGGGCGTCCGCTCAAGAACCGCCGCAATATCGTGCTCACCCGCGACGAGAGCTTTGCTCCCGAGGGCGTCGACGTGGTGCATAGCATCGACGAAGCGCTCGCCGCGGTTGCCGATGAACGCGTTGCGTGGGTGATTGGCGGCGGCGAGGTATATCGACAGTTTTTGCCGTATTGCGTCGAGGCCGAGGTTACGCACAACCATTGCACTCATGCCGTGGACACGTACTTTCCCGATTTGGACGCCGATCCCGCGTGGGAGATTGCGTGGCGTGGCGGTGTTGCCACGATTGCCTCGGGCGAGGGCGACGAGGGTGTCGATTATGAGTTCGTGACGTATCGTCGCGTTGAGGCGTAAATCGCCTGGCGTGAACGGTATTATCGGGTTGATTGAATGTATGGGGCGGCGCTTAGCGTCGCCTCGTTTGGTATAGATGTGCTGTAAAGAAGGGTGCGGGCAGGCTGCTATGACTGATGCCGTTGAGGTTCTGCGAATTGATTCGCTCGAGGACGAGCGGCTCGATGCCTACGTGCGACTGACCGAGCGTGAGCTGCGCTGCGTGCTAGAGCCGCAAAAGGGCATCTTTATCGCCGAGAGTGCCAAGGTTATTGAGCGTGCGGTGCGTGCCGGATACGAGCCGGTGAGCTTTCTTTTGGGCGAACGCTGGCTCGACCAGATGATGCCGCTGTTTGAGCGCCTGGTTGTGCGCGAGGGCGCAGGTCCGGTTCCTGTGTTCGTGGCTTCCATGGAACTCATGGAGCAGCTGACGGGCTTTAACGTGACGCGCGGTGCGCTCGCGGCGTTTCGTCGCCCGCGGCAGATTCCGGTTGATGAGTTCTTGGGTGGCGTCGTCGAGGCGGCGGGGGAGCGCCCGGTGCGCGTGTGCGTGCTCGAGGGTATTGTCGACCACACGAACGTGGGTGCGATTTTCCGCTCGGCCGCCGCGCTCAATGTCGACGGTATTTTGGTCAGTCCGACGTGCTGCGACCCGCTGTACCGTCGCTCGGCCCGCGTGAGCATGGGCACGGTGTTTCAGGTGCCGTGGACGCGTATTGGCAGCGAGGCTCGTGTGTGGCCGCACGATGGCCTGGCGGCACTGCACGAAGCCGGTTTTTCGTGCGCTGCGATGGCGCTGACGGACGACTCCGTTTCGCTGGACGATCCTGCGCTGCAGGAGGTTGATCGCCTGGCGATCTTTATGGGCACCGAGGGTGCCGGCCTGGGCGCCAAGACTATCGCGGGCTGCGACCGAGCCGTGCGCATTCCGATGGCGCACGGGGTCGATTCGCTCAACGTGGCCGCGGCGAGTGCCGTCGCCTTTTGGCAGCTGTGCCCGCACGTGAGCAACGAGTATCACTACCAGCCGGGGCTGTATCACTAGGCAGATAGTTTGCACCGGGCTCTGACTCGGGGTGTTTCGGTCGACGTCGGTCGGTGCTAAGCTGCTATTAGCTTAGGTCTTTAATTACTGTTTTGTCGGTTGACGTACGCTTTTGGGGAGGGCGTGTGGCTAAGAAATCTACGGCTATCGATGTAACGCAGGGTGTTATTTGGCAGCAGCTGCTTTCGCTGTGCGTTCCCATCTTTTTTAGTTCGTTTTTTCAGCAGGCCTACACGCTTATCGGTACCTATATCGTCGGTCAGTTTGGCGGCAAGCTCGCGCTAGGTGGCATTCAAGCTACGATGGTGCTCACCGAGCTCTGCATTGGCTTTTGCGTTGGCGTCGGCGCCGGCTGCGCGGTCATTACCGGTCAGTATTTTGGTCAGCACGATGATGAGCGACTGAGCCGTTCGGTCCATACGGCCATGACGCTCGCGCTGGTGGGCGGTATCGTTTTCTCGATTCTTGGCATAGTGTTCGTTGAGCCCATGCTGGTACTTATGAACACTCCGCATGAACTTTTGGCCGAGGGCGTGGCCTATGCTCGTTGCTATTTTGCCGCCATGGTTGCGGCGCTGCTGCTCAATATGGGAACGGCATTGCTGCGCGCCGTGGGCGACACGCGCGGGCCTGCTGTGATCATCGCTTCCGGCTGCCTTGTTAATGCGGTGCTGGATGTCATCTTTGTTGCCGTGCTTCATATGGAGGCGCTGGGCTGCGGCATCGCGGTGGCGCTGACCATTTGCTCCAACGCCACGATGATCGTGATTCGCATGATGCACGCACCGGGTGCGTGGCGGCTTTCGCTGTCCAAACTCGGCATTGATCCTGGCATTTGTAAGAGCATGATCTCGTGTGGTCTGCCGCTTGGCTTTCAGTCTGCTGCGTATTCGATTTCCAACGTTTTGATTCAGGTGTCGGTCAACTCGTTTGGTGCCGATGTCACCACGGCGTGGGGTCTTTCGGGCCGCTTAGATGGCATTGTCTGGATGGTTACCGAGGCGCTCGGCGTGTCGATCACCACGTTCTCGGCACAGAACTTTGGCGCGCGCAACTATGAGCGCATGCGCAAGGGCTACCATACGTCGCTCGTGCTGTCGTTTATGCTCATTGGTGGCCTGTCTTCCGTGCTGCTGGTGTTCTCGGGTCCGTTGTCGCGTCTGTTTGTCGACGATGTTTCGATTTCGGCGTACACCACGACGATCCTTCATTTCATCGCGCCGTTCTACGCGATCTTCTCGATTATCGAAAACGCGTCGGGCTCCATTCGCGGTGCCGGCGTGAGCTTGCAGCCCATGCTGCTCACGATTTTTGGCACTGTCGTGCTCAGGGTGATCTGGGTGTTTGCGATTATGCCGTTCGATCCGTCGCTTGAGCACCTGCTGCTTGTCTACCCCGTAACCTGGGTAATCACCGCCATGATGTTCACCGTCTACCATCACAGCGGCAACTGGCTCGGCCGCGCCACCGCCTAGCCATTCGGGACGTCCCCAATGGCTAGTATCCGATGCCTTGGCGGGCTAGGAGTCCTTCGTCGAAGTAGTGTTTGATGGGGCGCATTTCGGTGACAAGGTCGGCGAGGTTCGCGAGGGGCAGCAAGCCCCGGCCGGTGAGCACGAGCTCCGTGGTGGCGGGCTTTATCGCGATCAGCGCTTCGACATCCTCGCGCGTCACGAAGCCGCGGCGCATGGCCTCGCCGAGTTCATCCAAAATCAGAACGTCGACCTGTGATATCTGCTCGCATGCGAGCTCCATGATCTGCGCGGCGCAAGCCTCGGGTGTGTCGCGGTCGGCTTGTACGATGCATAGCCCTAAACGAGGTGCTGCATCATGTTCGGCGCAGTGCAGCTTCTTGGCAAACTGAAGCATGAGCACGTTAAGTCCATAGCCCGTGGCACGCAGCGCGAGCCCCAGCGCAGCCGTCGTCTTGCCCTTGCCGTCGCCCGTATAGATTTGAACCTTGCCGACTTCCAGTGATGCCATCTCTGTCTTTTCGTGCCCGGCGTCGGTTTATCGCCGTCCGGGTTGGGTATTCTAGATAGCATTATTAACCCCAGTAGATGGAGTTCAAGCAGATGGAGATGGATGACAACAAGCGTAGACGGAATATGATCCTCTACGTGCTCATCGCCTTCGTCGTCTACCTCGTGCTCTCGACCGTTCTGTTCCCCAACATCGGTCACACGCAGCAGATTACGAAGACCGATTACTCGACGTTTGTCAAAGCGCTCGATAAGAAGAGTGTCGACAAGGTCGAGTACAACACGGACGATTACTCGATTTATTACACCAAGAAGGGCGAGGACGAGAACATCGCCTATAAGACGACCGGTGTGCCGAACGATGCGGGCTTTACCGATCGCGTGCTTGAGTCTGGCGCTTCGCTGGAGTCGGTCGTTCCCGATAAAAACTCGGGTTTGATGACCTACTACCTGCTTACGCTCATCCTTCCCATGGCGATTTTCTTCCTGATCGGCTGGTGGCTCAACCGCCGCATGAAGAAGGCCATGGGTGATGACGGTCCTTCGATGAACTTTGGCGGCGGTGGCTTTGGCGGCGGTGGACTGGGCAAGTCCGGCGCGCGCGTGATCGCCTCCAAGGACGTGGGCGTGACCTTTAAGGATGTCGCCGGCCAGGAAGAGGCCAAGGAGTCCCTCAAGGAGGTCGTCGACTTTCTGGAGAAGCCCCAGCGCTACGAGGAGATTGGCGCCAAGCTGCCGCGCGGTGCTCTCCTTGTTGGCCCTCCGGGTACCGGTAAGACCCTGCTAGCCAAGGCTGTTGCCGGCGAGGCTGGTGTTCCGTTCTTTAGCATTTCGGGCTCTGAGTTCGTCGAGATGTTCGTCGGCCGCGGCGCTGCTAAGGTTCGTGACCTGTTTAAGCAGGCCAAGGAAAAGGCCCCGTGTATCGTCTTTATCGATGAGATCGATACCATCGGTAAGAAGCGCGATGGCGGCGGCTTTAGCGGCAACGACGAGCGCGAGCAGACGCTCAATCAGTTGCTGACCGAGATGGATGGCTTCGATAACCACAAGGGTATCGTTGTCCTCGCTGCCACCAACCGTCCCGACAGCCTCGATCCGGCCCTGCTGCGCCCCGGTCGTTTTGACCGCCGCATCCCCGTTGAGCTGCCCGATCTGACCGGCCGCAAGAACATCCTCGAGCTGCATGCCAAGAGCGTGAAGACGCAGCCGCCGATCGACCTGACCGCGATTGCCCGCGCCACGCCCGGTGCCTCGGGCGCCGACCTGGCCAATATCATCAACGAGGGCGCTCTGCGCGCCGTTCGCGAGGGTCGCAAGCGTGCAACCCAGGATGACTTTGAGGAGTCGGTGGAGGTCGTCATCGCCGGTCAGCAGCGCAAGTCCACGGTGCTGTCCGACCACGAGAAGCAGGTCGTTTCTTATCACGAGATCGGCCATGCTATTGTTGCCGCCCGCCAGAAGGGCTCTGCGCCGGTCACGAAGATCACCATCGTGCCGCGCACGAGCGGTGCTCTGGGCTACACCATGCAGGTGGAGGAGGACGAGCGCTTCCTGACCACACGCCAGGAGGTCCTGGACAAGCTCGCCGTCTATTGCGGTGGCCGTGCGGCCGAGGAGCTCATTTTTGGTGAGATGACGACCGGCGCCGCCAACGATATCGAGCAGGCCACCAAGCTCGCTCGCAACATGGTGACGCGCTTTGGTATGTCCGACGAGTTTGGCATGATGGCGCTCGGTACCGTGCAGAACGCGTACCTCAATCAGGATACGTCGCTCACCTGCGCCCCTGGTACGGCCGAGCGTGTGGACGCGATTGTCGCTAAGCTTATCGAGGACGCGCACGATCGCGCCCTGCAGATCCTCAAGGAGAACAAGTTTAAGCTCCACGAGCTGGCTCGTTATCTGTACAAGAAGGAGACCATCACGGGTGAGGAGTTCATGAACCTCCTCACGCGCGAGAATCCGCTGATGCCCAAGCAGCAGTAAAGCCGCGGCCGAGCCAGTAAACGCCGACGCCCCATTTGAGCAGCTTACTCAAATGGGGCGTTTTGCTTGAGGGGGATGGAAATGAAGATCGTGGTGAGTGCCTGTTTGATGGGCGAGAGCTGCAAGTATAACGGGCTCGACAACTATCATCGCGAGTTGGTCGAGGCCTGCGAGCGTACAGGGACCGAGGTCCTCTTGGTGTGCCCTGAGGTCTTTGGGGGCCTGCCCACGCCGCGCAAGCCGTCCGAGATTGTGAACGGCGAGGTCCGTACCTGCGAGGGCGTATCCGTTGACCTGAAATTTCGCCTAGGCGCCCAACGTGCGCTCGACATGTGCGAGCAGGCGGGTGGGCCGGAAAAGATCGCCGCGTGCATCCTGCAGGACCGCAGTCCCTCGTGCGGCGCGAGCCTCATCTACGACGGAACATTCAGTGGCACCCTCACGGCGGGCAACGGCGTCTTCGTTGATTTACTGCTCCGCCACGGTTATCGCGTGATCCCGGTTAGCGAGTTCGACCCCAGCATGCTGGAGCAATAAAAAACCACCACAAAGGTGACAGGCACCTTTGTGGTGGTTTTGGCCTGGGTCTAGAGCGTGTGGCCGTAGGCGTTGGCGGCTTTGATGGCGGCGGCGAATTTCTCGTCGGTGAAGGGCTCCGGGTTGCCTTGCTTCCACTCGTTGGTGGCGTGCGCGTACTCGCACAGGGCAGGGATATCAGTCTCGGTAAGCCCGACCTGCTCAAGCGTTACGGGTAGCCCCATCTGCTTGTTGAAGGCAGCATAGCGCTTAAGGTTCTCGGTGTCGCCCGTGTAGGCGAACAACACCAGCACGCCCAGGCTTACGACTTCGCCGTGCAGGTAGGTGCCCTCACGTGGAATGCTGCAGGTGGCGTTGTAGAACGCGTGCGCCACGCTCGAGTTGTAGTAGTAATCGTTCTGGTTGGTCAGGTTGGAGACGTAGCCCGTGTTGACCACGATGTCGAGCGCGATCTGCTTGACGGCCTCGCTCGACAGATTCTGACGAACGTCCTCAAGACCCTGAACACCGTAGGTAAACAGCGGCTCGGAGCAGGTGTGGGCAAGAGCCAGGCCAAGGCCGGCGGTGTGCTCCAGGTTGCCGGCGCTCGTGGCGTACTCGACCTCGGGCTGCTTGGACAGGGCGTCGCCCAAGCCGGCCCAAAAGTACTCTGCCGGAGCCTCGGCTATGATCTTGGGATTGATGAAGATGTGCGCCGGTCGGTTGGGGTACGAATAGCCCTCGAGCGATCCATCGTCGTTGTAGACAACGGCAATGGCGGTCGCGGCGGAACAGTTAGAGCAAATCGTCGGTACGGTAAAGACGATCTTCTTGAGCTCGATGGCCGCCGTCTTGACGGTGTCGAGTGCCTTGCCGCCGCCACAGGCGATAAGCACGTCCGCCTGCTGGCAAGCGGGGGAGTTCACGACCTTGGCGATATTGGCCCGCGTGCTGTTGGTGCCGTAGACGCGCGTCTCCAGAATCTCGACGTCGGTGCCTGCCAGCGCGGCTTCGATTCCGGGAAGGGTTGCGGCTAGTGCACGTTTGCCGCCAATAATGGCGACCTTGGTCGCTCCGTACTCGGCCAGTGCTCCGGGCAGCTCGTCAAAGCAGTCTTCGCCGACGGTGTAGTCGCTCATTCCGATCGTGCGCATAGCAACCTTCTTTCGTTCGATAAAGTGCTTACAGGTATTTTGCTCCAAGAGAAGGTACACGGCCGCAAGAAATTTCGAACGTATAAAACCAGTGTTGAGGGTTTTTCGCCGGCGCGGAACGTGCTAGCATACTCCGCATAAGCGTTGATGGGGACGAGTAGTCGGCCGTCCGCATGCTACAGAGAGCGGGGAGCGCTGAGAACCCGTGCATGCGACCGATGAAAATCACCCCGGAGCTGCGGTCCCAACGGACGTGCCGCGCAGGTTCGTCTTAGTAGACATCGCCGAGATGGTCGTCGATACAGGCCAGCCGAGTAACGGATGCGAGCGCGCGAATACGCGGGCGAGGGCATCTAAGCTGGGTGGTTAAGCGAAGAGCTTTTGCGGGCGTGCAGCCCGTTATGTGGCGCTTCGTCCCAGCTTGCAGGGACGGGCGCTTTTTTTGGTGCCCATCGGGCGTGCGCGCCCACGACATGAAAGGGGTACCGTGGCAAACGAGTACAAGCAGACGATGAATCTGCCCAAAACCGGATTTCCCATGCGTGCCGGTCTTTCCAAGTCCGAGCCAAAGCGACTCAAGGACTGGCAGGACAACAAGGTCTACGAGCAAGTTCTAAAGAAGAACGAGGGTCACAAGAAGTTCGTGCTGCACGACGGCCCTCCGTACGCCAACGGCCCGATCCACATCGGCCACGCCATGAACAAGATCTCCAAGGACATGATCAACCGTTACTGGATGATGCAGGGCTATGAAGTTCCCTATGTCCCCGGTTGGGACTGCCACGGTCAGCCGATCGAGCATAAGGTCGAGGAGAAGCTCGGCACCGAGAAGTTCAACCAGACCTCCACGGCTAAGATCCGCGAGCTTTGCAACAAGTTCGCTGTCGAGAACATCGAGCTCCAGAAGGCTGGCTTCCGTCGCCTGGGCGTGCTCGGCGACTGGGACAACCCGTATCTGACGCTTTATCACCAGCATGACGCCGCCGACATCGAGGTCTTCAAGGCCATGTTCGACAAGGGCATGATCTATCGTGGTCATAAGCCCGTCCACTGGTGCAAGCACTGCCACACCGCACTCGCCGAGGCCGAGATTGAGTACTCCGACGAGACGAGCCCGTCCATCTTCGTGCGCTTCGAGATGACCTCCAAGCCCGCCGGCCTCGAGAACTTCGACGGCCCGGTTGACTTCATCATCTGGACGACCACGCCGTGGACCATCCCCTCTGACCAGGCAGTTTCCCTCAAGCCCGGCGCCGCCTATGTTGCCGTTGAGCACGATGGGCGCGCCGAGGTCATGCTCGAGGACCTGGCTCCCAAGTGCTGCGAGGAGTTTGGCTGGGAGTACACCCCGGTCATGGTCGACGGCAAGCCCTACGTGGTTCCCGCCGAGACCTTCCATCATATCCACTACAAGCAGCCGATCTTTGACGGCGTTGAGGGCGTGGCGCTGCTGGCCGATTACGTTGGTGTCGATGACGGTACCGGTATCGTCCACAACTCGCCCGGCCACGGCGTCGACGACTACTTTGCCTGCCTCAAGGAGGGCATCACCGACATCTGCATGCCGGTCGATGACGACGGCAAGTTCTACACCGGCGAGGAGTTTGGTACCGGTGGCCCCTTCAGCGGTATGGATACCGATGAGGCCAACCCGCACATCATCGAGTTCCTGCGCGAGCGCGGCACCCTGGTCCTCGAGAAGAAGATCACGCACAGCTATCCGCACTGCTGGCGCTGCAAGCACCCGGTGCTCTTCCGTGCTACCGACCAGTGGTTTGTCTCGATGGACAAGACCGGCTTGCGCGAGCAGGCTGGCAAGGAGGTTCGCGAGAACGTCAAGTGGTATCCGGCTCACGCCGCCAACCGCATCGGCGCCATGGTTGAGCAGCGTCCCGACTGGTGCATCAGCCGCCAGCGCAACTGGGGCGTGCCTATCCCCAGCTACACTTGCGCCGACTGCGGTGAGAAGGTCATGAACGACGCCACGCTCGACGCCGTCATCAAGCTCTTCCACGAGAAGGGCTCCGATGCCTGGTTCACCGACGCTCCCGAGAGCTACCTGGGCGAGGCCTGCGTCTGCCCCAAGTGCGGTGGCCATCACCTCAAGGCCGATAAGGACATCCTCGACGTGTGGTGGGACTCCGGCGTGTCTTGGAAGGCCGTCTGCGAGTACCGTCCCGAGCTGGAGTATCCGGCGGATGTGTACCTCGAGGGCTCCGACCAGCACCGCGGTTGGTTCCAAAGCTCGCTGCTCACCTCGGTGGGCGCCAACGGCCGCGCTCCGTACAAGGCGGTTGTCTCGCAGGGCTTCACCCTCGACGGCCAGGGCCGTAAGATGTCCAAGTCGCTCGGCAACGTCATCGACCCCAATAAGGTCTGCGACGAGATGGGCGCTGACATCATCCGTCTGTGGGTTGCATCCGTCGATACCAGCTCCGACGTGTCCATCGACCACGAGATCCTTGCTCGTACGTCCGATGCCTACCGTCGTTTCCGCAACACGCTGCGTTTCTTGCTCTCCGAGCTCGAGGGTCAGTTTGAGCCCGAGACCGACGGCGTCGCCTTTGCCGACCTGCTGCCGCTCGATAAGCTCATGGTTGCCCGCCTGACCCAGGTCCAGGCCGAGGTCGACGATGCCTACGCCAGCTACGAGTTCCCGCGCGCCTACCGTGCACTCTACGACTTCGTGGTTACCGAACTCTCCAACGTGTACCTCGATGCCCTGAAGGACCGTCTGTACTGTGATAAGCCCGGCTCGCTCGAGCGCCGCAGCGCCCAGACCGTGCTCGCAGAGCTCTTCTCGATGCTCATGCGCGACCTGCAGCCGATCCTGTCCTACACGGTTGACGAGGCCATGGCATATGCGCCTGCAGGCTGCGTCGATCACCAGAAGTACGCCGCGCTGCTCGATTGGTACAAGTCGCCCATCACGGTTGACGAGGCCAATGAGTTTGAGGGCGTGCTCGAGGCTTCGCTCGAGCTCCGTAGCGCCGTGACCAAGGCCCTTGAGGATGCCCGTTCCGCCGGCACCTTCACTAAGAGCCAGCAGGTCCGCGTCAAGGCGGTCGTTCCCGCCGAGATGTATGCGCTGCTGACCGGCGACAAGGCCGTCGACCTGGCCGAGTTCTACATCGTCTCCGATGTTGAGCTGACCCAGGGCGAGGAGCTCTCCGTTGCCATCGAGGCTGCCGAGGGCGAGTGCTGCGACCGTTGCTGGAACTACCGCACCACCGTCGGCGAGTACAACGGCCACGCGCATATTTGCAAGCGCTGCGCCGACGCTTTGTAGGTTACGGCGCTCCTAGAACGCCGTAACCTACCGACGCTGCAAACGCCCCTAAGCGGCAATCTGACGTTCAATCGTCGGTCGCGTACCAAAGTACGCTTCCCTCCTCTTTCACGTCACCTTGCTCGCTTAGGGACATTTTCGCTGTTGGTGACGAAAACGCGGCGTTTCCATTGCTGGAGCTAAAGGCTTTCTTTCGACTTGCGTTCTTAGTCGAAAGCTATTAAGCGACATTCCGTTATTCGGGATGTCGCTTTTGTTTTGTGCTGGTTATTTCGCTAGCGTTGGAGAATATGCTGCGCGTTTGGCGTTTGTCACTATAAGATGATTAATTGCGTTAAACGTAATTTGATTATCTGAGGGTAGGGGATTTCTTTGGGTCGTTCTGCGGATATGACGCCGCCTTTGCGTTGGCGGTTGGGTGTTGCTGGTGGGGTGGCGCTCGTTGTGTTGCTTGTTGACCAGCTGACCAAGCTTGCGGTTCGTGCCGTGGGCGAAGCTTTGCATGTGACTGTCATCCCCGGTGTCATCGACTTTATGTTTGTCCGCAATATCGGTGCTGCCTTTAGTATGGGCGAGGGGCATGGTATCGCGTTTGCCGCGCTGGCGTTGGCGGTCATTATCGCTATTGCCGTGTACCTCGTTCGTGCACCCCAGCTCGCCCATCTTGAGGTTGTGGGCATGGCGATGGTTGCGGGCGGTGCTATCGGCAACGCTATCGATCGTTTGGCCTTTGGCTTCGTGACCGATTTTATTGCCACCACCTTCATCGACTTCCCCGTCTTCAATGTGGCCGATATCGGCATTACCTTGGGTGTCGTGCTCGCCCTCTTCGGCTACATGTTCTTGAGCCCCGCTGCCCGTGAGGTCGATGCGACCGCCGAGCTCAACGCCCGTGACGAGGCCCGCGCCAAGCGCAAGGCCCAGCAACGTGGGGAGCGCGCCCGCAAGATTCGCGAAAGGAATGAGCGCTAATGGCCGACATCCATATCCTTGTTGCCGACGATGCCGCCGGTCAGCGTCTTGACGCTTATCTGGGCGCCAATGACGGCTGCCCTACACGTTCTGCCTGCGCGCATCTGATCGAGGGTGGCGCCGTCGCTGTCAATGGCGAGACCTGCCTGTCCAAAAAGTACGCCGTGCGAGCCGGCGATCGTATTTCGGTCGATTTGCCCGAGCCGCACGATCCTACCGATGTGATTCCCGAGGCCATTCCGCTCGACATTCGCTATGAGGACGACTACCTTATCGTGCTCTCCAAGCAGCGCGGCCTGGTGTGCCATCCTGCACATGGTCATGAGAGCGGTACGCTCGCGAATGCCCTGGTCTATCACTGCGGTATCGACCATCTGGGCACCGTGCAGGGCGAGGACCGCCCCGGCATCGTGCATCGTTTGGATCGCGATACCTCGGGTCTCATGCTTGCGGCAAAGGACGACGACACCCAGCGCGCGCTCCAAAATCTCATCCGCACGCGTACGCTCGATCGTCGTTATATCACGCTTGTTCACGGTCATATCGCTATGGATGAGGGCACCATTAACACCGGCATTGCCCGTTCTACGCGCGACCGTGTCAAGATGGCGGTTTCGGACGACCCTTTCGCGCGCCAGGCCATTACGACCTTTAAGGTCCTCGAGCGCTTCGATTCCACGCGATTTGACGACGGTTATACGCTTGTCGAGTGCCACCTGTTTACGGGCCGCACACATCAGATTCGTGTGCATATGCGCCATATCAACCACGCCTGCGTGGGCGATCCGCTCTACGGTAAGTGCGATGCGCGCGCCGATCAGGGCCTGACCAGGCAGTTCCTCCATTCTTGGCGCGTGGCATTCGACCATCCCGTGACGGGGGAGCGCATTGAGTGCCGTGACGAGCTGCCGTGGGATCTTGCGGCGGTTCTGGATGATCTGGCTCCTCGTTCGCTCGGCCGCACTGCCGCCGGTGACGAAATCGTCCCGCAGCTCGGCCTGCTCGATGCCTAGTCAGTATTAGGTAGTTTCTTGAACTCGGTAAGCCTGCGGTAAGATATACGATTGTTTACGTAACGCGTTGCTGGGAGCCTGCATGCTCGCCTTTTTACAAACCAACACACCCATCGTGATCTTCAACCAGATTGTTGTCACGCTGCTCACGGTCTGCTTTCTGTACCAGGTGGTCTTCTTTGTCATTGGCGCTCTTCGTGGTGAGGTCGCGCCTCCCAAGGCCAAAAAACTCCACCGTTATGCCTTCTTTATCGCGGCGCATAACGAGGAGGCCGTAATTGCCAATCTCGTGCGCTCCATCAAGGACCAGGACTATCCGTCCGAGCTTATCGAGGTCTTTGTCGTTGCCGACGCCTGCACCGACAACACCGCACAGCTCGCGCGCGAGGCCGGTGCCATTGTTTACGAGCGCAACGACCTGGCCCGCAAGGGCAAGAGCTGGGTCATGGACTTTGGTTTCGATCGCATTCTCAACGAGTATCCCGACACGTTTGAGGGCTACTTCATCTTCGATGCCGACAATGTTATCTCCCGCGATTACGTATCCAAGATGAATGACGCCTTTGATCAGGGCTTCCATGTGGTCACGAGCTATCGCAACTCTAAGAACTTCGGCAGCTCGTGGATCTCTGCGGCCAACGCCACGTGGTATCTGCGCGAGGCGCGCTTCCTTAACAATGCGCGTAATATCTGCAAGACTTCCTGCGCTGTATCGGGTTCGGGTTACCTCATCTCCGCCAGCGTTATCGAGGGCATGCACGGTTGGCAGTTCCACACGCTGACCGAGGACATTCAGTTCACCACGTTCTGCGCCATTCACGGTATCCGCATTGGCTATGCACCGGCGGAGTTCTTTGACGAGCAACCCGTGACGTTCAAGGCATCCTGGAAGCAGCGTATGCGCTGGACCAAGGGCTTTTACCAGGTGTTCTTTACCTACGGCAAGCATCTGGTCAAGTCTACGTTCCGCTATCGCCGCTTTGCCGCCTACGACATGTTCATGACGATCGCCCCGGGTATGCTGTTGTCCTTGATCTCGATGCTCGCTAATGCGACGTTCCTGATCGTGGGCGGTCTTTCGCACGGCTTCTTGGCTACCGAAGTCGAGATGCAGGCGTGCGCCGCTTCGCTCATTATGACCTTCGCCATGATGTACCAGACCTTCTTTATCCTTGCGCTACTCACGACCATCTTCGAGTACAAGCACATTCACTGCGCGCAAAAGTGGCGTTTGGTAACCAACCTGTTTACCTTCCCGATCTTTATGTTCAGCTATATCCCCATCACGGTGGCCGCGCTGTTCCTGAAGGTCGACTGGGTTCCTACCCAGCATGCCGTAAACGTCACCCTCGACGAGGTCATGCAAGGCGCCAAATAACCACCACCAAAACCACCGCAAAGGGGATAGGCACCTTTGTGGTGGTTTTTGCTTTTGCGATGCAGCTCGAGGAGGCGTCCGATGGTCTATATCCCGTTTTGGATTTGCATCTTTGCCGGCGTGGCAATTGATGCCCGAGAGCGACGGTTTCCCAATGGGCTTGCCGGCGCATGTGCCGTGGCGGCGTTGGCGGGTGTTTGGCTCGACCTCGGTTTGAACACAGCGCTTGACCACGCGGGTCTTGCCGTCATTGTGTATCTTGCTCTCGTGCTGACTGAGTCCCTCTGGCGTCGTCTTCGCCAAATCCCGGGCATCGGCATGGGGGATGCCAAAGCACTCTTCGCGCTTTGCACGCTCGACCCTATGGGCGGCATCGTGGCATTTGCCGTCTCGCTCCTGGTCCTGGCGCTCTCCTGCCTCTTCATAAAATCGCGTTCCCTGCCATTGCTCCCGTTTTTAGTGCCGATTTTTGCCATAATCGAGGTCGTGGGCTGTACATTGTAACTGATTGCGCATCCTTTTTAAGGAGCATGCCATGGCAACTAATCAAGAAACGGCCGTCATTAAGGCGCGCATGGACCGTATTCCTTCGGCGTTGTCGCCCGAGCTGGTCGAGCGCATTTCCACCGATCGTGCTTCGGGTGCCGTCAACCCGTATCGTTGCAACGACGATCAGGTCATTCGTCGTATTGATCGCGCTGCCGACAAAGGCACGCTTATGCGTCCGGCCTTTATGCGCGATACCGAAAAGATTTTGCATCTGCCCGCATACACCCGCTATGCAGGCAAAACGCAGGTCTTCAGTTTTCGCAGCAACGACGACCTGTCACGCCGCGGTCTGCACGTGCAGCTTGTCTCGCGCATCGCGCGCGATATCGGTCGCGCCCTGGGGCTCAACTGCGATCTGATCGAGGCGATTGGCTTAGGCCACGACTTGGGACACACGCCTTTCGGCCATGCCGGTGAGCGCTTTCTCAACGATATCTATCACGAGCACACCGGGCGCTTCTTTTTCCATAACGTGCAGTCTGTCCGCGTGCTCGATGCACTGTATGGCCGCAACGTGTCGCTCCAGACGCTTGATGGCGTGCTGTGCCATAACGGCGAGTACGAGCAACGCGTGTTTGAGCTCTCGGACATGGGCTCTTTTGAACAGTTTGATCAGACGGTTGAGGATTGCATTGCCGCGGGTTACGGCGCAATTGAGCACCTGCGTCCCATGACGCTCGAAGGCTGCGTGGTCCGCATCTCGGATATCCTTGCCTACGTTGGGCGCGATCGCCAAGACGCCATCGCGGCGGGCCTGCTGTCACCCGACGCCTTTGATGATGGCCGGGGCGGTGCCTACAACAGTTGGATCCTCACGCATGCCTCCATCGATATCGTTGAGCACAGCTATGGTAAGCCGCGCATCGAGATGAGCGAGGACCTGTTTGAGGAAATCCGCCGAGCCAAGCGCGAGAACTACGAGAAGATCTATAGCAAGGGCGGTATCGAAGGCGATTCCGAGGCGGAGCTGCGCGAGGCGTTCGAAAAGCTCTACGACCGTTGCCTGCGGGATCTAAACAGTGATGACGAGTCCTCGTACATCTTTAAGCACCATATTTCGCGCATTGAGCAGCAGCTTTCCTACTACGATCGCACCTATGCCTGGCAGGACGACAAGGATCAAGCCGTGGTGGATTATATCGCGAGCATGACGGACGGCTATTTCTGCGAACTGACGAGCAAGCTGTTCCCTGGTCTGGAGTTTCCGCACCGTACTTATATTAACGAACGGTAGTTCGTATATATTCGGTATACTGGTTAGTTGAAAACGTTTTTGATTGATGCACGGGATGGCTATGGACGACCTTTTTTCTGCCTCGACGCGCGAGCGTTCCTTTAAAAATGCGCCGCTCGCGGTGCGCATGCGACCCAATTCGCTCGACGAGTACGTGGGCCAGCAAAAGGCCGTCGGTAAGGGTTCATGGCTGCGTGCCGCGATTGAGCACGACGTGCTTTCGAGCGTGATTCTGTACGGGCCTGCCGGTACGGGTAAGACGACGCTGGCCCATATTATCGCCAACCATACCAAGAGCGAG
Source organism: Collinsella sp. CLA-ER-H8 (assembly GCF_040092335.1). NCBI lineage: Bacteria > Bacillati > Actinomycetota > Coriobacteriia > Coriobacteriales > Coriobacteriaceae > Collinsella > Collinsella sp. CLA-ER-H8. The sequence goes on along the minus strand of NZ_JBBNLU010000004.1, from coordinate 133,632 downwards.
TTTGTCGAGGTCAGCGCTGTGACGGGTACCGTGAAGGACTTGCGCCGCGTGATTGATGAGGCCAAGACGCGCCTGAATACGTACGACCGCCGCACCATTCTATTCATCGATGAGATTCACCGCTTCTCTAAGTCGCAGCAGGATGCCCTGCTGCATGCAGTTGAGAACCGTACCGTCATTATGATTGGCGCTACGACGGAGAACCCGTACTTCGAGGTCAACTCGGCACTGTTGTCGCGTGGGCGCGTGGTGGAACTTGAGCATCTGAAGGATGAGGATATCGCCACGCTTATTGAACGTGCGCTTGAGGCACCGCAGGGCTTGAATGGAAAGTTCTCGGCCGATGTTGATACGGTCAAGACCATTTGTACGCTGGCCGCGGGTGATGCACGCTCGGCCCTGACGACACTTGAGCTGGCGAGCGAGATTGCCGTCACGCGTCCCGATACCGAGGGAACGCCAGCGCCGGCGGCGGGGGAGCGCTATCCCATCACCGTGGATGACGTAAAGATTGCCAACCCGCGTCGCGGCTTTACGTATGACAAAAACGGCGACATGCACTACGACGTTATCAGTGCGTTTATTAAATCCATGCGTGGCAGCGATCCAGATGCCACCGTCTATTGGCTTGCCCGAATGATCGATGCGGGGGAGGATCCTAAGTTTATCGCCCGTCGCATTATGATTCATGCTTCTGAGGACGTCGGCAACGCCGACCCGCAGGCGCTTTTGGTGGCGCATGCCGCGTTTAAGTCTGCCGAGGTCATCGGCTATCCCGAGTGCCGCATTAACCTGGCTCAGGCTGCACTCTATGTGTGCTTGGCGCCTAAGTCAAACGCATGTGAGGCCTCGATTGACTCGGCGTTGGCCGATATTCATAGCAGCGGTTTACGTGAGGTGCCGAGTTATTTGCGCGATCGTCATCGCCCAGGCAGCGACGAATACGGTGTGTATAAGTATCCACATGATTATCCCGAAGGCTGGGTCGATCAGCGCTATTTGCCCGAAGGCTTGGAACGCGGTGCATTTTGGCAGCCTGCCGGGCGCGGCTGGGAAGAGTGGCGCGTAGAGCAAAGCGAACGCGACCGCAGCGGGAATGCACCGAAGTAGCTGCTGATAATTTTGTCCCACGTTGCTGCTCTTGGCATGTTCGGTCCCCTTTGGGGTACCATGAAAAGCGTCTGTATTTCGATTCTTCCGGGAGGCTTGTATGAGTCCCATTCAAATCGCCCTGCTGTTGCTCGCCGTTGCCGGCGTGTGGGCCATCGCTGAGCTCGCGCTTACCCTGCGCAAGACCCGCAATGTTGTCGACTCGCTCGATAAGACCGTGGACGACCTCAACAACACCATCGCCGAGGCTCAGCCTGTGGTGGCAAAGCTCGATGGCGCTGTCGATGAGCTTACGCCGGCGCTTGCCCAGATGGAGCCGCTGCTTAAGTCGAGCAAGACGGCAGTTGATGCCCTTACCTCCAATCTCGTAGAGGTCGAAGCCGTGGTTCGCGACATTTCCGAGGTTACGGGCAGCATGGCCGAGGCCAGCAATGCTGTGTCGAGCGTGACCGACTCTGCTGCCGGTGCTGTGCAGAAGCTCTTCAATAAGGTGAAGGCTCCTGCAGCTGAAGCCGAGCGCAAGCTTTCCGCTGCCGCCGAAGAAGCCGAGCAGCCGACCGAGCGCGTCTTGATTGGCAAGGCGGAGGACGAGGCCGCCGATGGCGCAGATGTGGCTCAGAAGTCTGCATCCAAGCGGGCTCAGTATTACACCTATACACCCTCCGAGACCTCTGAGGAGTCCTGCTATGAGTAGCGAAGCAACCTGCCCCATCACGCTGACCGTTGCCGGCGACCCGCGTCTCGCTCGCCTTGTGCGCATGACGGCAGCCAACGTTGGTGCCCTGTGTTCCATGTCTGTCGATCGCATCGAGGACATCCGCATGGCTGCTGAGGAGGCTTTCATCTTTGGTTGCACCGCGGTCGACTGCGATGACATCACCATCAAATTCGATGTCGATGAGACCCACGTTGGCATGACTATTACCTTTGGCGACCAGGCTACGGTCGATGAAGACGACCAGGCTGCGGTGTATGCCGAGCTCATCCTCGCGAGCGTGTGCGACTCCTACGAAAAGACTACGGCGCCCCTGACGCTTTCCCTCGACCTCAAGGCGGATATCTAATATGACCGAACGTTCCCGGAGCGGCAAGACCGCTTGGGACAAGGAGAAAACCCGCGAGCTGTTTCGTCGTTACAAGGAGACCGGTGATCCGGACGCCCGTGAGCAGCTCGTCATGTCCCATATGAACCTGGTAAGGTTTCTTGCCAACAAATTTAAGAATCGCGGCGAGCCGCTCGACGACCTCATGCAGGTCGGCTATCTGGGCTTGCTCAAGGCTATCGACCGTTTTGATCCCGAGCGCGGACTCGAGTTCACGACGTTTGCGACACCCACTATCCTGGGCGAGATCAAACGCCATTTTCGCGACAAGGGCTGGAGCGTGCGCGTACCGCGTCGTCTGCAGGAGCTCTCGGCCAAGGTCAACCAGGCTACTGACAAACTTACCAACGAGCTGCAGCGTTCGCCCAAGGTTGAGGAGATCGCTGAGTATCTAGATGTGACTGTCGATGAGGTCCTCGAGGCTATGGAATCGTCTTCGGCCTATACCTCGGTGCCCATCGAGGCTCCTGGTGCGTCCGATTCCGACGATGCCCCTTCGATTCTCGACCGTTACGCCGACGACGACAACGAGCTCGACTTTACCGATGACCGCCTAGTGATCGAGGAAGCCATCCGTGATTTCTCGCCGCGCGAGCGCGAGGTGATCGAGCTGCGCTTTGTGAAGGGCATGACCCAGATCGAGATCGCCAAGAAGCTGGGTATTTCTCAGGTGCAGGTTTCGCGTCTGCTGCGCCGCACGCTTAAGAAGATTCAGGACAAGATCGACCCCGACGGAGTGATGATTCGTTCATGAGTGAGCACCCCCAACAAACCGATCGTGTGCTGCGCGACACCCGCATTCTGACGCTGCGCATTTGGGCTGTTGTCGGCTGCATTGTTATTGCTGCCGTCATCTTTAACCTTATGGGCATCCTGGCACCGGTTATTGAGTTTCTTGCCGTCGGCTCCATCATTGCTTTTGTGATGTCCCCGATCACCAATTGGCTCGAGCACCATGGCGTGAATCGCGGCATCGGTTCGCTTATCGCGCTTATTGTTGTTGTTGCCGTGCTCGTCGGTGTCGTTTGCATCTTGTCGCCGATTCTCTTTGGTCAGATCATGGAAGTCCTGAGCCGCCTGCCCGAGCAGCTTCGTGTTGCAGGTGGCGATCTCAACGAGATGATCTCGCATGCCAAGACGCTCAACAACACGCCGCTCAAGGAGTATTTGGACGATAGTCTTTCGTCGCTGGTTGCCGTGGCATCGAAGTATGTGTCTCAGATTGCTGCCGAGCTTGGTCGCGGTGTGTTCCCGCTCATCACCAATACGGCCTCGCAGTTGTTCGTGATCTTCCTTGGTCTGGTGCTTGCCTACTGGATGGCCTGCGACTACCCTCGCATGCATCACGAGATTTGCACCATCATCGGTCAGGAGAAGGAGACCTCGTACCGCTTTATGGTTGCCATCCTTTCTCGCTCTGTCGGCGGCTACATGCGCGGTATGGTCGTGACGTCCATCTGCGGTGGTTTCCTCGCCTTTATCGGTTTTTTGATCATCGGTCATCCGTATGCGGCGCTCATGGCTATCTTTACCGGCATCATGCATTTGGTTCCGGTCGTCGGTCCTTGGGTGAGCGCAGCAATCGCCACAGTGCTTGGTTTCATGTTCAGCCCCATGTTGGCGTTATGGACGCTCATCGTGACGATGGTCGCGCAAAACGTCACCGACAACGTGATTTCTCCTAAGGTCATGCAGAGCTCGGTGCAGGTGCATCCCATCATGAGCCTCACGGCGCTCGTTATTGGCTCGGCACTCATGGGCCCCATCGGCATGATTATTGCCATCCCGCTTTGTGCGGCCCTCAAGGGTATCTTCGTGTACTACTTCGAGAATGAGACCGGCCGACAGCTTGTGGCCTATGACGGCGCCGTGTTTAAGGGCACGCCGTACCGCGATGCCGATGGCAACCCGGTCGCCGCCTACGACGCGCTCGGCGACGACACCTTCATCTACGAGTCCGAGCTCATCGGCAACGAGACTGCGCCCGAGGCCAAGGCCATGCCCAAGCCCGAGCTCGATAATCCCTGGATCAAGCTCTCAGGTCTGCAACCCGATGCCACGGGCTTCTTCAAGAACCCCTTCGCCAAGGACGATGACTCCAACTCGGACGACGATACCAAAACCGGTATCGACGGCTCCATGGACGATGACGACAACTAGCGGGGTAATTCGGGTTAACATTCATACGTGCTAACATGCAATTTCGCTGGAGGGTCGCTGTTTGGCGACCCTCTTTTTTGCACAGGCGCGGTGGGATGGTAATATCGTTACGTTTGAACTGTTTCGATGTGAAACCGAGGAGATTCCCTCTATGAGTGCTGACTACCCGTCAATGACTACGGCCGAGATCCGCTCCAAGTTCCTCAACTTCTTTGAGGAGCGCGGTCTTAAGCTCTATCCTTCTTCGTCCCTCGTCCCCGATGATCCCTCGCTGCTGCTTGCCAACGCCGGCATGAACCAGTTTAAGGAGTACTACCAGGGCAAAAAGACCATGAAGGAGATCGGCGCGATTTCCTGCCAGAAGTGCGTTCGCACCAACGACATCGATTGCATCGGCGAGGACGGTCGTCACCTGTCCTTCTTCGAGATGCTCGGCGACTTCTCTTTCGGCGGCGTCTCCAAGGAGCAGGCTTGCGCCTGGGCCTTTGAGCTCATCACCAAGGAGTTCAAGCTGCCGCTCGACCGCCTGTACTTTACCGTCTTTACCGAGGACGACGAGACCCACGACGTGTGGCGTTCTCTGGGCGTTGCTGAGGACCACATCTCCCGCCTGGGCGAGGACGACAACTTCTGGGCCGCTGGCCCCACCGGCCCCTGCGGTCCGTGCTCCGAGATCTACTTTGACATGGGCGAGGAGGTCGGCTGCGGCAGCCCCGACTGCAAGCCTGGCTGCGACTGCGACCGCTTCCTTGAGTTCTGGAACCTCGTGTTTACCCAGTACGACCGTCAGGAGGACGGCTCCATGCCGGAGCTGCCGCACCGCAACCTCGATACGGGCATGGGCCTGGAGCGCATGGCTGCTATCATGCAGCACAAGACTGCTAACTACGACGGCGATCTGATGCAGCACCTCATCAAGCTGGGCGAGGAGATCAGCGGCAAGACCTATGACGCCGACGATTACTCCGGCGCCAGCCGTTCTCTTCGCATCATCGCCGACCACTCCCGTGCCGTCGACTTCATGATCTCTGACGGCATCCTGCCCGGTAACGAGGGTCGCGAGTACGTCCTTCGCCGCCTGCTCCGCCGCGCCGTGTTCCACGGTCGCCTGCTGGGCATCGAGGGCGCCTTCCTGACCAAGTTTATCGACGAGGTCAACGCTCAGATGGGCGAGGCCTATCCTGAGCTGCTCAAGAACGTCGCGCTCGTCAAGGGTATCGTCGCCTCCGAGGAGGAGCGCTTCTCCACGACGCTCGACAACGGTCGCGTCTACCTGGATGAGGCCCTGGCAGCGCTTGCCGAGGGTGCTGCGCTTCCGGGCGATGTTGCCTTTAAGCTGCACGACACCTTTGGTTTCCCCATCGACCTGACCGTCGAGATCGCCGGCACCGCTGGCCACGATGTCGATATGGACGGCTTCACTGCCTGCATGGAGGACCAGAAGGCCCGTGCCCGCGCCAATGCCAAAGGCGACGCCTGGGGCAGCTTCAACGACGTTTGGGTCGAGCTTTCCGACAAGGTCGCCGAGACTGAGTTCGACGGCTATGACAACGATGTGATCGAGGGCGCCAAGGTTGTTGCCATCGTGCGCAACGGCGAGTCCGTCGAGTCCGCTGCCGCCGGCGAGGACGTCGAGGTCGTTCTCGACCGCACTCCGTTCTATGCCGAGATGGGTGGCCAGCAGGGCGATGCCGGCGAGCTTTCCGCCGAGGGCGTTTCGCTGACCGTTGCCGACACCAAGAACCACAACGGCCTTTATGCTCACGTCGCCCACGTTGCCGAGGGCACGCTGGCCGTCGGTGCTACCGTGACCGCCGCGCTCGACGCCGAGCGCCGTGGCTTCCTGCGCCGCAACCACACCGCCACGCACCTGCTCGACGCCGCCCTTAAGCAGGTCCTGGGCGAGCACGTCTCCCAGGCCGGCTCTCTGGTGACGCCCGAGCACCTGCGCTTTGACTTCACGCACTTCGAGGCCCTGTCCTCCGAGCAGCTCAAGGCTGTCGAGGACCTGGTCAATCAGCAGATCTTCGCTTCCAAGCCGGTCGTGACCTGTGTCATGGGCATCGACGAGGCTAAGGCTGCCGGCGCTGTCGCTCTGTTTGGCGAGAAGTACGGCGATGTCGTCCGCGTCGTTTCCGTGGGCGCCGAGGACCAGCCGTTCTCCCGCGAGCTCTGCGGTGGTACGCATGCCGCCAACACCGCCGAGATCGGCCTGTTTAAGATTATTTCCGAGTCCTCCACAGGCTCCAATGTCCGCCGCATCGAGGCCGTGACGTCTAAGGGTGCCCTCGACTACATGGCCGACCGTCTGGCGCTCGTCGACGCCGCCGCCGCTACGCTCAAGTGCCGCGTCGATGAGGTTCCCACCCGCGTGGAGAACCTGCAGGCCGAGCTGCGCGAGACGTCCAACAAGCTCAAAAAGGCTCTGACCGGTGGCTCCTCCGACGCCATTTCCAGTGCCATCGAGGGTGCTGTCGAGCTCGGCGGCTACAAGCTGGTCGTCGCTGAGCTCCAGGGCCTTGAGGCTGCCGACCTGCGCAACGTATGGGATACCGTGCATCAGAAGGTCGCCGGCCCTGTCGCTTGTGTCGTCGCCAGCGTGACTGAGAAGGGCACTCCGGCCCTGCTCGCTGCCGGCTCCGATGACGCTGTGAAGGCCGGGTTCCACGCCGGTAACGTGATCAAGCAGATCGCGGGCCTGGTTGACGGTCGCGGTGGTGGCCGTCCCAACATGGCCCAGGCCGGTGGCAAGAACGCTGCCGGCATCGCCGATGCCCTCGCGGCCGCTAAGACCGCGCTCGGCGCCTAAGAATCTAAGAAGTCGTTGTGGTTGCGCTCGCGCTGGACATAGGGGAAACCAGGATTGGCATCGCTGTCTCGAGCCGTGATGGCAAGATGGCGATGCCCGTTAAGGTGCTCCCGGCTGCCGAGGTCACCGGTATGGCCAAGACGTTTCGCTACCTGGTTGAGGACTATGAGCCCGACATCCTGGTAAGCGGACGTCCCCTGACCATGGCCGGTGAACCTGGCCCTCAGGCCGAGCGCGTTGCCGCTGTGGCGCAAAAGATTGCCGACGAGCTCGATCTTCCGTTGGAGTTTGAGGACGAGCGTCTGTCCTCGCAAGAGGCCAAGCGTATCCTGCGCGAGCAGGGACTCAACGAAAAGCAGATGAGGGGCAAGATCGACATGATTGCCGCCAGCCTGTTTTTGCAGACGTGGCTCGATCGTAAAAACGAGGAGGTTTCGCATGCCTAGTGCTTCCGATCCGCGCCAGCCGAATCGTACACAGCAGCCGGCGTCGCGCCCTGCCCAGCCTGGCCAGCGTCCGGCACAGCCGACGCAGCGCGCAGCTCAGTCTGCCGCGCGCCCGGCGCAGTCCTTCTCTCGTTCGGCCCAACCTGTTCAACGGACGGGTCAGCAGCCTTCTGCTCGTTCGGTTCAGCATTCGGCTTCTCACGCGGCTCAGCAGCCCACTGCTCGTACGGCCCAGCCTGCAGGCGGCACCCGCTTTAAGCAGCAGGCACCTACCCAGCGAACGCAGGCCCCCCAATCGCATTCGCATCACGCTCGTGGTTCGCATGGCGTTGCTCCGGCGACCCGCTCGAGCTACAACACGCATGCTCGTCGCGGTGCTCAAAAGAAAAGCTCCCCGGTGCCTATGATTATCGGTGGCGTTGTTGCCGTGCTTGCGCTTGTCGCGATCGTTTTCTTTGTCGTGCCAGCCGTCAAGGGTTTCTTTGGCGGTGAGGGTGCGAAAGTCGTTGCAGGCCAGCAGGTTACTATCACGATTCCCGATGGTGCCTCGGGTGACAGCATCGCTTCGATTCTCTCCGAGAACCATATCGTAGAAAATCCCAAGGATTACTATGCGGCGGTGAAAAAGCTCAACGCCGATATGTCGCTCAAGCCTGGTGATTATTCGTTCACCACACTCATGGATGCGACCGAGGTTGTTCAGCAGCTCATGGAAGGCCCCAACGCGGGCTCCAATACGCTGACTATCCCTGAGGGCCTGACGGTCGATCAAGTCGCCGACCGTGTGGCCCAGGCCTATGACAGCATCTCTAAGGAAGACTTCCTCAACCAGGCCAAGGCCTCCAACTACGTGGACGACTATAGCTTCCTTAAGGGCGCCGCCAACGACTCGCTCGAGGGTTTCTTGTTCCCCAAGACCTATTCGTTGGGTGATTCGCCGACGGCCGATGGCGTGATTCGCGCTATGCTCGATCAGTTTAAGACCGAGTACAAGTCGCTTGACTTTGCGAGCTGCGAAGCCAAGATCAAGGAACGCTACGGTGTGGAGATGTCCGACTACGACATCGTCAACTTGGCCTCTATCGTTGAGCGCGAGGGCCTCAACGCCGATCAACGTGCGCACGTGGCCTCGGTCTTCTACAACCGCCTTGCCGGCAAACTCGACGGTCTGCGCTATCTCAACAGCGATGCGACCATGATGTATGTCACCGGTGGCGAGGTTACCGCCGACGACCTGCAGAGCGATAGTCCGTATAACACCTATAAGCATGAGGGCCTGCCGCCCACGCCCATCTGCTCTCCGTCGCTCGAGGCGCTCAAGGCCACCCTTGAGCCGACCGACTCTGATGACCTGTATTTCTACATTACGCAGGACGAGGAGTACTTCTCGCAAACCTACGAAGAGCATCAACAGTCTTGGAATTAGCATGAGGATTTTTAGCCCCAAACGATACGTTGCCTCGGTCGATCGCATCGACCTTAATACCCTGTGGGCCGACGGCAAGCGCGCCATTCTGCTCGATCGCGATAACACCTTGGTGCCGCGCGACACCGAGCAGGTTCCCGCCGCGGTTTCCGCTTGGCTCGACGCCGCCCGCGCCAAAGGCTTTAAGCTGTGCATGGTGTCCAACAACTGGCATCGCGACCAGGTCATGAGCTCTGCACGCGAGCTGGGACTCGAGGCCATCAGCCACGCCATGAAGCCGGCGCCGTTTGCCCTCAAGGCGGGCCTTAAGCGCCTCGGCGCCACAGCCGGCGAGGCTGTGCTGATCGGTGATCAGCTCTACACGGACGTGTGGAGCGGCAACTTCGCCGGCGTCGATACTATTCTGGTCAAGCCGCAGGCGACGCAGGACCTGTGGTATACGCAGATCTTCCGTATCTTTGAGCGCCGGGCCCTGCGCGACCTTCCCTGCGAGGAATAGGTCTCGTCATGTCCCAGCACACCAAACACGGCTGCGACCATATCTTCTTTATCGGCTTTTTGGGCGCGGGCAAATCGACGCTCGCGCGCAACGTCGGCACCATGTTCAAGCGGCGTTTTATCGATACCGACCGTCTGGTCGTGCGCCGTTGCGGCAAGTCGGTAACCGAGATTTTTGAGACCGAGGGTGAGGATCGTTTTCGCGAGCTCGAGACCTCGGCGCTCCGTTCGCTCCAAAGCGAGCGCAGCCTGTTGGTTTCGTGCGGGGGCGGTATCGTCGAAACGCCGGTGAATATTGAACTGATGCACGAAATGGGTACGTGCGTGTACCTCGAGGGCGACTTCGAGGATTCGATTCGCCAGATTCGTCGGTCCGACACGCGCCCCGATTTCCGTTCGCCCGAGCATGCTGCGCGCCTGTTTGAGCATCGCCGTCCGCTGTATCGCCAGGCCGCCGACCTTACCCTTGATATTCGCAACAAGTCCTTCGAGGACGTTTCCTACCTTTGTGCCGAGATGCTTTTGGAGCGTGGGCTGCTATGATTCGCCGTCAACTGATCAATTTCCAAAACCGCAGTGTCGATGTCCGCGTCGGATTGGGCGCGTTCGATGAGCTGTCGCGCATGTTTTCCTCGGCTGTGGGCAAGCCTAAGCGCGCGATGGTGGTTTGGAACGACGCTACATCCGAGCGCTTTGGTGAGGTCGTCGAGCATGCGCTGGTCGACGCCGGTTTTGCCGTGTCGCAGCTTTTGCTTGAGGTTTCTCCTGATGGCGCGACGCTGGTCGACGCCGATACCGTCTTTGGCGCCCTGTCGGCTAACGGCATTACCTGCGACGATCTCGTTGTCGCTGTCGGCGACACGGCGACCTGCTCGGTCGTTTGTTGGTGTGCCAATCAGTGGTGCGGTCGCACCGAGTGCGCCTTACTGCCGACGACCTTCGACGCCATGCTCACGGTCGCGACGACCATGAAGCCGCTCGTCGCCTCGTCGGCCAATGCGCTTCCCGCTATCGCGTGCCGTCCCGAACCGGGCTTGGTCGTGTGCGACCTCGACCTTGTTCGCGAGGCGGACCCCGAGGACCTCAAGCTCGGCTTTGTGGTACTTGTTGGCACCATGCTTTCGAGCAGTAAGTCCCGCTGGAATCAGTTTACTGAGACCGTCCCCGAGATTCTCGCGGGCGAGGAGGTCGCGCTCGTCAATGCCGTTCAATGGTCTCAGACTGCCCGCAAGGACGTACTGATGGCCACGAACCCGAGCGCCCGCCATGCGCTCGATTTTGGTAAGACGGGGGAGCGTACCTTGCGCGCTTGCTTGGGCGATGCCGCTTCGCAGGTCCCTGCCTACCAGCTGTTGTCCGAGGGCATGCGCTTTGAGGCGCGCCTAGCACATGATGCCTGCGACTTCGATATCGATTACGTCTTTGAGGTCGATGACTGCCTGGAGGACTTTGGCATCGAGGAGCTTGCCTTCGACCTGGAGCCCACCGCGTTTATCGAGGAGTTCCGCAAGCAGCAGTTCGCCCGCTCGAACCGCAGCATGTTGCCGCTGCCCGCGGCACTCGGCGCCATTCGTCTAACGAGCGTTGAGGACGAGGTTCTTGAGCGTCACGCTCACGCCTACTTGGCTTCTCGCAAAGAACTTCTCTAAGATTTATTGACATCCATCGTCTTTCGTATCATGTTGAGGGACGGGTTTCCAATCGGTTGCGGTTCACATGCGATTCCGACGTTCGGTTGAGACCCGTCCCGCACTTTTTGAGACAATAAGAAAGGAATCTGCATGTCTGAGTTTGCTGCCGGTCCTGCCGGTCGTATCGAACGTGTCCGTGCCCTGATGGTCGAGCGCGGCTACGACGCCATCGTGGTACGCGACGAGGCCAATCTTCGTTGGCTCACGGGCGTGAAGGGCGTCTTCGACTACACCTTCGAGTTCCCGCACGCGGCGTTTATTACGGCTGACCAGTGCCTGTTCCATACCGACTCGCGCTACCTCAACAGCTTTGAGGAGAACACGCCCGCCGGCAGCCCCTGGGTCTACGACATGGACGAGGGCACCATCCCCGGTTGGGTCGCCGGCAAGATTGCAGCCAACAAGTGCCGCGTCTGCGCTGTCGAGGACGATATGCAGATTAACTTCTACCAGGGTATTCAGCGCGGCCTGGAGGACCGCTCCGTTGCCTGCATGCTGCCGCTGATGCATGACGACATCCGCAAGATGCGCGCCATCAAGGACGCCGAGGAGATCGAGCTCATGCGCCATGCGCAGTCGATCACCGATGCCGCCTTCCAGCACATGCTCGGCTTTATTAAGTCCGGTATGACCGAGAAGCAGGTACGCAACGAGCTCGAGAACTTTATGTTCGCCAACGGTGCTGACAGCCTTGCCTTCGGCTCCATCGTGGCGAGCGGCCCCAACACCGCCAACCCGCATGCCGTCCCGAGCGACCGCGTGATCGAGAAGGGCGACTTTGTCCTCATGGATTACGGCGCGGGCTACTGCGATTATCGCTCCGACATGACACGCACTGTCGTGATGGGCGAGCCTACCCAGGAGCAGCTCGACCTGTACGCGCTCGTGCGCCGTACGCACGAGGAGTGCGTCGCTGCCATCCATCCGGGCGTCGAGGGCAACGACATTTTCAAGCTTTCCAAGAAGATTATCGGCGATGCCGGCTATGGCGATTATTACAACCATGGTCTGGGTCACGGCGTGGGCATCGACATCCATGAGCTGCCCAACTTCAACCGCAGCAAGAACACCATCGAGGTCGGCTCGGTTATCACCATGGAGCCCGGCGTGTATCTGCCCGGTATGGGCGGCGTGCGTCTGGAGGACTACGGCGTGGTCACCGAGAACGGCTACGAGCCCTTCACCAAGACCCCGCACGACCTGCACGTCATCGATTGCTAGGCCATTTCGATAGATTTTTGGGGCGGGGCGTCCGGATCGATTCGGACGCCCCGCGTTCTCTTTTTATGCGCTCGCTGCAGGCGCCGTCAGCAAGTGTATAATTTCGCTCGTATGTAATTTGGACGCTTGTGCGTTCTGCCCATAACAAGAAAGGTCGCTATGCCTACCATTTCTACCGCCGACTTCAAGAACGGCCTCGGTCTCCGCATCAAGGACAAGGTCTACACCATCGTCGAGTTCCAGCATGTCAAGCCGGGCAAGGGCGGCGCGTTTGTGCGCTACAAGACCCGCGACATCAAGAGCGGCCGTGTCGTCGAGAACACCTGCAACGCCGGCACCAAGTTCGAGAGCGTCATGCTCACCACCCGTGAGTTCCAGTACCTCTACAACGATGGCGCCGACTACATCTTCATGGACAACGAGACCTATGAGCAGGTTCCCGTTCCCGAGGACATGGTGGGCGAGAACTCCAAGTGGCTGCGCGAGAACGACATCTGCCAGCTGCTCTTCGCCGACGATGAGCTCATGGGCGTGACTCCGCCGATGTTCATCGAGACCACCATCGTCCAGACCGACCCGGGCTTTAAGGGCGACACCGTCCAGGGTTCCACCAAGCCGGCCACGATTGACACCGGCGCTGTCATCCAGGTCCCCATGTACCTCAACGAGGGCGAGGTCATCAAGGTTGACACCCGCGACGGCAAGTTCGTCTCCCGCGTCTAGCAACCAACTTCTCTAGGAGGACTCATGCCCCAGGAAATCAAGATTGACGGCATCGGCATTTCGCCCGATGTTCTGACCGCCATCGTCTCGCGCGCCGTGTCCGATGTCGAGGGCATCGCCTCCGTTGGCGTCAAGGACCTTGCCACTAATCTTGTCTCCATGATGCTCTCGTCCAAGGCCCCGGCTTCCGAGCCGGCGGTCGAGGCCGAGGTCGTTGGCGACAAGCTCGCACTCACCGTGCGTGTCGTGGTGTTCTTTGGCTATCCATTCAAGAAACTCGCCGAGGCCGTTCGCGCCGCCGTGGTCGCCGCCATCGATGCTCAGGTGGGCGTCGAGGTCGAGCGCGTTGACGTTTGCATTGACGGACTCGTTTTCCCCAAGGAGTAACCTTTGAGCCTTAAGGTTTATCGCGGGCGCACGCTTGCCCGCAGTCAGGCGCTGCAGCTGCTGTTCCAGGCCGAGGCCACGGACAGCCCGCTTGAGCGCGTCCTCGAGGGCGATTTCCTGATCTCGAAGGGTCCCCTCGACCCCTATGCGCTGGAGCTGTGCCGCGGTGCTTACGAGCATATCGACCGCATCGACTGTGCTCTGCGTTCCGTTGCCAAGAACTGGGATCTTATGCGCATGCCCGGCGCCGACCGCAATTTGCTGCGTATCGCCGTTTACGAGATGCGTTTCCTCACCGACGAGGAGGTCTCGGACGCCATCGTGATCAACGAGGCCGTCGAGCTTGCCAAGGCCTATGGCACCGACCAGTCCGCGTCGTTCGTCAACGGCGTGCTGGGCAAGATCGCTCGCAGCGAGGAGCTGCCGGGCGAGGACCTGTACCAGGAGCTGCTGGCCGAAGATCGCGCTCGCGAGGAGGCACAGGCTGCCGAGGCTGCCGCAAAGGTTGCGGTTGCTCAGGCTGAGGCTGGCGTGCTGGCCGAGGATGCGGACGCCGCCGAGGCTGTTGTCGACTCCGTCGAGGAGTAGCCATGCCAGAGGGTTCCGTCCGCAACTTCGACGAGATCTCGGACCGTCTGGATCAGATCATCGCTACCGTTCGCTCCAAGGATACGTCCTTGGAGCGTTCACTCGATCTGTTTGACGAAGCGATTGAGCTTGGCTCCCGCGCGGTCGATATGGTCGACAAGTTTGAGTTGACGCCGCGTGAGGCCGACAAGCTCGAGCAGGAATACGATGAGGATGCGGCAAACGAATCCCAGGATAGCTAGGCCGCATCTCCGGATACGAATGGTTGATGGCATTCATGAAACGTGTGCGTCTTGATGACGAACTGATTTCACAGGGCATCTGCGCCGATCGCGCGGATGCCCTTCGCACTCTTATGGCCGGCTTGGTCTCGAGTGGCGGTGAGCGCTTGACTTCGCCGGGCCTTAAGGTGATCCCGGGGCTGCCGCTGCATGTGAAGGGGCGCATTCCCTATGTTGGCCGCGGCGGTCTTAAGCTCGAAGGCGCGCTTGATGCGTTTGACATCAATCCGACGGGCCTTGCCTGTCTGGATGTGGGCTGCTCTACCGGCGGCTTTACCGATTGTCTGCTCAAGCGCGGGGCTGCGACCGTTGTCTCGGTGGACGTGGGTCGCGCCCAGTTCGATTGGTCGTTGCGTCAGGACGATCGCGTAACGCTGCATGAGCGCACAAACGTGACGCAGCTGCCTGAGCTCGGCTATGCCGGCGCCATCGACCTGGCTGTGTGTGATGTCTCGTTTACTAGCATCGCGAACATTATCGATGCGGTGCTGGCGTGCCTGGCTCCTACGGGTGCATTCTGCACGCTCGTAAAGCCGCAGTTTGAGGCTCCGGCGGCGCTGGTGGGCGAGGGCGGCATCGTGACCGACCCCGCCGTCCGCCGTGATACGCTTGTGGCGGCGATTGATCTCTTTGCAGCTAAGGGCCTGTTCCCGGTCGATGTGTGCGTGTCACCCATTCATGGTGCCAAGGGCAACGTTGAGTTTTTCCTGTACGGCACGAGGTTCGCCCCCGGTGAACGCACCGACGATGAGCTGCAATCCCAGGTATCGGTTTTGAGCGAGAAAGCTGCAACGCTATGAAGGTCTTTCTGGTTCCCAATTACTACAAGCAAGAGGCGGTCGAGAGCGGCCTGATGCTCGAGCTTTGGCTGACGCGCCAGGGCTATGAGGTCGCATGGGCTGCCGACCAGCGATCCAAGATTCAGAGCACGCCTGATATTGACGGCTCCGATCTGGTCATTACGCTCGGCGGCGACGGTACGTTGCTGCGCGCTGCCCGCATCCTCAACCATCGCGAGATTCCTATCCTCGGTCTTTCCTATGGTCACCTGGGCTTTTTAACTGCTGCGAGTCCCGAGGAGCGCGACATTCTGCAGGTCGTAAGCGACGCCCTGTCCGGCGAGCTTCATGTGAGCCGTCGCGCCACCATCGCTGCGGATATCGTGTCCGTGCGCGAAGACGGTACGAAGGATGTCGTGCGCACGTTCGCCCTCAACGACATGGCGCTCACGCGCGGCCCCCTGTCCGATATGGTCGAGTTTGACATCACGGTGTCCGGCCACCATATCGATCGCCTACGTGGCGACGGCGTGGTCGTGTCCACGGCGACCGGCTCCACTGGCTATGCACTATCCGCAGGCGGCCCCATCGTGAGCCCCGACTATACGGGCATGGTCTGCGTACCCATTGCGCCGCACACCATTCAGGCTCGTGCCTTTTTGACTTCGCCGAGTGATGTCGTCGAGATCTTTATGTCTGATGACCGTCCGAGTGTTCCGGCGATTGCTATCGATGGACAGTTTATTACCTGCGACGGCACCGTTGAGAGCGTGGCTGTGCGCCGCGGGCCCGGAGATGTGCTGCTCCTCGATTATGGCCCCGAGAGCTTCTATAACTCGGTGAGCCGCGTTTTCTACGGAGTCCGTCATGATCGATGAGCTGCAGGTTTCTAACATTGCACTCATTCGCGAGGCGTCGCTGGTTCCGAGCGCGGGCCTAACGGTTCTGACCGGAGAAACCGGCGCCGGCAAGACCGCGCTGCTCTCGGCCCTCAAGCTTATTTTGGGCGAGCGCGCGGATTCGTCGACGGTGCGCGAGGGCGAGGCGCTCGCGAGCGTCGAGGCACGACTCTTCGACGGGCCGCACGACACGGAGGGTTTCACGGTCCAGCGTAGCCTTTCTGCCGAGGGCCGCAGCCGCGTGAAGATTGACGGCCGCATCGCCAGTGTGCGCGAGCTTTCGGAGCGCGTTGGCGTGATGATGGATCTTTGCGGCCAGCATGAACATCAGCGCCTGCTCGACCCGGCGCACCATGTTGCCATGGTCGATGCTTGGGCTGGGCGCGCGGCGCTTGAGGCGCTCGAGAAGTATCGCACTTGCTTTAAGGCTTCGCGTGCCGCCGCCAAGGAGCTTCGCCGTGTGGAGGAAGCCTCGCGTGCGCAGGGGAGTCGCGTCGAGGAAGCGCGTTTTGCCCTCGAGCGCATCGGCGAGGTCGACCCCAAGCCGGGCGAGTATGAGGAACTCGAGGAACTGCTGCCGCGCTCCGAACATGCCGAGGTACTGGTTGCCACGGCTAACGATGCCCATGCATCGCTTGCCTCTGAAGGGGGAGCGCTCGATGCCATGAACAGCGCCGTGGCAGAGCTTTCCCGCATGGCTACCGTCGATCGCAAACTCGGCGACATTGCCGATGCGCTTTCGGATGCCTGTATCTCACTTGAGGATTGCGCGAACGAGCTTCGTGCCTATCGCGATGGCGTCGCCTTCGACCCGCGCGAGCTCGCTCGCATGCGTGAGCGGTATTCCGACCTCAAGGGTCTGTTGCGTCAGTGGGGTCCCACCATGGACGATGTTTTTGCCATGCGCGATCGCTCGCAAGAGCTGCTGTCCCTGGTCGATGATGGCGATGAGCAGATCAAAAAGGCGCGTGAGGCACTCGGGAGCGCCGAGCGCGAGTTGTTTGCCGCTGCCAAGGCACTTAAGCGCGCCCGCAATACGGCGGCCCCGCGCTTCTGCCACGAGGTTGGCCGCCAGATGGCGCGCTTGGAGATGGGTAGTGCCGAGCTCGTCTGGGAGTCGCGCGATCTTCCCCGTGCTGAGTGGACGCCCGTTGGTCCTTCAAGCTACGAGCTGCTATACCGCAGCGGTGCCGGCTTGACGCCACGTCCCCTGCGCCGCATTGCGTCGGGCGGCGAGCTCAGCCGCGTCATGCTGGCAAGCAAGGTTGTCCTCGGTAACGCGGACGGTGTTGATACGCTGGTGTTTGACGAGGTCGATGCTGGTGTCGGTGGCTCCACGGCGCGTGCGCTCGCGGGCGTGCTGGCAGATCTTGCCGCCACACATCAGGTCATCGTCGTAACGCACCTGGCGCAGGTCGCCGTCATGGCTGACAAGCATTACGTCGTCAGCAAGGAACCGGGCGATGTTCCCCAGACGCACCTGGACGAGGTAACCGGTGAAGCGCGTACCGCCGAGATCGCCCGCATGTTGAGCGGCGATCAGTCCGAGGCAAGCCTGGCGCACGCCAAACAGATGCTTGCGGAGGCGCGTGCCTAGGCCGAGCCGCCACATGTATGTCCAATCCGGCCGCCACGAAACGGGTCCATCTACTACGTTTGGCAGGGCATCGGCAACCACGCCAAGAATTGCAAAAAGAAAACCGCAGGTAGAACGCCTGCGGTTTTCTCTATTTTGGGTGTATGGTTGGCGCTTGAGGTTAAAACGTAGTAGATGGGCGGATTTCGTGGCGAGGGGCGTCTATCGGCTCCCCAATTTACCTACTCAACGACCTTATCCGGCTGGATGAGCTCCTCGTAGTAGCTGATATGCTCACGCGCGTCTTCAATCTCGGGCAGCAGGAAGTTGTAGATGACTTCGATGATCATCGTGGCACTGATCTTGGAGAACGCAAAGTCGCCTGTCGTCAGCAGCGCTTCGTGGTTGACGGTATTAAAAGTGTAGTCTGCCAGGCGCGCGAGTGGGGATTTGCTGTCACTGCTGATGACGACTACGGTTGCGCCGCAGTTGCGAGCCGCTTTTGCCATGCGATTCAATCGGCGCGATTTGCCGGAGTTTGAGATAAGCACGATGACGTCACCCGGGCGTAACGTGAGCGCAAAGCCGATTGATGTCTCGCTAATGGTGCTCGCCATGCAGCGCAGGCCCAGCTGCGAAAACTTAAACGTCGCATCGAGCGCGACCGCGTTCGTATTGCCCACAGCTGCAAACTCAATAACCCCTGCATGCTTAAGGGCATGCACAACAGCCGCCAGCGTATCGTGGTCGATCCCGTCGATAGTCGCATTAAGCTCGCTCACCTTGGCAGCCAGGATGTTCTTGAGGCTCTGCTCCATATTGTCGAGCGAGACCTCGTCGGTCAGGCCCTCGTTGCGCTGGCTTTCCAAATCCCTCGCCAACGAAAACTGAAAGCTGCGAAAGCTGCCAAACCCAAGCTTGCGGCAGAAGCGCGAAACGGTCGCCTCGGACGTGGCAGCGGCGCGTGAGAGCTGAGCCGCCGTGAGGCGTGGAGCCTCGGACTGGTGCTCCAATATATAGTCGACAATGCGCTGCTCGGACTCGCTGTATCCCTGATGGGTGCTAATGAGGGAAAGTGCGCTCTTGCTACTATCGGTCATGGATGGCTCCTGGTTGGCATGAAAATCTAGCTTGATTTGCAATGCCATAGTATACGGGCATTTTCAATTACAAGATACACCTTGCCGTTTCAAGTGTTGATGGTAAACTTTCACCTACCGGTTACGGTTATGAAAGAACCTTTCACCGGAGATTTGCACCTTAGCTCTTCTCACGCGGACGGTAGGTTGGTATCTTTCAGTTGTGGAAAAACGCGCATCGAAGCGCGTGTAGGGGAGCGCCCGCGGGCGCTGTACTCAAGAAGGAGGGACACATGGCTAAGTTTGACATCATCGCCGCCACCGGTTGCCCGACCGGCATTGCGCACACCTTCATGGCGAAGGAGGCGCTGGAGAAGGCAGCTGCCGAGCGCGGTCTGACCATTAAGGTCGAGACTCATGGCCAGGTCGGTGTCGAGAACGAGCTCACCAAGAGTGAGATCGCTGGCGCCAAGGCCGTCGTCGTCGCAGCCGATAAGGATGTCCAGGCCGAGCGTTTCGCCGGCAAGCCCATGGTTTCCGTTGGTGTTTCCAAGGCCCTGTCCGTTGAGGCCGCCGGTAAGTTGATTGACCGCGCGCTCGCCGCTAAGGGCGACAGCACGGTTGCAGCCGCTGCCGATGTCGAGGACGAGGTTGAGGAGAAGGAGTCCATCGGCCACATCATCTACAAGCACCTCATGAACGGCGTCAGCCACATGCTGGTCTTCGTCGTTGCTGGTGGTGTTCTGACCGCCGTTTCGTTCCTGTGGGGCATTACGTCCTTCGATTCGACGGCGTCTGACTACAACAGCTTTGCTGCGATGCTCAAGATCATCGGCGGCATCGCCATGAACCTTATGGTTCCGGTGCTTTCCGCCTACATCGCCGAGTCCATCGGCAAGCGCCCGGCGCTCGTCCCCGGCTTTGTTGCCGGTATGATCGCCATCCAGGGCCTGCCTGTTAACGCCGAGACCGGCATGATCGACGCCGGTGGCGCCGGCGTGGGCTTCGGCTTCCTGGGCGGCATCGTCGGTGGCTTCCTCGCCGGTTATGTCATCCTGCTGCTCGAGAAGGTCTTTACCGGTCTGCCCAAGAACCTGGACGGCCTCAAGGCTATCTTCCTGTACCCGCTGTTCTCGACGGCTATCGTCGGCCTGGTCATGCTCGGCATTTCCGGCCCCATGGCTGCCATCAACACCGCCATGATGGACTTCCTCAAGGGCCTGTCCGCCTCTGGCGCCGTTGTCCTGGGTCTTGCTATCGGCTGCATGTGCGCCTTTGACATGGGTGGCCCGGTCAACAAGGCTGCTTATGTCACCGGTACCGCTATGCTCACCGAGGCTCTGGCCGCCGGTGTTGGCACCGATACCTACAACTTCGGCACCAACTTCATGGCTGCCGTCTCCGCCGCCTGCATCGTTCCGCCGCTGATTACCACCTTTGCCGTCGTTGTCGGCAAGAAGTACTTCAGCCAGGAGGATCACGACGCCGGTGTCGTCAACCTCATCCTTGGTTGCACCCACATCACCGAGGGCGCCATTCCGTTCATGACCAAGAACATCTGGCCCGTCATGCCCATCATGATGCTCGGTTCCTCTATCGCTTCGATCCTGACCATTATGTTCAACGTTCACGATCCGGCGCCTCACGGTGGCTTCCTGGTCCTGCCCGTTGTCGAGAACGGTCCGCTGTGGGTCCTCGCGATCCTCATCGGCGCCGTGGTCGGTGGCATCCTGTTCGTGGCCTTCAAGAAGTACGACTTCGAGAAGAACCAGAAGGCCGCTCCTGCCGCCAAGCCCGTCGAGGCCCCCAAGGCCGCTGCCGTCGAGGCCCCCAAGTCCGAGGCTGCCGACTTCGTGAAGGTCGAGAATGTTTTTGTCGCCGAGGACTTCGCTTCTCGTGACGAGGCTCTGAGCTTCGTTTCCAACCAGGCCGTCAAGGCCGGTATCGCCGGCGACGCCGACGCCGTGATGAACGCCTTCATGGCCCGCGAGGCCGAGGGTACCACGGGCATGATGGAGGGCTTCGCCATCCCGCATGCCAAGTCCGACGCCATTACCGAGGCTGCTGTTATCGTCGTCAAGGACGAGTCCGGCGTGACCGGTTGGGACACCATGGACGGCGCTCCCGTCAACGTGGCTATCGCCCTGCTCATCCCCGGTGCCCAGGCCGGCACCACGCACCTCAAGATCCTGTCCAAGGTCGCCGAGGCGCTCATGGACGAGGACTTCCGTGCCACCGTCAAGGGTTCCACCGACGCCGCCAAGATCGCCAAGACGATCAACGCCCGCTTGGTCTAATTCCACGGTACGCGAATAACATCGCCCTCTGTACATAAGGCGAGGACTCCAACAGGAGCCCCCGCCTTTTTCTATCCCTCCCATAAGTTGCGGTGAAATAGGGACTGTTTAAACGATTCAACCCCAAATTCAGTCCCTATTTCACCGCAACTTATAAAAGGGCATAGAGGGGCTGCCTATCGAGTCTTTGTCGCGAATAGTTCATCAGCCAGAATTCCTTTCAGCCGACATTACTCTGGTCCGACTGGGTTTCCGCAGCTTGCTCGCCCACAGGGGCCCGTGCGCGGCCTGTGAGATTTATCGCGAGTTCCGCACGAGCCGAAGAGCACTTAATGTGCTCTTCGTGCGAGCAGGACTGTAGAGTAGGAAATCTCACAGGCCGCGCACGGGCCCCTGTGGGCGAGCAGACGGACGACAAACACATCTGTCCAATAATTCGTCTGAAACACAATGAAAAACCGTTTGATGTGAGTTAATATAAACAACGTCGTGAATCTGACTCCTGCCACATGCATGACAGGGGTTAAACACAAAAAAGGAGTCAACTATGGTTTCTGAGAAGGCTACCCTCGTTAATCCTCAGGGTCTGCACATGCGTCCGGCTGGTCTGTTCGCCTCCACCATGGGCAAGTACGCCTGTGACGTGACGGTCGTTACCCCCGAGAAGGAGGTCAACGGCAAGTCCCCGATGGCCCTCATGGCTGCTGGTATCCCCTGCGGTACCGAGGTCGAGGTCAAGTGCGACGGCGCCGACGAGGCCGAGGCTCTGGCTGCTGCCATCGAGCTCATCAAGAGCGGTCTTGGCGAGTAGAACTCAAACGGGTCGCATGTTGAACAACTAAGTTCATATTTGGGGGCGCAGTGACCTGTTGTAAGGTAGCTGCGCTCTTTTGTCATGGATATGGCAAAACGCTTTATCACATGACACGGAGAGAGGAATGGGAATGTATCAGGGAGTCAACGCTTCCGAGGGCATCGGTATCGGCACCGTCATGGTTGCCGTCGATCCCGACTTGACGTTTGAGCCGCACGAGGTTGCTGATTCGGCAGCAGAGAAGGAGCGCTATCAGTCCGCTCTTTCGGTCTTCTGCGAGAAGACCCAGGCTCAGGCCGACCACATGAAGGAGACGGTGGGCGAGGCCGAGGCCGAGATCATGAGCGGACACATTGTCCTGGCTCAGGACCCGGGCATGACCGACGCCATCAACGCCGCCATTGACGGCGGTGCCTGCGCCGAGCAGGCGCTCATGGACACCTCGACCATGTTCGAGAACATGTTCCTGTCCATGGACGACGAGATGTTCCGTCTGCGCGCGGCCGACATCGCCGACATCCGCACCGGTATTCTGGCCGAGCTGCTGGGCAAGGAGGTCGTCGACCTCTCCGTCCTGCCCGAGAACACCGTCGTTGTCGTGCACGACCTCACGCCGTCCATGACCGCCACGATCGATAAGGCCCACGTTGCCGGTATCGTCACCGAGACCGGTGGCCGCACGTCGCACTCCGCGATCATTGCGCGCGCCCTCGAGATCCCGGCTGTCCTTTCGGTCTCCAACAGCTGCACCGCACTGCGCAACGGCATGACCGTTGTCGTCGACGGCGGCAAGGGTATCGTCGAGGCCGATCCCGACGAGGAGACGCTCGCTGCGTACACCGCCAAGGCCGAGGCCTTCGCTGCCGAGAAGGCAGCCCTCGAGGCCTTCCGTGGCAAGCCGTCCGTGACTGCCGATGGCATCAAGAAGATCATCGCCTGCAACATCGGTAACCCCGATGACGTGCCCAACGCGCTCGATCACGACGCCGAGGCTATCGGTCTGTTCCGCTCCGAGTTCCTGTTCATGGACTCCGCTGAGCTTCCTTCCGAGGAGGAGCAGTTCAACGCCTACCGTAAGGTCGCCAGCGCGCTCAAGGGTGCTCCGGTCATCATCCGCACGCTCGATGTGGGTGGCGACAAGGAGATTCCGTATCTGCATATGGTCAAGGAAGACAACCCCTTCATGGGCTTCCGCGCCGTGCGTTACTGCCTGGCCAATCCCGACCAGTACAAGGTCCAGCTCCGCGCTCTGCTGCGCGCTAGCGCCTTCGGTGACGTCAAGATCATGATCCCGCTCGTCACCTGCGTCGAGGAGGTCTTGGCTGTCAAGGAGCTTGTCGAGCAGTGCAAGGCCGAGCTGACCGAAGAGGGTCGCAAGTTCAACGAGAACATCGAGGTCGGCATCATGGTCGAGACGCCCGCCGCTTCGCTGCTCGCAGACCGTCTGGCCGAGGTCGCTGACTTCTTCTCCATCGGCACCAACGACCTGATCGGCTACACCATGTGCGCCGACCGTGGCAACGACACCATCTCTAACCTGTACCAGGTGTACTATCCCGCCGTGCTCCGCTCGCTCAAGAACATCATCGAGAGTGGCGTGAAGGCCGGCATCATGGTCGGTATGTGCGGCGAGGCCGCTGCCGATCCGCTGCTCGAGCCGCTGCTGATCAGCTGGGGCCTGGAGGAGTTCTCGATGAGCGCTCCTTCGATCCTGCGCGCCCGCAAGACCATCAGCCAGTGGACCAAGGCCGAGTGCGACGAGCTCGCCGAGAAGGCGCTCGCCTGCAACACCGCAGCCGAGGTCAAGGCACTGCTCGAGTCCGCAGCTCGCTAATTTGGTATCAGAGGTAACCGCGTGGTTGGAATGGGCCGGCCACGCGGCCCTCACATATACAGGGGGTACTGTAAATGTTCTACACGCTAACCGCTAACCCGGCTGTCGACATGACGGTTTCGAGCTCTCCGCTCGAGCCCGACGAGAACGTCCGCACCGGCTCGGCCAGCTACACGGCTAACGGCAAGGGCCTCGACGTGTCCTTCGCCTTTAAGAAGATGGGCGTCGACACCGTCGCGCTCGGCTTCTTCGCTGGCTTCACGGGCAAGTTCATCGTCGAGGAGGTCATGAACCTGGGTTGCCTCTGCCGCCCGGTCTGGACCGACGGTATCACGCGCATTAACACCTACGTCAACGATGGCCAGCACGAGTACGGCATCCTGAACCCGGGTGCTCCGATCACGCCGCAGCACCAGGAGGAGCTCTACAACATCCTGGACACCGCGGGCGATCTCGAGTGCCTGATCGTTTCCGGCTCCGTGCCTCCCAAAGCTACGCCTGACTTCCTGGCTAAGGTCATGGAGCACGCTCAGGCCCGTGGCGCCGACGTCGTCCTGGACCTGTCCTCCGATAAGCTCAAGGAGCTCGCTCACAAGAAGCCGCTGCTCATCAAGCCGAACCATCACGAGATGAAGGCCATCTTCGGCGTGCCGGTTGACACCGACGACGAGGTCCGCGTTGCCATGAAGATGGCTCACGACGCCGGCGTTCAGAACGTGCTGCTCACCCGTGGTAGCCGCGGCGACGCTTACTTCTCCAACGGCGAGGACATCTGGTACGCCAAGCGTGAGTTCAACATCAAGCTGGTCTCTTCCGTCTGCGCCGGCGACTGCACCCTCGCTGCGTTCCTGCACAAGTGGTACAGGGATCGCGACAACGTCGAGGAGGCCATGAAGCTCGCTATGGCCACCGGCGCCAACGTTGCCGAGTCCGTCGGCATCGGCGACTTCGGTCACGTCGACGAGTACAGCAAGCGCGTTGCTGTCCGCAAGCTCGATCGTCAGTAATCGAAACGCGACATATTCGTGCGCATGCGGCGCCCCGGTTTCGGCTGGGGCGCCTTTTTGTTCCGCCACGGGGGAGAGGTGTCCCGCCGTACTTCACCGCTTCCACACCGTTCACCGAGTTGTCCTAGCCTTTTACCGATGCGTGGAATATACTTTCATTAACACGTTGCTTCGTGAAAGGAACATTCATGATTTACACGCTCACTGCAAATCCCGCCATTGACTACAACATCGCCTGCGACGGCCTTGCTGCCAACACCGTCACGCGTACTCGCAACGCCGTCTATACGCCCAACGGCAAGGGCCTCAATGTCTCGTTTACGCTTGACCACTACGGTGTCGACACCACGATCCTGGGCTTCTTCGCCGGTTTCTCGGGCGAGTTCATCGTCAAGGGCGCCGAGGCCCTGGGCGTGCCCGTCAAGCCCGTGTGGACCGACGGCATCACGCGCGTCAACGTGTTCCTCAATGCCGGCCCCGACACCGAGTACAACATGGTCAACGCCGGTGCCGCCATCAACGAAGCCAATGAGCAGGAGATGTTTGAGCTTATCGATTCGCTCGATGACATGACCTGCTTGGTCATCAGCGGCTCGCTGCCTCCTAACACTTCCGAGGGCTTCCTGTCCGAGGTCCTGCGCCGCGTCAAGGCCAAGGGGGCCGAGTTCGTCCTCGACATCTCGAGCCATCAGCTGGCGGACCTCATTGCCATGGAGCCGCTTCTGATCAAGCCCAATGACGACGAGCTGCTTGACATCTTTGGCATTAAGGTGAGCGGTGGCGACGACGAGTCCGTCAAGGGCGCGATGGCCGAGCTGCACGCCAAGGGCGCCAAGAACGTGCTGCTGACCCTCGGTGGCGACGGCGCGTACTTCTCCAACGGCGAGCATATCTGGTTTGCCAACCGCACCTTTGAGGTCAAGCTGCTGTCGACGGTGTGCGCCGGCGATTCCTCGCTCGCTGCCTTCTTGTCCGTGTGGCACGACGCCCCCGAGCGCGTCGAGGATGCCTTGCGTCTTTCGATGGCCACCGGCGCCAATGTGGTCGAGTGCCCCGGTCTGGGCGATTTTGCCAAGGTGGACGAATATAAGAAGCACATCGAGGTTCGCCAGGTCTGCTAGTTCCGGCACCTTGTCTGAATAGTTTGATTATTTCGCATCCGTCTTAGACTAGGACGGATGCGTTTTTGTTTATCCGACTTGCGTGTGCAGTGGAGGCTGTTTCTTGCTAGACTTCTTGCAGATGCAATCGATAGCCAATTTGATAGCCACAGGAGGCCACAGGTATGTGCAATGTTTTGCTCAACGGTACGCAACCGTCCGATGCGTCCCTGCGCGTCCTGTGCGCGCTTGAGGCGGCTGGTCTTGAGGCTTGGTACGTGGGCGGTTGGGTGCGCGACGCCCTGATGGGGTGCCCCAGCCACGATGTTGATATGTGCTGTAGCGGCCTGTGGCAGGAGTCTAAATCGGCGCTCGAGGCCGCTGGTATCGCGGTCGTGGAGTCGGGCATTAAATTTGGCGGAATCACGGCTATTTCCGATGGCGAGCGTATTGAGGTCACAACGTACCGTCTGGATGGCTTTTACACCGATGGGCGCCATCCTCAGAGTGTCGAGCGTGCCGCCTCGCTCGAGGATGATCTGGCGCGCCGCGACTTTACCGTCAACGCCATGGCCTGGCATCCCGAGCGCGGGCTTGTCGACCGCTACGACGGCCAGGGTGATCTGGAGCGCAAGCTGATTCGCGCTGTCGGTGATCCCAAGCGTCGCTTTAACGAGGACGCCCTGCGCATGCTGCGTGCGGTGCGCTTTGCCTGCCGTCTGGACTTTATGATTGAGCCCGAGACTAAGCGTGCGCTTGCCGAGTGCGCGCCGCTGCTCGATGCCGTGGCGCGCGAGCGTGTGGGTATTGAGCTCGAGGGCATTCTTTCGACCGGTCATGGGGGAGACGCGATGCTTCGCTATCCCGAGCTCATCTGTGCCGCTGTGCCCGAGTTGGCAGCGGGTCGCGGGTTTGATCAGCGAAGTGTCTACCATGCGTTTAACGTCTACGAGCATATTGCCCGTGTGCTGACGGTGGCAGGGGAGCTGGCGCTGTGCGACGGCGTCGCGCCATCGTCGAGCCTTATGTGGGCGGCGTTTTTGCACGATGTCTCCAAGCCCGAGTGCTTTACGGTCGATCACGCCGGCAGCGGACACTTCTACGGTCATCCCGAGCTCGGCGCCAAGAAAGCGCGCGTCATTATGGATCGCATGGCACTCTCGCACGACCTGGTGCGCGACGTTTGCCTGCTCATCAAATATCACGATAAGCCGCTGCGCCCCGAGCGCTCCTGCCTGCTCAATATGATGCGCGCGCTTTCGGGTGAGGGCGTCGACACGGCCCGCCTGATTGACGAGCTCATGGACCTCAAGCGTGCTGACACGCTTGGCAAGGCCCCATCGTGCTTCTATTACGTTGAGACGATTGAGGAGATGCGCGCGATGGCGCACGAGCTGCTGAAGGCAGGGGAGCCCTATACGCTCAAGATGCTCGCCATCAACGGCGGCGACCTGATCCGTGTCGGAGTCAAGCCTGGGCCGGAACTGGGTCAGCTTCTCAACTCCGCCCTCGACGCCGTGATCGAAGACAACATTCCCAACGATCGCGAAGCTCTTTTGGTCCATCTCAACTTGAATTAGCTACCCAGTTTACCTGCGTGTTCCATAACCTGCCGACAATTTTTCGGCAATTTGGAATTTCTTCTTGCGCTGACGTTTTTTGTCCCGTAATATATTTCCTCGCAGCACGGCAGTGCAGATGTCATGTGGCCCGTTCGTCTAGCGGTTTAGGACGCCGCCCTCTCAAGGCGGAGATCACCAGTTCGAATCTGGTACGGGCTACCACTTCTTTTCTGCTGAGGCTTATGGCCCGTTCGTCTAGCGGTTTAGGACGCCGCCCTCTCAAGGCGGAGATCACCAGTTCGAATCTGGTACGGGCTACCACGCATTTGATACCCGGGCTTCCCATGGAAGGCCGGGTTTTTTATTTTCAAACAACCGTCTGCAATTCCCGTTTGAACCAGAGCTTTGCGTTCTGTCTGTGGTCCTTGCGGGTACAATATCCAAGATATTTTGACTGTTAGAAGGAGTCTCATGACGGAGTCCTCTCAGCATACGTCTAAGCCCCAGGTCGAGGTTGAGGCCTCGGGCGGAGATGACAATAAGAGCGCACGCCGCGGCGCCATCTTTATCGGCGTCGTGCTGGTGGGTTATATCGTCTATCTGGTGGTAACCGGGCAGATGGGGCAGTTCTGGGCCGCAATGTCGAGCGTCCAGGCGCCATGGCTCGTTGTCGCGTGTCTTTGCATGTTCATGTATCTGTTCTTTGGCATTGTGGCCTATGCGATCGCCGTCTGGCTCGACCCATATTCGCCCGTCGGCATCCGCGACCTGATTTCGGTCGAGGCGAGTGGCATCTTCTTTGGCAACCTCACGCCCATGATGATGGGCTCGACTCCCGCCCAGATCTACCGCCTGACCAAGGCGGGCCAAAATGTCGGCGAGGCTGGCGCCACGCAGTTCACGCGCTTTATCGTGTATCAGTTTGGCCTCGTTGCCTGGGGCGCTATCCTACTGCTTGCTCGCATGCCGTTTTTTGCCGAGCGCTATGGCGACATGACGCTGCTGTGTGTCTTTAGCTTTGGTGGGCACTGCTGCATCTTGCTGGGCATCTTCGCCGTCGCGCTCATGCCTAAGACCGTCACGCGCGTCGCCCATTGCATCATCAATTGGCTTGAGCGCATTGGTGTCTCGGCCACTAAGATCGAGGGATGGCGCACGTTTGTCGATGGCGAGATCTACTCCTTCTCCGAGAAGTTCAAGCTTTCAGCTGGCCACTTTTCGTCCATGCTGCTCACGGTGGTCATCACCATGCTGCAGCTCGCGTTTTTCTACCTCGTGCCGTATTTCCTGATGCTTGCCTTTGGCCACCATGAGGTCGACTTTTTCTCGGTCATGGCCGCGAGCGCCTTTGTCCAGCTGCTGAGCTCTGCGGTCCCCCTGCCCGGTGGAACTGGTGGCGCTGAGGGCGGTTTTGCATTGTTCTTGGGTCATTTCTTTGGGTCGGCTTCGACCGCCGGCTATCTGCTGTGGCGCCTCATTACGTTTATTGCGCCGACCATTTTGGCTGCGCCCCTGCTGGGCCTTAAGAGCGCCCACAACGAGAGCATCCATGCGCGCTGGGATCGCGTGATGCGCAAGCTCGGCCGCACGCCTCAGACGCCCTCTGCGCCCACTAAGCCGCACCCCGCGAATGCTGTTACTGTTGATCCCAAGAAGCAGGCTCAGAAGGCTTCTGGGACCGCTAAGCCGGCTCATAAAGCCTATGTGCGCCAGACAGGCGATGGTATTCGCGTATCTCCGTCGGTCCTCAATAAGAAGAAGCACCCTAAGTCGCAGTAGGACAGTCGTGCGTTCTTCATGATGCGGGGCATATTTGTGCTGTATGGGGGATAATCCTCTTACGTAGATTATCTCTCATCTGTTGATGAATGCTCGCATATCGAAGGGACACGCCCATGGCAACCAGCAAACCGCGTCTTGATCGTCGCATCGTTCGCAGCCGTAATGCCATCCTTTCCGCTTTCGAGCGCCTGCTCATGGAAAAGCCGCTGGCAGACATTACGGTGAGTGCCATCGCGCGCGAGGCCAATGTCGACCGCAAGACCTTTTACGTTCACTTTGGTACGGTTGACGGCCTGCTCGATGCCATTGCCGTCGATGTGGTGGAGATGATTGTCGACTCGGTCGAGAAAACGCTTGCTTCTATGGACGGTGACACCAGCGAGCGCGCTCTTGGCGCGGCGGCGACCTTCTTTAAAACCGTTAACGAGGCACTGTGCAACAACTTGGTGCTCAATCGTCAGCTGATCGAGAACATTCCGCTCGATGATTTTATTGCTCGTCTTCGTGCGCCGCTCGAGCACGAGATTGCCGAACGCGATCTGCTGCCCCAAGGTCTCAAGGACGAGATGTTCGACTACTATCTGGCGTTTTTGCTGTCGGGTATTATCGGTATCTATCGCACGTGGGCGCTGTCTGACGGCTCGGTTCCTATCGAGCGCGTCTCTGAGGTCGCCAACGACCTGACTCTCAACGGTCTGTCGAGTCTGGAATCTCGCTTCGAATAGCATCGATAATTCAACAACTTAAAGAAGTTGCGGTGGAATAGGGATCGTTTTGGCTATTGGAAGGCCGATCTAGTCCCTATTTCACCGCAACTTAGGAAAACTGTTTTGATGGTAAGGCGGAGCAGCCTCGAAGATGAGCCTCGAGACTGCTCCGCTTCATTTCTGAGCGTTTGTCATGTAGGGCAGTATTAATCGCTGTTTTTGAGTGTGCGGCCCTGTTTTTCGAACTTGTGCATGTCGCTATCGGCCATACCTTGTGACTTATCCTCGTGACGCTTGGCGTATAGCGGATCGTCGGAGTCGTTCCAGATGCGGTCGGCGACAGGTGACCATGCCTCGGCGGCAGCCTGGGTCTTTTCGCGCAGCTGCTCGGGTGACTCCTTCTCGATGAGGTCGGTGCTCATTGCGCCACTCTCGGCGACCATTTTGGGCAGCACGTCGGGATTCTCGAGCATGGGGCATGGCTTGAGGTAGTTGTCGTTGAACGGCATGTTCTCGTAGTACTTCATAAAGAGGGGAGAGCTCAGCGCGTCGAGTAAGCTCACATCGTGAATGTTGGCGTTTGAGTAGTGGATGAACACGCACGGCTCCACGTCTCCGGCGGCGTTGATGTGCAGGTAGCGGCGACCTCCGGCGATACATCCGCCTACAAACTCGCCATCGTTTTGAAAGTCGAGCGTAAACAGCGGCTTCTTCTCGCGCATTTCACGGATAAAGTGATACATGCGCTCGCGCTGCTTGGGCGTGGGCATGAGCTCGGGGGTTGCGTTGCGGCCAACCGGCATAAAGTGGAAGTACCAGCAGAAGAGTGCTCCCTCGCCGATCATCCAGTCCATGTTCTCCTCGGTAGCAACCGTATCGGCATTGGCGCTGGTCCAACAGGTGGAGATACCAAACGGCAAGTCGCGCTCGCGCAGGAGTTTCATGGCGTGCTCGATCTTTGCGTAGGTACCCTCGCCGCGACGGGCGTCGGTTGTGTGCTCATTGCCCTCGGCGCTGATGGCGGGGACAAAATTACCTACGCGAATCATATCGTCGCAGAAGGCCTCGTCGATCAGCGTGGAGTTGGTAAAGCAGAGAAACACGCAGTCCTGATGTTTTTCGCAAATTCTGATCAGGTCGTGCTTGCGGACGAGCGGCTCGCCGCCGGTATAGATGTAGATATGCGTACCGAGCTCTTTGCCCTGCGTAACGATAGAGTCGATGTCTTCGAACGAGAGATTCTGCTTGTAGCCGTACTCGGCGGCCCAGCAGCCCGTGCAATGCAGGTTGCAGGCGCTCGTGGGATCGAGCAGGATGGCCCACGGAATATTGCACTGGTACTTTTCGCGGTTTTTTTCTTGCTCTGGCCAAGCAAGCAGGTTAGCGTCGACAATGAGGGTCTTAAGCAGTTTGGTTCGCATCTGGGGATTGAGGCTGAATACACGCATGATTAGGTCATACCAATTGCCGCGGCTCTTGATGACATTGGTGAATGCCTCTCGCTGTACAGGAAATACGCGATTGGGGACCAGCTTGTTCACGAGGTCCATGATTTTGTCGATGTTTTCTTGCGGGTTGTCGTCGAGATAATCGATGAGCTTGTTAAGCGCTGCACGCTCTGCTGACTGTGTAAGCGACATGGGTATATCCTTTCACGTGTGCTTAATGTGTGATAATACCCACTTGTAGATTAAACGAAGTCTAAAGATTTTGAATGTGTCTATTCAACGAATCAATTTAATTTGGGGTGAAGCGTTATACGCCGACACCTTCTAAGTTGCGGTGAAATAGTGTCAGATGGGGATGCGGACGATTTCTTGGGCCGCGCCTAGGCGTATCCATTGGAATCCTCCGATGCGTCTTCGCACGCTCGCATGACCTCGATACCATGTGAGCGTGCGAACTCGACGAGCTCTGCGTTGCGGGCGTTTATGGTGCCGAAGGCGGCGGGGCACACGATAAGGCGCGCGCAGTGGACGAGGAGCTCTTTGGCGCGGGCTATGGTTTTATCCCCGATCGGCTCGAAGGCGCGTTCGGCCACGCATTCCGTCGCCAGGTCGCGCGCGAGCTCGCAGTCGATGTCCCCTTCGTGTAGAACGCCCGCGTAGAACGCCTTGCCCTGCCGGATGAGCTGGCGAAACACAGCCGACCCCGTACCTGCGCCGGCGATGACGAACGTGTGTGCATCGCCGTGTGGGCGCCCAATTTCCACGCTGCCGAAGCGCTCGTTGAAGGTGCCATGTTGAAGGCCGTAGAGCTCGCCAATTGTCTCGCGCGTGAATATGTCCTCGGGTGCGCCGGCGCGGAAGACCCGGCCTTCCTTCACGCAAATCACCTTGTCGGCGCTTTTCTGCGCAAGCTCGAGTTCGTGGATGGACATGATGACAGCAACATTCCGCGATTTCGCAAGGTGGCGAAGTATTCGCAGCAGGTCGATCTGGTAGCGGATATCGAGATACGACGTGGGCTCATCGAGCACGAGCACACGCGGATCCTGCGCGATGGCGCGTGCGAGCATGACGCGCTGACGTTGCCCGTCGCTTATCTGCATGAAGTCGCGCTCGGCGAGCTCTTCCACATGTGCGGTTTTCATGGCCTCGTCGACCCGACTATGGTCGTCGGGCGAGAGTGTGCCCATTCGCCCGGTGTAGGGATGCCTTCCCGCCTCTACGATATCGCGGCAGGTGAGGAGCTCGGTCCGGGGTCGATCTGTCGGCATAACGGCAAGGTTCCTTGCGAACTCCGCCGTCTTCCATCGGGAAATCTCCCGCCCGTCGAGCTCGACCGCGCCAGCAAGCGGTGCCAGATGGCGTGTGATGGTTTTCAAGATGGTCGACTTGCCCGAGCCGTTCGGCCCGATGAGCGCCACGACGTCGCCCGCGCGAACCTCCAGATCGACGCCTTCGACTACGACCTTCTTGTCGTAGCCAGCCGACAGGTCGCTTATGCGGAAAAGCGGTGCTCCGTCAGCCTGAGTTTTTACCGGGGTTTCGAGGTTCGACTCCCCTCCGAGCGTTTTGGGCCGCGGCACGAATTCCCCCATCTACTTCACCCGCTTCTTCAACATGAGCGTGATAACCACCGGCGCGCCGAAGATGGCGGTGACGGCGCTGATGGAAAGCTCGACGGGAGAGAACAGCGTGCGCGCGATCAAATCGCAGCCCGCGCAGAAGATGGCGCCTCCTAAGAAGCACGCAGGAATCACGCGGATGGGCTTCGACGACTTCAGCGCCGACTTCACGAGATGCGGAACCGCGATGCCTACGAACGACACCGGACCAGCGAACGCGGTCACGCAGGCGGAGAGCATGCTCGCTAGAAGGACGAGCACCACGCGGAAGCGTGCGACGTTCACGCCGACGCTTTTCGCGTAGGCTTCTCCCAGCTGGAAGGCGGAAAGGGGCTTCGATATCGTGAATACGCATGCGCTCACGGTGATCACCACGACCGCGATGACCGCGATGTCGTCCCAGCTCGAACCCGAGAAGCTACCCAAAGACCAGTTGTGCAGGTTCACGATGGACTGGTCGTCGGCGAAGGCGATAAGGAAGTTCGTCGCCGCCGAGCAGATGTATCCCACCATGACGCCCGCCACGATGAGCATGGCCATGGAATTTATGCGCCGTGCGATGAGGAGCACGAAGCCGATGGTGATAAGCGAGCCCAGAAACGCTGCGGCCACCATGGCCGGCGAGGACATGGCCTGGTTCGCGCCCAGAAGTACGATCATCGTAAGCGCGACGACGAACTTTGCGCCCGAGGAGACGCCCAAGATGAACGGGTCGGCGATGGGATTGTTGAAAAACGTCTGCAGCAGGAACCCGGAGAGGGAAAGCGCCCCGCCGAGAAGCACGGCTGAAAGCACACGCGGCAGGCGAATCTCCCAGATGACTTGGCTTTCCATGGAATTGGCCGCGCCGCCCGAAAGGATGCCGGGGATGTGGTCTGCGGGCACGAGCACGCTCCCGATGCACAGGTTGGCCCCGACGAGCACGATGAGGACAACAGCGAGCAGCGCCGTCACGACGCGACACCGCGCGGCGCGCCCCGATTCGTCGTATGTCATGGAAAGTCGGCTTTTCATGGTGCTAGCCGAGCTTCCTCAGATAATGGAAGTCGCTCGCCTCATCGCCGGTGAACGCCCCGTGCAGCTCGTCGATAATGTCGGCGGTAGAAGTCATCTGCTGGTACATGTCGGCGCTTGTGACCCAGACGTTGCCGTTCTTTACGGCTTTGAACTGCGACAATAGCGCGTTTTTGCCTACGAAGTCTTTCAAGGTGGCAACCGATTCGTCGATGGTGCCGTTGTAGACGATGATGTCGGCATCCTTCGCCGTCGCGTAGAAGCGCTCCATTTCGAGCGTTACTGACGAACCTGACGTCGACGCCGTCTGCGCGTCATCGAGCGCGTAGCTGCCGCCTGCAAGCTCGATCATCTGCGCCACGTAGTCGCCCGCCCGCCGCGTGACGGCGGCCCCGTTCGAGTTAATGTAGAAATACGCCACGGTTTTACCTGACGACGCGAGCCTCGACGTTTGCTCGACGCGGGCCTTCTGCTCGTTGAACAGGTGCGCGGCCTCGTCTTCCTTGTCGAACAGGACGCCGAAAAGCTTAATCCACTCGACGCGCCCGAGTGCTTCGGGCTCGCTCGACGACTGTTCGGTGAGCACGACGAGCCCGAGCTTCTGCAGCTTTTCCTTCACATCGGGCGTGTGGTTGATCATGGTGTTCTCGATGGCGAGCGTGCAGCCCGAGGCCGATATTCTCTCGTAGTCGGGCGCGCTGTACTTGCCGCCGTAGGCGATCGCCCCACTTTCGAGCGCGCTTTTGAAGCCCGCGACCGAGCAATCGTTAGCCTTCGTGCCCGACATGAGGATATTGTCGTTCGCATCGAGCGCGTCGACCAGGCACATCGTCGCCGACGACACGAGGTACACCTTGTCGGCGGGGCGCCTTATGACCGCGATGTCGGAGCTCAACCCATCAGGTACCTTCGCATCTTGTGGCACCACGAGGAAGCGCCCCCCGTTCGAAATGCAGATAAGCCGCAGGCCGCCTTCGAACTCGTCGACAGTGAAGTGCTCGGCGTATTCAAGTTGAAGCGTCCCCGTCGGCTTCCAGCCGCAGCCCAAATTGGCGTTGTGGAAGTCTGCCGCGGCGCTTGAAGCCGTTCCCGCAGGGGAGCCGCCGCTTGCATCGTCGCCCGTTTTCTTCTTCATGGTGGATGAATCGAAGTGGAGCGTGTAGTCGATGGTGTGCGGCGTCGACATGGCGACGGTCTCGGCCGACACGGCGATGTCCTCGTCGAGCGTGACGGGTATCTCGAACGTGGAGTTGCCGCCGTCGTTTACGGGCGCGTAGTCCACGCCGTTGACGGTCATTTTGTCGTAGTTCGAACTCGACCAGGTGATGGTCGCGGTGTAGGTGTCGCCATCCTTCACAATTGTGGTGGGTGAGGCGATGCTTGCGCGCCCTGACCCGCCGGAGAGCGAGACGCTCACAGTGTATTCCTGAGAGCCTGCCGTGCCACCGGTCGCGTTCGGGCTCGCACTGCACCCCGCGAAGGGAAGCGCGAACAGGGCGACGAGAACGCAGGCGATCGCGCGCACCGCGATGCTGCGACGCTTCCTGCTTTCCCCCTTGGGAAGAATCGACCGCATGGCGTTACTTCAGTGCGTCGGCGCGCAGATCGACGCCGGCTGATTCGAACACGAGCGTGCGGTCGTACCACTGCTCTTTTCTAATACTCCACGCGGCGCAGGCGGTGTCCTCGTCGAGCGCTTCAACGGGCACGTCGTAGGTGTACTTGCCTTCCGCGTTTTCCACATAGGGGATGAAGTCGGCCTCGCTCGTGGCGGCAGCCTCGTCGCCCGTGCCCATGAAGAGCTTGCCGTAGCCCGTGCCGGAAAGCGTCATCACGCAGTGCATGGAGCCGTTTTCCACGATGAGCTGGGCGTCCACAATCCTGAACATGTTCGAGCTGGAATCTACGGTGATCGGATAGGTGCCGTCGGCCACCTTGTCGGCGGTGATGGGGGCAGCGCTTGCGCCCTCGGGCGCATCGGCCGCCTGTTCGGTCTTTTCCTGGGAATCGGCATCGCTTGCCTTTGCGCTGTCGATTGAATTTCCGCCGCAGCCGGCGAGCGAGAACGCGAAAAGCGCCGCTGACAGGGCGAAGGCGAGGGTTTTCTTCAACATGGAGGGGGTTCCTTTCAATCGCTTCGACCGCCCGCGCCGTGCGGTGGGCGGGCGGGATGCGAATGCAACGGGCATGCGCCGTCAGTCGGGGAAGGCGCATGCCCGTTGCACGGGGACGCGACCGGCGCCCCCGTGCGCGGCGAGTTTACAGCTTGGCGATGGCGTCGTCCACGTGCGAGACGTAGATGTCGTCGACCGCGACGTTCTGTCCCAGACCCTGGAGCAGGCATGTCACTTCGAAGCCGGCGGCCACGAACTTCGCAGCCCAGCTGTCGGGGTCGGTCTCGTCTGCCATGTCGTTATTCGCGTGGTCGCCCGCGACCACCATGAACGGCGCGAGCACGGCCTTCTTGTAGCCTGCGGCGCTCGCGGCGGCGATAACATCCTCGCAGGTCGGTTCAGCCTCGACGGTGCCGACGAAGAACTGCGTCAAGCCCTCGTTCTTAAACACTTCCTGCATCTTGGCATAGTCGGCGTTGGAATCGGCTTCGGTGCCGTGGCCCATGAGGCACAGCGCCGTCTTGCCGTCGTCGAAGGACGCCATGTTCTCCTTAATGGCTGCGGCCACCTTCTTGTAGTCGTCGTCGGAGGTGAGCAGCGGGTCGCCGAGCGAGATTTTGTCGAACTTGTCGGCGTACTTGTCGAGCTCGTCTTTCACGTCGGTGTATTCCAGGCCACCCATGAGATGCGTCGGCTGCACGACGATTTCCTCCACGCCGTCTTCCACGCAGCGGTCGAGCGCCTCGGTCATGTTGTCGATCGTGATGCCGTCGCGCTTCTTCAGCTTGTCGATGATGATCTGCGCGGTGAAGGCGCGGCGGATGTCGTAGTCCTGCCAGTACTTCTCGCGGATAGCGTCTTCGATGGCGCCGATGGTGATGTGACGCGAGTCGTTGTAGCTCGTGCCGAAGCTCGTGACGAGGATGACCGGCTTCACGGCCTTCTCCTTTTCGCTCGATTTCTCGGAACTCGCAGAGGTGCTGGAGCAGCCCGCGAGCGCGAATCCGGCGAGCGCGACGGCTCCGGTTGCTGCGGCGCCCATGAAGCCGCGGCGTGACATCTGGTCGGACATGGTTTTTCCTTTCCTCGGTTTGCCGGTCCCCCGGCGACAGTTGCTTGTCGGCACAAGCGAAAGAAAAGCGCACCCCTCGGGGTTCACAAGGAGCTAACGCCACGGCGATGCCGTGAGGAAAAGGCGAAGCAGTCTGGCTTGGGGCGCGAGGCGGTTCGCTCGCGCGTCCTATACAGTAATGTCCCTTGCCCAGGATTCTCACCTGGTTCCCTCCGCAAGCCAGCGCGGGCTGTGCGGGCGCCGCGCCGGTCATTTCCTTTTATCCGATTGTCATATGCTCGTTGCCGAATCTTTTACTATGATAGTGGGCACTTGTGAACGTGTCAAAGCCAGGGCGGGCGGCATTGCGCCTCCTGCCTGCGTATTTACGCCGATTGCCGCCGCAGGCGCCGTGTTTTGCCCGCTGCGCGAATGGCGGCGTAAACGGTTGCGATGAGAAACGGGAAGGGAAGGCTCAGATGATTCATATCGTTGGCGCAGGCTCGGGCGCCGCCGACCTTATCACGCTGCGCGGGGCGCGCCTTCTGCGCGCGGCCGACGTGGTCGTTTGGGCGGGGAGCCTTGTGAACCCCGAGCTGCTCGCCGAGTGCAAGGAATCCTGCGTCGTCTACGACAGCGCGCACATGACCTTGGAGGAAGTGCTCGACGTGATGTGCGCGGCGGATGCGCGGGGCGAGGAAGTGGTGCGCCTGCACACGGGTGACCCGTGCCTATACGGCGCCATCCAGGAGCAGATGGACGCACTCGACGCGCGCGGCGTGGACTACGAGGTGGTGCCCGGCGTGTCGAGCTTTTGCGGTGCCGCGGCGGCGCTTCGCCAGGAATACACGCTGCCGGGAATCAGCCAGTCGGTCGTGATCACGCGGCTTTCCGGGCGCACCCCCATGCCCGCGGGCGAGGGCATGCGCACCATGGCGGAAAGCGGCTCGACTATGGTCATCTTCCTGAGCTCGGGTATGCTCGCCGAGCTTTCCGCCGAGCTTTTGGCCGCGGGCCGCAGCTCCGACGAGCCGGCGGCGCTCGTGTACAAGGCGACCTGGCCTGAGGAGCGCGTGGTGCGATGCACAGTGGGCACGCTCGGCGACGCGGGCGCGCGAGAGGGCATCGACCGCACGGCGCTCGTGGTGGTGGGCCGCGTGCTCGGAGCTCGCGGCGGGCTTTCGCACAACGGCGCGCAAGCGGAGTCGTACGAGCGCAGCAAGCTTTACGACCCTTCGTTTGCCACGGGGTATCGGAAGGCGAGCAGCTAGCGTGGCCTTCGAGCATTACATATATACCGGGACGACCCGCCTGCGCTGCGGCTACACCACGGGGAGCTGCGCCGCGCTCGCGGCGAAGGCAGCCTGCGAGATGCTCTTGTCACGAAAGCCCGTCGGCCTCGTGTCGATCGTCACCCCCGGCGGGCTGCCCGTCGAGGCGAACGTGGTCGACGCATGCATCGGCGAGGGGTGCGCCCAGTGCGCCGTGCGAAAGGACGCAGGCGACGATGCCGATGTGACCGACGGCGTGCTCGTGTACGCGCGCGTGGAACATGCGGGGTCGGGCACGGGTGCTGCGGGCGGCAAGGACGTGCCCGCGCGCGAATCGGAAGTTTCCGTCGATGGCGGCGTGGGCGTGGGGCGCGTGACGTTGCCCGGGCTCGAGCAGCCGGTTGGGGCGGCCGCCATCAACGCGACGCCGCGCGCGATGATCACTTCGGCGGTGCGCGAGGTGTGCGCCGCGCACGGCTTTTCTGGAAATATTGCTGTGACGATTTCGGTACCCGAGGGTGTTGCCCTTGCCGAAAAGACCTTTAACCCGCACCTGGGGATTAAGGACGGCATCTCCATCCTGGGCACGACGGGCATCGTCGAGCCGCGCAGCCTCGCTGCCTTGCGCGACAGCATCGAGCTCGAGATCCGGCAGCATGCGGCTATGGGGCGGCGCGGAGTCGTGCTCACGCCCGGCAACTACGGCGCGCAGTTCATCTCGGGGCATTTCCACCTAAACGGTGCGCCGGTGGTCTTCATCTCCAACTTTGTGGGCGATGCGATTGATTGCTGCGTTCGTGAGGGATTTACCAATGTCCTTCTTGTGGGACACATCGGCAAGTTGGTGAAGGTCGCGGGCGGCATCATGGACACCCATTCGCGTACCGCCGACTGCCGCGCGGAGATTCTGGCCGCCCACGCGGCCATGGCCGGCGCGGGCGCGAAGACCGTGCGCGAGATCATGTCGTCCGTCACGACCACGGCGGCGCTCGAGGTAATCGAGGCCGCCGGCGCGGGGGACGCTGCGCGCGCCACGCTCGCTGCGGCAATCGAGGACAGGTTGCGCCGCCGCGCGGCGGGCGCATGCGACATCGCCGCGGTCGTGTTCGACGCCGAGCGCCGCGAGCTTTTCCGTACGTCGGGCGCCGATGCAGTTATCGGGGAATTGGGGGCGACGTATGAATAAAGGCGTTCTGTACGGGGTGCGCCGCGCAATCGGCTGGCCGGGGACGAAGGTGGTCATGAAGGCGCGCCGCTCGCTTGCGGACACGAAGCGCATCCTTCACGAGGAGAGCGCCTTCGACGGTGCCGAGCTCGTTGAGGACTGTGGGCTTCCGGGCGAGCGCGTGTACCGCTTGCTCGTCGATGTGCCCGATCGGGGCAGCTACTTCTCGACGATGGTGGTGCGCTAGATGAGGATTTCCTGTATAGCGTTCACTGAGAGGGGGTATGCGTTGGCGGAGCGCACCGCACGCGCGCTTTCCGACTGCGCGCAGACAGGTGAAGATGACCCTGGCTGGGACGTTTCCGTTTCGCGCGGGTTCGGCGAGGGGAAGGCCGACCTGCGCGCATGGACGGCGCTCGCGTGGGAAGCGTCGGGCGCGCTTCTGTTCGTGGGCGCGGCGGGCATCGCCGTGCGGGCGATCGCGCCGCATGTCGCCTCGAAGGCAAACGATCCCGCGGTTGTGGTGATCGACGAGGCGGGGCGCTTTGCCGTCCCGCTTTTGTCGGGGCATTTGGGCGGTGCGAACGAGCTTGCGCAAACTGTGGCACGCGCGGCAGGGGCCATCCCCGTCATCACCACGGCGACCGACGTCCGCGGCGTGTGGGCGGTGGATGCGTGGGCGCGCTGTGCGGGGCTCGCCGTTTCGAATCCCGAGGCTATCAAGCGAGTGTCGGCGCGGCTGCTTTCGGGCGGTCGCGTGGCGCTCTATTCCGACATGCCGATTTCGGGACAGCCGCCTGAGGGGGTTGACATTGCGTCCGACCGTGCTCGGGCCGATATCGTCGTGTCACCGTTCGCTGGCGCGAATGCAGGTGCGTCCGTTCGCGCGGCGGAGACAACGGGCGAGGTCGTGCCCGCCGGTGAGACGGGGAAGCCGGCGGGTGTGCGGGCGCAGGCGCCTGCGCCCGAGCCGCTTCGCCTTGTCGTGCCCTGCATCGTTGCGGGCATAGGGTGTCGTCGCGGTGCGTGCTCCGAAGCGATTGGGGAGGCGTTTCTTCTCGCGTGCGGGCGGGCGGGCATCTCGCCTTCGGCCGTGCGCGAGGCGGCGACGATCGACGTGAAGGCGCACGAGGAGGGTCTGCTCGCCTTCTGCCGCGCGCGCAATATCCCGCTTGCGACGTATTCCGCAGAGGAGTTGTCGCAGGTCGAAGGCAGCGTTTCGCCATCTGATTTCGTGCGCGCGACGGTGGGGGTCGACAACGTGTGCGAGCGCGCGGCGCTCGCGGACGGGGGCAAACTTATCTTCCCGAAGCTCGCCCACGGCGGCGTGACTGTCGCGTTTTCCAAGGTAACTATCGAACTTTCGTTTAAGGAGCGGTGATGGGAAAGCTCTTCGTGGTGGGGATCGGCCCGGGCGGCCCCGACGGCATGACGATTGCGGCCCGGCGCGCGCTCGAGGCGGCCGACATCGTTGTGGGGTACACGAAATACGTGGAGCTCGCGCTCGCCGCCGTGCCCGACGCGGAGCATCTCGCGACGCCGATGATGCACGAGGTCGAACGGTGCCGCCTGGCGCTTTCGCGTGCGCAGAGCGGAGAAGCCGTGGCGCTCGTGTGCAGCGGTGACGCGGGCGTGTACGGCATGGCGAGCCCCGTGCTGGAGCTTGCGGAGGACTACCCCGATGTAGACGTGGAAGTTATTGCCGGGGCCACCGCGGCTCAGAGCGGATCGGCGGTGCTCGGCGCCCCGCTTGCCCACGACTTCGCGGTCGTGTCGCTCTCCGACCTGCTCACGCCATGGGAGGTCATCGAGCGCAGGCTCGCCGCCGTGGCGAGCGGCGACTTCTGCATCTGTTTGTACAACCCGCGCAGCAGAAAGCGTGCCGACAGGCTCTCGCGCGCGGCGAAGATTATGCTCGAATGGAAGGCCCCCGACACGCTCTGCGGCTGGGTACGCAACATCGGGCGCGAGGGGCAGCAGTCGGGCATGTGCAGGCTCTCTGAGCTGGGGGAGATCGACGCCGACATGTTCACCACCGTGTTCGTCGGCAACGCGGACACGAAGCGCATAGGCGGCCGTATGGTCACGCCGCGCGGGTATCGGGAGATTCCATGCGAAAGGTAACGATCATCGGGGCGGGGCCCGGAAACCCCGACTTGCTCTCGCGCGCGGCGCTCGACGCGATCGACATCGCCGACGTGGTCATCGGCGCTCATCGCGCGCTTGTCGGCATCGACGTGCCGCCCGACGTGGTGAGATGCGAGCTCGTGAAGACGGCGGACATCGTCGCCGCGCTCACCGATGCGGCGTCGTGGCAGCGCGCCGTGGTCGT
Organism: Collinsella sp. CLA-ER-H8; assembly: GCF_040092335.1. Taxonomy (NCBI): domain Bacteria; kingdom Bacillati; phylum Actinomycetota; class Coriobacteriia; order Coriobacteriales; family Coriobacteriaceae; genus Collinsella; species Collinsella sp. CLA-ER-H8. Next base: position 91,736 of record NZ_JBBNLU010000004.1, on the reverse strand, counting down.
GATGACGGGCGATGTGGGGCTTTTCAGCGGCGCGCGCCGCCTGGTAGAGGCGCTCTCCGGCGATGCGCAGGTGGACGTGCGCGTCATTCCCGGCATAAGCTCAGCGTCTTATCTCGCCGCGCGTCTCGCGCGTCCATGGCAGGATTGGCGCTTCGCGAGCGCTCACGGCGTGGCGTGCGACATCGTGGCCGAGGCCGAGCGCTTAGGCGAGCTCTTCCTCGCCACGTCGGGTGGGGAAGACCCCTCGCGGCTTTCGGGCGAGCTTGTGCAGGCGGGCTTCGGGGACGCGCGTGTGACCGTGGCCGAGCGCCTGTCGTACCCCGACGAGCGCATCACCTGCGCGACCGCAAGTGAAATTGCAGGTCAGACGTTCGACGACTTGAACGTGATGCTTATCGAGTTCGCAGGCGGCGCCGGGTCGCCTGCGGGCTCTAGCGCAGCCTTCGAGGCGCCGGCCGGCGCGTCTGCGCCCGCGGCGACTTCTTCTGCGGCGGACTCTGCGGGCGCATCCCGTGCCGCGAGCTCCCGCTGGCCGTACGCTTCCTCGGGCATTCCCGACGAGCTCTTCATCCGCGGCGACGTTCCCATGACCAAGCAGGAGGTGCGCGCCGTCGCGCTCGCGAAGCTGCGCCTTACCGCGACCGACACCGTGTGGGACGTCGGCGCCGGCACGGGGAGCGTATCGATCGAGGCGGCGCTCGTCGCGCGAGCGGGGTCGGTATGGGCGGTCGAGCGCAACGCGGCCGGCGTGCGGCTCATCCGAGAGAACGCGGATGCATTCGGGTGCGGCAACGTGCATGCGGTCCCCGGTATCGCCCCCGAAGCGCTCGCGAAACTGCCCGTCCCCGACGCCGTGTTCGTCGGCGGGAGCGCAGGCGAGCTTCCCTCCATCGTGGAGGCGGCGCTCGAGAAGAACTCGCAGGTTCGCCTGTGCGTGCCATGCGTCACCGTTGAGACGCTCACCGAGGCGTGCGCGCTCCTCTCGGGTTCGCGCTTTAAGGGGTTCGAGGCGTGCCAGGTGTCGGCCGCCCGCGCCGAGGCTGTAGGCTCGCATCATCTTATGAAGGCGCAAAACCCCGTGTTCCTCGTCAGCGCGCGTGGTGCAGGTGGGGAAGGCGGTGCCCGGTGAGCACGTCCATCCCGCGCTTCATGGTCGCTGCGCCCTCGAGCGGGAGCGGCAAGACGGTCGTAACGTGCGCGCTCCTGCGCACGCTCGCGCGCCGCGGCCTTGCATGCGCGGCCTTCAAATGCGGCCCCGATTACATTGACCCGCTCTTTCATCGCCGCGTTGTGGGTGCGCGCTCGGGCAACTTAGACGGCTTCTTCACCGACGCCCCGACGCTGCGCGCCCTGCTCGCACGCGGCGCCGCGGGCGCGGATGTCGCGGTGCTCGAGGGGGTCATGGGCTTCTACGACGGCATGGCGCCCGGCGTGGCCGACGCGAGCAGCTACCAGGTTGCGCGCGACACGGAAACGCCAGTCGTTTTAGTGGTGAACGGGCGCGGGGCGTCTTTATCGCTCGCCGCCGTAATCCGCGGCATCGCCGAGTTCCTGCCTTGTGCGAACGTGCGCGGCGTCGTGCTGAACAAGACGAGCGCCGCTGCTTGCGCCTATGCGGCGCCTGCGATCGAGAAGCACACGGGCGTCGCGGTTTTGGGTAATATCCCCGCCGATGAGGCATTCTCGCTCGAAAGCCGGCATCTGGGGCTTGTGACCGCCGACGAGGTCGAGCGGCTCTCCGCGCGCATCGACAAGATGGCCGAGCTGGTGGAAAAGAGCATCGACGTCGACCGCTTGCTCGAAATAGCGGCGACGGCAGCCGATATCTGCGAGGAACCTTACCGGTTGGAGTCGATCGCGGGAGCGCGGCCCATCGTCGCCGTCGCGCGTGACGAGGCGTTCTCGTTCTACTACGAGGAGAACCTGCGCGCGCTCGAGGACCTGGGTTGCGAGCTGGCCTTTTTCAGCCCCCTGTGTGATAGCGAGTTGCCCCGGGGGACAAGCGCCCTCTATCTGGGAGGCGGCTACCCGGAGCTCCATGCGCGGCAACTCTCCGAGAACGTGCCGATGCGCGAGGCGGTGCGGCATGCGGTGGAATCCGGCATGCCGACGGTCGCCGAATGCGGTGGATTTCTGTACCTGCAGCGCGAAATCGCCGATAACGAGGGGCGGCGCTGGCCTGTTGCGGGCGCCCTTGAGGGCGCAAGCGAGAACGGGGGAAGGCTGTCCCATTTCGGGTACGTGGAGCTCACTTCCCAACGCGACGGGCTCTATGGGCCGCGCGGCACACGCATCCGCGCGCACGAGTTCCACTACTGGCAGTCCACCTGCCCGGGCGGCGACTTCTGGGCGCAGAAGCCCCGGCGCGACAAGGGCTGGCCGTGCATGACGACCTCCCCGTCCCTGGTTGCGGGCTTCCCGCATGTGTACTATCCTGCGAACCCCGACGTTGCGCGCGCGTTCGCGTCTGCCGCAGCGTCGTTCGCAGAGAGGAGACGGCATGGCTGAAGCAACCGAAACCGCGCTTGCCTGCATCCGCGAGGAAGTCGAGCACGCGTTCTCGTCGGCGCCGGGCGCCGTGCTCGAAGCCGCGCTCTCCCGGATCGCGCCCGCAGACGAGTGCGCCCGCGCCGCCGCGTACGCCGCGTGGGACTCCATCGCGCACCCCTTGGGGGGATTGGGCGACTTTGAAGACGCCGTCGCGTGTATCGCCGCAGCTCAGGGGAGCGCCGAGGTGGCCGAGTTTCCCCGTGCGCTCGCGGTATTCTTCTCCGACAACGGGGTCGTTGCCGAAGGCGTGTCGCAAAGCGGGCAAGACGTGACGCGAGCCGTCGCGCGCAACATGTGCGAGGGGGCCACGAGCGCCTGCCGCATGGCGGCGTTCGCGGGTGCCGATGTCGTGCCCGTCGACGTGGGTATGGCCCGGGGCATAGAAGACGCGCGCATGGTGCGCGCGAACGTGCGGCGGGGGAGCGGCAACATCGCGCACGGCTCCGCCATGTCTCGCGATGGGGCCGTGCGCGCGATCGAGGTTGGAATCGCCGTCGCGTGCGGGCTTGCCCGCGCCGGCGTGCGCCTTCTCGCCGCGGGCGAGATGGGCATCGGCAACACGACCACCTCGGCGGCGGTGTCCGCAGTGCTCATCGGGGCGGATGCGCGGAGCCTCGTCGGGCGCGGCGCGGGGCTCTCGGACGCCTCGCTCGCGCGCAAGCGCGACGTGGTCGAGCGCGCTATCGACGCGAACTCGCCCGATCCCGCCGACCCGATCGACGTACTCTCGAAGGTGGGCGGTTTCGACATCGCGGCGATGTGCGGCTTCTACCTGGGGGCCGCGGCCTCGAAGGCGCCGGCGCTCCTCGACGGGGTCATATCCTGCACGGCGGCCCTGTGCGCGGCGCGCCTGTGCCCCAACGCCTTGGGCTACCTCGTGGGCACCCACGCATCAAGCGAGCCCGCAAGCCAGGAGCTCCTTCGCGAGCTCGGCATAAAGGCACCCCTCGACGCAGGCATGCACTTGGGCGAGGGCGCGGGCGCCATGGCGTATCTGCCCCTTCTGGATTCGGCGTTGCGCGTGTACCGGGATGGGAAGACGTTCACGGCGACTGGCATGGCTGCTTACGAGCATTTCGAGGCCGGGAAATGACGGTGACGCTCGTCATCGGCGCCGCCGCGAGCGGCAAGAGCGCCTACGCCGAGTCCCTGTGCCTCGGGCACGACGGCCCTCGCGTGTACCTGGCAACGATGGAGCCCTTCGGGGAAGAGGGCGCCCGCCGCATCGCGCGCCATCGGGCGCTGCGCGAGGGCAAGGGGTTTTCCACCCTCGAGCGCACGCGTGACGTGGGCGCCGCAGTGTCCGGGCTTCCGCGCGGCTGCACGCTTCTTTTGGAGGACGTGGGCAACCTGGTTGCAAACGAGCTTTTCGCGGAAGGCGGCTTGTCCCCACGTGACCCTGACGCTGCGGCGCGCGAGGTGCTCGGAGGTATCGAACGGCTCGCTCAGGCCGCTGCGTATACGGTGGTGGTCACCGTCGACGTGTTCGCCGATGGGATACGCTACGATGAGGGGACCGAGGCATGGAGGCGCGCGCTCTCGCGCGTAAACGCGGGCGTGGCGGCGGTGGCCGACCGCGCAGTCGAAGTGGTATGCGGGATTCCCGTGTGGATGAAAGGCGAAGGACCTACAAGGTGAAGATAGCAGAGGCAATCGGCGCGGCGTTCGGAACGTTCTCGCGCATCCCCGTCCCGAAATCGACATGGACCGATTTCGGGTCAACCCATGCGCTTGCCGCGTTTCCCCTAGTGGGCCTTGCGGAAGGCTTCCTCATAACGGCGTGGGGGTACGTGGCGAACCTGCTCGGCGTGCCCGCGACCATCGTCGCGGCCGTGCTTGTGGCGCTGCCTGTGGTGGTGACGGGAGGCATCCACCTAGACGGGCTCTGCGACACCTCCGATGCGCTTGCAAGTTGGGCCCCGCGCGAGCGAAAGCTCGAGATCATGCACGACCCGCGGGCGGGCGCCTTCGGGGTCATCGGTGTTGTCGTGTACCTTATTCTGCAGTTTTCCCTGTTCACCGCGCTGCCGCTTACGGCGGGGCCGTTCCTCGCGCTTCTGTGCTCGCTCGTGTTCTCCCGCGCACTTTCGGGGCTCGCCGTTGAATGCTGGCCTGCCGCGCGGGCGGATGGCATGGCCGCGGGGCTCTCGCCTGCGAAGAAGCGCGCGGCGATCGTCGTGCCGCTTTGCGCTTTCGCTGCGGCTTCGGCTGCAGGGATGGTCGCGTGCGCCCAGGCCGTCGGCGCCCTTATGGCGGTGGCGGGGCTTTTGGCGCTCGCGTGGTACCGCCATGTTGCCCTGTCCCGCTTCGGCGGGGTGACGGGGGATTTGGCCGGATGGTTTCTGCAATGGGCTGAGCTCGCGATGCTTGCCATGCTGGTGGCGGGGGGCATGCTCCTATGATGCTCGTGTTAGGTGGCGCGCATTCGGGGAAGAGGACCTTCGTGCGCGAAAAGCTCGGGTTCGCGGCGGACGATTTCGTCGACGCGGCGCAGTTTGCGGAGGGCGGCGTGCCCGCGGCTTTTGCCGGCCGCGTCGCGTACCGTGCTGAGGAACTCGTACGCGCGCTCGACGTTGACCGGGCGCTCGAGCGGCTGATCGGCTTCGACGCAGTGATTCTGTCCTTGGTCGGCTCGGGGGTCGTCCCCATGCGTGCGGAAGACGCCCAATGGCGCGAGCGCGCGGGGCGCCTGGGATGCGCGCTCGCTGCGCGCGCCGACGTCGTCGTGCGCATGACGTGCGGGATTCCCCAGGTCATCAAAGGAAACCTTGCCGATGCGTCTCGAGGGACGCAGGGCGCGAGCGCGCCTTTGGAAGTCGTCTTCGTGCGCCATGGTGCCACGGCGGGCACGGAAGACCATCGCTACAGCGGGGCGGGCACCGACGAGCCCCTGTCGAGCGCGGGCGAGCGCGCTTTGCGCGATCTCGCGTGCGATCGTGACGTGTTCCGTGTTATCACGAGCGGAATGGCCCGCACCGACCAGACGGCGAGCATCCTCTTCCCGTACGCGGAGCTTATGGCGTGCCCCGGTCTGCGCGAGATGGATTTCGGTGACTTCGAGGGGCGAAGCGCCGCCGAGCTTAAAGAGGATGTGCGCTACCGCGCCTGGGTAGACTCCTGGTGCGAGACGCGCTGCCCGCATGGCGAGGGCAAGAGCGATTTCACCCGCCGCGTCGTCGCGGCGTTTCGGGAGGCGTGCGAATCGGAGCGCGCCCAGGGGAGTGGGCGCGCCGTCTTCGTCGTTCACGCGGGTACCGTGAAAGCGCTGCTCTCCGAGCTAGCTGTCCCGAAAATGGGATATTTCGACGTGCATACCGAGCCGGGCGGCGCATGGGCCGCCACCTGGGATGGGCGCTGCCTTCGCGACGTTCGCCCCGCTTCGGGGGGCGATGCCCGGTGATGACGATTCTTGCCGTCGCCGCCGGGTTCGCGGCCGACCTTGCCTTCGGCGACCCGCGCTGGCTTCCCCATCCCGTCGTCGCCATGGGGCGCGCGATCACGTGGGCCGAAGGCCGCCTGCGGGGCGCATTCCCGCAAACGTCCGCGGGCACGCGCGCCGCAGGGCTTGTGCTCGCCGTGGCGCTTCCGCTTGCGTGTTGGCTTTTGACCTGGGGAATCCTGCATCTTTGCGGCATGGTTCACTCCGGCTTGCGCTTCGTGGCCGAGGCATGGGCGAGCTATCAGATTCTCGCGGCATGCGAGCTGCGCCGCCAGAGCCTGGCCGTGGCCCGCGCGTTCTCGAAGGGCGGCCTTGTCGCGGCTCGTGAAGCCGTCGGGCTCATCGTGGGACGCGACACGTCTGTTCTCGACGAGCAGGGCGTTGCGCGCGCCGCCGTGGAAACGGTGGCGGAGAACGCGAGCGACGGCGTCATCGCGCCGCTTTTCTACCTTATGATCGGGGGTGCGCCCTTGGGCATGGCGTACAAGGCGGTGAACACGCTCGACAGCATGGTGGGCTACAAAAACGAGCGCTACATCGACTTCGGCTGCGCCTCGGCGCGCCTCGACGATGCGGTGAACTGGATTCCCTCGCGCTTATCGGCCCTGCTCATGATCGCCGTGTGCCCGATCGTCGGGCTCGACGCGTGCGGGGCGGCGCGCATCTGGCGCCGCGACAGGCGTCGCCATGCGAGCCCCAACTCGGCGCAGACCGAGTCAGCGTGTGCGGGCGCGCTCGGGCTGCGCCTGGCAGGACCCGCGGTGTATTTCGGCAAGCTCGTTGAGAAACCGACGATAGGCGACGCATCCCGCGAAATCGAGTGGGGCGACATCGCCCGGGCGACAAGGCTCATGCTCGCCGCGTCCGTATGCGCGCTCGTCGTCTTCGGCGCCGCGCGCGCGGCGGTCGTGCTCGCCGTGGGGGCGATGTCATGAGGGAAGACCACGCTGCGTCCCGGGCTGCCGGGGGAATCCTGCGCGCCCGTACGCATGGGGGCAGTGCGCAATCGCTTGGCATCGCTTGCGAAGGGGGCGCCTCCGACTTCATCGATTTCTCGGTGAACGTGAATCCGGCAGGCCCCTCGCCGCGCGCTGTCGCCGCAGCCTGCAAGGCGCTTTCTCGAATCGACGCCTACCCCGATAGGGAAAGCCTCGCCCTTGTTCGCGCCCTATCGCGCGCCCAGGGCATTCCCGAAGATACTATCGTCTGCGGCGCGGGCGCGTCCGACATCATCTGGCGGCTCGCTGCGGCGGTGCGCCCGAAACGCATCGTCGTGTGCGCGCCGACGTTCTCTGAATATGCGGAGGCGGCATCGTACTACGGCGCATGCGTGCAGGAGTTCCCGCTCTCCGAAGCGGACGACTTCGACGTGCCCGCCTCCTTCGCCCGCGCGATCGAGGGGCCGGGAGACGTGGCGTACCTCTGCAATCCGAACAACCCGACGGGGCGCCTCGTCGACCCCCGCGTGATCGATGCCGCGGCTTGCCGCTGCGAGCAGGTGGGCGCGCTGCTCGTCGTGGACGAGTGCTTCCTCGGGTTTGCGCCCGACGCCCGCGATAGGAGCGTGGCCGCACGCGCCGCGTGTTCGCGCCATGTGGCCGTGCTCTCTGCGTTCACCAAGCTCTACGGAATGGCGGGGTTACGGCTGGGATATCTGATCAGCGGAAACGCCCAACTCATCGATGGAATTCGCCGGGCGGGGCAGGCGTGGCCCGTCTCCTCGGTCGCCGAGGCCGCGGGCATCGCCGCCCTGGAAGACGTCGAATACGTCTCGCGCACGCGCGATGTATTGGCGGGCGAGCGAGCGTGGCTTTCCCACGAGCTCTCCTCGCTCGGGCTTTCCGTCGTGCCGTCGGATGCGAACTTCCTTTTAGTCCGCACGCCGACGAAAGACATTCCCGAACGCCTGTATAAACAGGGGGTTTTGGTCCGCACGTGCGACTCGTTTTCGGTACTGTCCCGTTTCTGGTGCCGCGTCGCGGTGCGCACGCGCAAGGAGAACGCCCGGCTTGCGATGGCGTTCAGCCGCGCGCTATGGGCGGAAGGTACATCAGGCGAAGGCGAACCCGACGAACGGGGCGGCGCTTCTTGCAGCGGTGCTATGGCGGGCGCGGATGGCCGAGGCTCGGCGAAGGAGGTCGATACCCGTGGGTAGGGCGAAGCCCATCATGATCCAGGGCACCATGTCGAACGCGGGGAAGAGCCTGCTTGCGGCGGGGCTGTGCCGCGTTCTTTCGCAGGACGGCCTGCGCGTGGCTCCCTTCAAGAGCCAGAACATGGCGCTCAACAGCGGTGTCACGGCCGACGGTCTCGAGATGGGGCGCGCCCAGATCATGCAGGCCGAAGCGTGCGGCATCGCGCCCGACGTGCGCATGAACCCCATCCTGCTCAAGCCCGAAAGCGACCACCGAAGCCAGCTCATCGTGGCCGGCAAGGCGCAGGGAGCCTTCGCTGCGAGGGACTACTTCGCGCGAAAGAAGACGCTCATGCCGCAGATTTTGGAGGCGTTCGATTCGCTCGCGGAGGAAAACGACGTCATCGTCATCGAGGGCGCCGGCAGTCCCGTCGAAATCAACCTTGCCGAAAACGACATCGTCAACATGGGGCTCGCGCGCGCCGTGTCCTCCCCCGTGCTGCTCGCGGGCGACATCGATCCAGGCGGGGTGTTTGCCCAGCTCTACGGCACGGTCGCGCTCCTTGCGCCCGAGGACCGCGCGCTTTTGCGGGGGCTTGTTGTGAACAAGTTCCGCGGCGATGTGGAAATCCTGCGCCCGGGTTTGGTCCCGCTCGAGAAGATGTGCGGGGTTCCCGTCGTGGGGGTCGTGCCGTATCTTACGCTCGACCTGGACGACGAGGACTCGCTCGCGCCGCGCCTATCTGCCCGCGAGGCGCGCGGCGTCATCGACGTCGCCGTCGTGCGCCTTCCGCATCTGTCGAACTTCACCGACTTCGACCCGCTTTCGCGCGTGCCCGGCGTGGGCGTGCGCTTCGTTTCCTCGACGACCGATCTGGGCCGACCCGACCTGGTGGTGCTCCCCGGCTCGAAGACCACGCTCGACGACGCACGCTGGCTTGCGGCTAGCGGCATCGGAGCCTGTGTACGCGCGCTTTCGGGCGCGGGCACGCCGGTGCTCGGCATATGTGGAGGCTACCAGCTTTTGGGAGACGAGCTTTCCGACCCGCACGGCAGGGAAGGCGCTGGCACCGCGCGCGGGCTCGGGCTCATCCCTGCAAGTACGGTGTTCAAGGAGGAAAAGCGCCTCGCCCAGTCGGAGCTGCGCATCACGGGCGCCCAAGGCGCGTTCTCGGTGTGGAACGGCATGACGGCGCGCGGGTACGAGATTCACGACGGCGTAACGACCGTCTTCTGCGCCCCTGCGGGCACGATTGGCGGCAAACCAGAAGGCGCGGCCTGCGGAAACGTGTTCGGAACCTATCTCCACGGCCTGTTCGACGAACCGGGGGTGGCGCTCGCCCTCGCACGCTCGCTCGCGCGCATGCGCGGCCTGCCCGAGAGCGTCGTGGGTGCTGAGGGCGCGGTGTCCGCGGCCGATCACCGTGCGCGCGAGTTCGACCGCCTGGCCGACTCCGTGCGCGGGGCGCTCGACATGGAGTATGTCTACCGCATTATCGAGGAGGGCGTATGATCCACGTGTATCATGGCGACGGCAAAGGCAAGACCACGGCGGCGATGGGCCTCGCCCTTCGCATGCTCGCCGCAGGCCGCCGCGTCGTCGTTGTGCAGTTCCTGAAAGACGGCGAAAGCGGGGAGGCGCGCCTGCTCGCCGAGCATTTCGGCGTGCCCGTGTTCGCGGGGAAGGCGTCGGACAAGTTTACCTGGTCGATGACGTCGGAAGAACTTGCCGCGACGCGCGAGCTGCACGATGGGAACCTCGCTTCCGCGCTCGCCGAGCTCGAGGGCGCGCAGGAGGGGCTGCTCGTGCTCGACGAGGCGCTCGACGCGCTTTTGAAGGGGCTTGTCGACGAGGCGCTCGTGGACCGCGCGCTCGATATGTCCGCGCGCGGCGTCGAAGTAGCGCTCACCGGGCGCGCGCCTTCCCGCAAGATCGTGGAGAAGGCCGACTACATAACCGAGATGCGGTGCGAGAAACACCCCTACGAGCAGGGGATATGTGCAAGGGAAGGAGTGGAGTACTAGATGGATTCCAAGGAGATGGCGCCCGGCGACATCGAGCGGCGCAGCTTCGAGCTCATCACCGAAGAGCTCGGCGGCCGCACGTTCCCGCCGCTCGAAGAGCCCGTCGTGAAGCGCGTCATCCACACCACTGCCGACTTCTCGTACGCCGATTCCCTCGTGTTCACCCATGATGCCGCGCACCGTGCGCTCGACGCACTGCGCACAGGGGCCACGGTGCTCACCGACACGAACATGGCGCTCGCAGGCATAAGCAAGCCCGCGCTCGCGAAGCTCGGCTGCAAGGCCGTGTGCTACATGGCCGACCCTGATGTCGCCGCGGCTGCGCGCGCCGCGGGCACGACTCGCGCCGTTGCGAGCATGGACAAAGCTTGCGGTATCGAGGGTCCGCTCGTCGTGGCCGTCGGCAACGCTCCCACAGCACTTCTGCGCCTCGCCGAGCTCATGGACGCGGGGAAGATCGCGCCCGCGCTCGTCGTTGGGGTGCCGGTCGGGTTTGTGAACGTGGTCGAGGCGAAAGAGGAGCTACTCGCGCGACGCGTGCCGGCCATCGTCGCGAGGGGTCGCAAGGGCGGCTCGACCGTGGCGGCCGCCATTATGAACGCGCTGCTCTACCAGATCACGCGCCCAGGCGGCCCGAAGTGACGGCCCCCGCATCCGCGCCGGCGCTGCGCATCTTCGCCGGCACCACCGAGGGCCGCCTTCTGTGCGAATGGGCGAGCGGGGCGGGCATACCCGCCCGTGCCTACGCGGCAACCGAGTACGGAGGCGAGCTTTTGGGCGAGCTTCCGGGCATCGAGGTGCATGCGGGCAGGCTCGACGAGGCCGACATGGAGCGCGAGCTTTCCGGCGTGCGCATCGTCGTCGACGCCACGCACCCCTTCGCTACGCTCGCAAGCGGCAACATCCGGGCCGCTTCGCTCGCCGTGGGTGCACGATGTCTGCGCCTTGCGCGCCCGGTCGAGACGCTGCCCAAAGGCGTCGTGCCGGTCGCGTCAATCGCCTGCGCGGCGCGCTTTCTCTCCGAGAACCCGGGTCGCGCGCTTCTCACGACGGGGAGCAAGGAGGTTGCTCCCTACACGCGCGTCGCCGATTACGCGGAGCGCTTCTTCGTGCGTGTGCTCCCGCTGCCCGGTGCTATAACGAAGTGCATCGACGCGGGGTTTTCGCCATCGCACATCATCGGCATGCAGGGGCCCTTCACCCGCGAGCTCAACGAGGCGATGCTTCGGCAGGTGGGCGCCCAGTGGCTTGTGACCAAGGACTCGGGAACCGTAGGCGGCACGGCCGAGAAGCTCGCCGCCGCGCGCGACGCGGGAGCGCGCTGCATCGTGGTCACCCGTCCCGCCGAGGGAGGCGTGGCCCTTTCGCTTCGGGAAGTGGAAGACGCGCTCTTACGGGAGCTCGCGCGCTAGGCGCTCGCCACGCCTGCGCGCCCTCTCGCCCGCGAGGAGGAGCGCCCCGAGCAAGCTCGACCCGTACAAGCCCGTCATCCGCCAATAGCTCGAGGACGAACCCCGGAACCGGCGCAAGCAGCCCTTCAATAAGTTGCGGTGAAATAGTGTCTGTTTTTGCTGCTTGATAGCATATTCAGTCCCTAATTCACCGCAACTTGTTGGTGGTGGCTTACTGGTAGCGTAGGCACTCCACCGGGTCGAGCTTTGCGGCGCGGCGAGCGGGGTAGAAGCCAAAGATTACGCCGATGCAGACGGAGACGGCGAAGGCCAGCAGCACCGTGGCGATTGAAAAGCTCGGTGCGATTTGCCCGCTGGCACCGAGCTCGCCGAGAACCCCTGATCCTGCGGCAAACATCGCAAGAGCCCATGCCAGCAGATAACCAATCAGGACACCCAACAGTCCGCCGGTGACGCACAGCGCCGAGGACTCGGCCAAAAACTGGGCGGTGATATCGCGACGACTGGCGCCCAGAGCGCGGCGGATGCCGATCTCGCGAATGCGCTCAGTCACGTTGGTGAGCATCATATTCATAATGCCGATACCGCCGACAAGCAGCGAGATGCTGGCGACAGCACCCATGATGAGCGAGAACGCGCCCATAAAGGAGTTGAGTGCATCGATGGCGCTTTTCATGGATGTCGCCGATACACTGTCGTACTCATCCTCCTCCGCGATGCCCTTCATCGCGCGCACCTTGGACTCGATGGTCTTACAAAGCTCATCCATGTCCGTGCCCTCGGCGGCAAGTGCCGTCACGCTGGGGAATGAAGGATTCTCGTCGCCAAACAGCCCGGAGATGGTTTCGCGTGGCATATACAGCGTGAGCGAGCCCATGGAGTCGCTGCCGCCATCAATCACGCCTACAATCTGCACCTCGCCGTTGGACACCTTGATGGTTTTCCCCAGCGCATCCTGTTCGTTGCCGTAAAGCTGATCGGCGCCGTTGCGGCTGATGAGCGCCACGCGCGAGCCTGATTGGGACTCGGCCTGGGAATAGGTGCGCCCCGCAACGAGCTTGCTGGCCCCCACGGCGTCGAGCATGTCGCTATCGACGCCCTGCGCCATGACGGTATAGCTTTTATCGCCGGTCTTGTACTCGGTGTACGCGCTGTCGACAATGCCAATCTGCTCTATCTGCGGCACCAGTTTTTGAAGCTTCTCGATGTCCGACTCGGTGAGTTCTTGCGACGAATAGATTTGCACCATGCGTGCCGCATTGAGGCCCAGACTGTTAACCAGGCTGTTTTGGATACCGCCGATGAGCGAAGTCATGGCGATAACCGAGGCGATGCCGATGACAATGCCCAGGATGGTGAGCAGGCTGCGCCCCTTGTTGGCTTCGAGCGAGTGAAGGGCTTCCTGGATGAGATCGCGTGCGCTCATGCCACCACTCCTTTCGGCGGGTTGGCGGAGGCGGAAATCATGGGCAGGCTATCTACGGCGCTGCGCAGGGTCCGCGGTGCATGTGGAATATACGCGCCGTCGTGAATGCGACCGTCGCGGATGGTCACGGCACGGTCGGCCTCGGCGGCGATGCCGGGGTCGTGTGTGATAAGCACGATGGTTTTGCCGCGCTCCTGGAGCCTATGGAAGGTCTCCATCACAAGCGCTCCAGTGGCGGAGTCTAGGTTTCCCGTTGGCTCATCGGCCAGGATGATGGGCGGGTCATTGACGAGGGCGCGCGCGATGGCGACACGCTGCATCTGGCCGCCCGAGAGCTCGGATATGCGGTGGTCCCAGTGGTCGACCGGTAGCGTGACGGCCTGCAGCGCGTGCACGGCTCGCATTTCGCGCTGGCTACGGGGCACATTGGTGTAGGCCAGCGGCAGCATCACGTTTTCGATAACCGACAGGCGCGGCAGCAGGTTGAAGCTCTGAAAGACAAAGCCAATGCTCAGAGCGCGAACTTCGGTGAGCTCGTCATCATCGAGCTCGGCCACGTTGAGCCCTTGCAGGTAGTAGTCGCCCGCCGTTGGCTTATCCAGGCAGCCTAGGATGTTCATGAGCGTTGATTTGCCCGAGCCCGAGGGGCCAGTGATAGCGACGAATTCGCCGGGATTTACCTCCAGGCTCACGTTGTGCAGGATGTGGGCGCACCCCGCCTCGCTCTCAAAGATGCGGTGCACGTTGCGGATGTCGATAACGGGACGCATTACATGCCCTCGTCGGCAGACATACTGCCCGAATCCGCACCGTAGCCGCCGTCAGCCGTTGCGTCCGCTCCGGTGTCCATGACGAGGGTGTCGCCATCGCGCAGCTTGGTAACCGGAACGTTGGGGTTGATCTCGTTGCCCTGGTCGTCGCGCTTAACCTGTGTCTTGCCGACTACGGCTTCGTTGTCGTTTTGCGTCACGACGGTCGCCTTCACGCGATGGGTTTGCTTGCCCTCGTCATCAGACGCCACGTTGACGTAATAGTGTTCGCCGTCTTCGGTCATGAGCGCCATCGTCGGCACCATCACCACGTCGTCGAGCTGCTCGGTCACCACCGAGACCTCGGCCGTCATGCCCGGCTTCAGGCGCGCGTCGGGCGCCTCGATGAGAATGTCGACGTTAAAGGTCACGCTGCCGCCGCCACCGTTGGCGGCGTCGGAGTTTGCCACCGACGCGATAGCCGTGACGGTGCCCTGGCTCACGATATCGGGAAACGCGGGATACGTGACGTTGGCGCTCTGCCCAACGGCGATCTTGGCGATGTCCTTTTCGCCCACCTGCACGGTCACCTTCATCTTAGATAGGTCGGCGATCTGCATGCACTGCTTGCCGCCGCTCGTATCGCTTTCGCCCATGATCATGCCGCCTGTAACCGTGGCGCCCACTTTGGCATTGAGCTCCACGATGCTACCCGAGCTCGGGGCCGTGACCGTGCGACTGGAGGCCTTGGCGTTCGCCTGGTCGAGGTTTGCCTGGGCTGATGCGAGGCTGCGCTGCGCGGCCGATACGGCGTTCGTGTCCACTGATGCGGCGGAGACGCCAGCCGCTGCGGAAGCTCCCTCGACGTCCGTCGTTGGGGTGGCCTGCGCAGCAGCTGCGGCTTTCTGCGCGTTGGCGAGGTCTTCTTGAGCGGCAGCAACTGCACGCTGCGCCTCGGCAACGTTGCGATCGAGCTCGTCGTTTTTAATGGTCATAAGCACGTCGCCCTCGTTGACGGATTGGCCTGCCTGCACGTTGATAGAATCGACCGTGCCGTCGACAGAAGGGGAGACCACTGAGGACGAAATGGGTTTGAGCTGGCCTTTCGCCTCGACCGTTGTGGTAAACGTGCCCTCGGTCACCATGTCGGTCACAGGACCGCTAGCGCCCTGTGGCTGCACATTGATAACAAGGGTTGCAACAATGGCAATGAGCGCGACGGCACCCACGACGCCGGCGGCAATACCGCGACGAATCAGCTTTTTGCGTCGGCGTTCGGCACGCTTTGCCTTGAGCTTGGCATATGCCTCTTCATCGGAAATCTCGGCCGTATCGTTCGCGCGTCCGCTCTGCTTGTCGGCATGTACATTTGTAATCAGAGGAAACGTTTCGGTGGCACCTTCGGGCGTGCGCTCGGTATCATCTGGGCCCGGGGTGATCGTGGGGACATTCGGCATAGCGTCTCCTTTATAGAAAGAACCTCGATAATTATATGCGCCCACCGGTTGGGGCGGGCGCATAGGACGGTTTCTTTCGGAACTGTTAGATTGGTCGCAGCGGTTCCACGTTGTAGGAATGCGCGCGTTGCACTACGAGTGGACAACCACGCACAGGCCGACTTTGATGCAATCGTGCAGTGCCTTGGTGTCGGCCAGGCGCAGGTTGATGCAACCGTGGCTGCCGCACCACTTGTACGACTCGGCGTTATCGAAGCTCTTGTCGTTTTGCCAGGTGGCGTCGTGGAAGCCGATCATGTTGCCCTCAAACGGCATCCAGTAGCTCACCGGGCTCTCATATTTGGGTTTACCGGTCTCGGGGTCCTTGGCTCCGATCAGGGTGCTGCCGCCGTCGTTGCTGTTGATTTGCCACACACCCTCGGGGGTGGCGTCTTCGCCCGGTTTGCCGGAAATAAAGTTGGCCTCCCACACGA
The DNA here is from genome assembly GCF_040092335.1 of Collinsella sp. CLA-ER-H8. NCBI lineage: Bacteria > Bacillati > Actinomycetota > Coriobacteriia > Coriobacteriales > Coriobacteriaceae > Collinsella > Collinsella sp. CLA-ER-H8. The sequence goes on along the minus strand of NZ_JBBNLU010000004.1, from coordinate 76,071 downwards.
TATTGCCGCTCTCGTCATAGTAGCGCGCGTGCTGCTCGGACAGGTCGACGTCGATATACGCCTTCCAGTCGGGCTCTCCCTTTGCGGTAAAGGTGTCGGCCTTCTGGGAGTACTTGATCTCGATCTCGCCGGTCTGCTTGTTGTTAATGGCGTCCTCGACCTGCTTGGCGAGCGAGCTGCTGTCGATGGACCAACCAAAGTCGCCGCCTTCGACGGCGCACTGCTTGCCATCGGCGCGCGTCCACCAACGAGTGGAGCCCACGGTATTAAAGCCGTTGGCGAGTTCGGCTGCCCAGCTGCTGATCTGCGACGTATCGAGCGTGGGGTTGGCCGGATCGGCAAAGCTGATCCACTGCAACACGGAGCTGCCATCAACCTTGCCGGCATCCTCGCCGTTGAGCTTGAGGGTCACGTTGACGCCCAGGAAGTTGTTGGCGGCATCGCTTGCGGCCTGAATCTGATCATCGGTCAGCGTTCCATTAAGCGGCTCATAGGCATCGTTGCCGAGCTTGGAAAGATCTACGGTCTCGGTCAGCGAGGCAAGCTCGAGCTCGGCGTACTTAATGACATGCTCGCGGTTGAGCTTTTCGTTGGAGCGCGCCTTCTCGACGGTAAACTTGCCGGCCTGCTCGTCATAGGAGCTATTGGCCTCGAACGTGCCCGAACGGCCCTCGTTAAACTCGTCGATGGCGGCGCCCAGATCCTCCTCAAACTGCTTTTGGTCAAAGGTGTCGGAGAGCATGGACAGGTCGACGTCTTGATCAAGATCGACTTCGTTGGAGGTAGCGGTTGTTTTGGTCTTGCCGCTTAAGGATTCCACAAGACGGACCGGCCATATAAAGGCTTCGTTGTGGCTGATGATTTCTTTTGCGGCAGCTTCGCCGTCGACGATGGGCTCATCGGACTCGGGCTGATAGGTCCAGCTAAAGTCATCGCCTGTCACGGCGAGCTTATAGTGCTTCCATGCCGAATTGACCTTGGTGGCGGCAGACGAAGCGTTGGAGAACGAGACGTCGACGCCGGCGATGGTGGTGTTGGGGTAGGCTACCTGCGAAAACGCTACGACGCCTACTATATAGACAATGACGATTAGGCCCAGGACGACAAATAACGTCGTCTTTTTGCCCGACTTATTGTTCTCGGCGGGTTTGCGCGCGGGGCCGCGATCGCCTCGAGCGTGCGTGGGGGGCTGCTTGGGCGCATTGCCGTTTGCCTGGCGCTGCTGACGTTGTTGACGCTGCTGTCGCTGTTGGTTCGGGTGTTGGGAAGCGTTTGCTGCACTACGCTGCTGACCGTGGCTCGGCGCGATAGGACGCGGCGACTGAACGCCGCCGGTGTGCCTGCTCGGCTGCTGCGGATCGGGAATCAGTTGAGTTCGATCGTTTTGCGACATCGTATGCATATCCTTCGATTTTCGCCTTGCGGTTCATCGTGTTTTTACTGGGCTTGCATTATAGCGATTGCCCTGCTGTTTGTGGTACGGAAACGGTGGCATTCAAAAGAGCTGGGACATTTGTCCCACCTTTGAGTCGTTCTTTGCCGCTATCCGCACACACCGCATTTTGCACAGGCCGAAAGTGCGGCCGGAGCCTGCGCGATGCCGCCCTTTGCCGTCTCGCGCAGCGTGGCCGGCAACGCGTGACCCACCGAGAGCATGACATGTGCCATCTGGTCAAACGGCACCAGGCTCTTAATGCCTGCGAGGGCGAGTTGTGCCGAGCTAAAGGCCGCTGCCACGCCGATGGCGTTGCGGTTTTGGCAGGGCACCTCCACGAGGCCACCGACGGGGTCACAAACGAGGCCCAGCAGGTTACTCAGCGCGATGGAACTGGCATCGAGCGCCTGCTCGGGCGTGCCGCCGAGTATCTGCACCAGCGCGGCGGCTGCCATGGCGGCGGCGCTTCCCACCTCGGCTTGACAGCCACCCTCGGCGCCGGCGACGCAGGCGCTCGTGGTGAGGTTGAGGCCGATGGCGGCTGCGCAGTAGAGCGCGTCCATGACTTGCTCGTCGTCGAGCTGCAGGCGATCGGCAAGCGCCAGCACGCAGCCGGGCACAACACCCGCGGATCCTGCCGTCGGAGCTGCGACGATCACACCCATCGTGGCGGAGCGCTCGAGCACGGCCATTGCGCGGGCCACGGCGTCGGTCTGGACGACTCCCATCAGGCTTGCACTCAAATCGTTGCGGCTGGTGGCATCGACGAGTTTGGCCTCGCCGCCGATTAGCCCACCGAGCGAGCGCTGCGGATTGGCGAGGGGGGCCGTGGTCTCCTCGCGCATGACGTCGAGCACGCGGCGCATGGCGGCGACGGCGTGGGCCTCGCCGGTCAGACGCGCCTCACGAACGGCCATGACGGCGCCGATGCTGAGCCCCATTTCCTCGCACGCATCGAGCAGCTGCTCGCCGTCGTCGAAGATTTCCTTGGCCGAGACGCCGGGAGAGAGCGACGAGGCAGAACCGGGGAGCTCGATAAAGGTCGCGTAATCAACATTGTCGAGCTTGCGTAGCATCGGGATAACGGTGTCGTCGGGCGCGCCGTCGGTCTCAAAGACGGAGTAGGCCTGGCCGCCCACTTCGGTGCGGTAGGTGCGGCAGAATGCGATGTTCACGTGGGCGTAGGCGAGCAGGTTGGTGAGCGCGGCGAGTACACCGGGGACGTCCTTGTGCGCCACGAAGAGCGTGGAATACATGCCCGAGATGTCGACGCCGACGCCGTTAATGCGGCTGATGCGCATCTTGCCGCCGCCCAGGCTCTCGCCGCGGACCTGAGCCGTGGCGCCCGTGTCGTCGACCATGTCGATATCGACGGTATTGGGGTGGATGGAGGCGTCGTCGCCCTTGATGTCAAAGTGATATTCGAGGCCCTGCTCGCGAGCGAGGTCGAAGGCCTGCTTGATATTCTCGTCATCGGTGTCGAGGCCCAGGATGCCCGCGACGAGCGCACGGTCGGTGCCGTGACCGCGGTAGGTGTGGGCGAAGGAGTTCCACAGGCCAAAGGTGACCTTGGTGATGCGACCTTCCAGCAGGCTGGCGGCAACCTGTGCGCAGCGCAGGGCGCCGGCGGTGTGCGACGAGCTGGGGCCGACCATGACGGGGCCCAATATCTCGAATGCCGAGGTCGTAGCTAGTGTTTGCGGCTTGCCTGCCATGGATGCTCCTTATCTATCCCGTCGTCCCGAGGGGCGGGGCATAAGGTCGCCTGCTCGGACAGTCCTGCTCGCACGGAGGCCACATTAAGTGGCCTCCGGCTCGTGCGGAACTCGCGATCGACCTTATGCCCCGCCCCTCGGGACTAAGGATACATGGTAGAGGCGCGTGTGCTCCAAAATTCATTAGCTGGGGACGCAGCGTAGGCTAATATCGAAACATCTTCATCACCGGATTAATAAAAAAGAAGTACCGGTTGGGACCGGTACTTCTTTTGAAAGCGTGTGCGTGTTGTGACCTTGGCGGTTCTTAATTACAGGCCGCAGGCTGCTTTTAGCTCTTCGACTCGGTCGGTTTTTTCCCAGGTGAAGTCGGCGTCTTCTCGGCCGAAGTGACCGTAGGCTGCCGTCTTTTCGTAGATGGGGCGGCGCAGGTCTAGGTCGCGGATGATTGCGCCCGGGCGCAGGTCGAAGGTCTTCTCTACGGCTTCAACGATCTTGGCCTCGGCAACATGCGCGGTACCGAAGGTGTCGACCATGATTGAAAGAGGCTTGGAAACGCCGATGGCGTAGGCAAGCTCGACCTCGCAGCGGTCGGCCAGACCGGCGGCGACCACGTTCTTGGCGACCCAGCGCGCGGCATACGCGGCGGAGCGGTCAACCTTGGTGCAGTCCTTTCCGCTAAAGGCACCGCCGCCGTGACGGCCGTAGCCGCCGTAGGTGTCGACGATGATCTTGCGGCCGGTGAGGCCCGTGTCGCCCATGGGACCGCCCACGACAAAGCGACCGGTGGGGTTCACGTAGATGTCCGCGTTATCCCACGGCATGTTCTCGGCGGCCATGACCGGGGTGATGACGTGCTCGATGAGGTCGGCCTTGATCTTGCCCATGTCCTCGATCTCGGCGGCGTGCTGCGTGGAGATGACGATGGTCGTGACCTCGACGGGCTTGCCTTCCTCGTAGCGCACGGTGACCTGGGTCTTGCCGTCGGGACGCAGATAGGGCAGGGTACCGTCGTGGCGCACGGCGGCCAGGCGCTCGGCCAGGCGGCTTGCCAGGTAGTGCGGCATGGGCATGAGGGTCTTGGTCTCGTTGGAGGCATATCCGAACATCATGCCCTGGTCGCCGGCACCGATCAGGTCGATCGGGTCGGTGGTAGCGCCGGTCTGGGTCTCGAAGGACTCGTCAACGCCTTGGGCGATATCGGGCGACTGCTCGTGGATGAGGCTCATGACGCCGCAGGTGTCGCAGTCAAAACCGAACTTGGCACGGTTGTAGCCAATGCGGCGGATAACGCCACGGGCGATTTCCTGAACGTCTACGTAGGCCTGGGTGCGAATCTCGCCGGCGACGATGACGGTGCCGGTGGTCACGAGGGTCTCGCAGGCGCAGCGGACGTTCTCCACGTTGGCAGGCACGCCGTTGGGGGCGATGTAGCCCTGCTCCTGGAGCTCTATTTCTTTGGCGAGGATTGCGTCGAGGACGGCGTCGCTGATCTGGTCAGCGATCTTATCGGGATGACCTTCGGTCACCGACTCCGACGTAAAAACAAAGGACCCGTGTTGGGGCGGGATGGAACGAAGTTCTTCTGACATGATTGTCCTTTCAAAAACGTGTCCCGGCGACCGTTACCATTCCGCCGGGCTCTCTATGCAAGGGCACATCATAGCGCGTAAATCAAACATTCACACCCTTTCCGCACCTACTCATTGGGGACAGACATAAATGACCAGCCTTAAACTAAGAACGTCTCCAACGACTGGTCATTTAAGTCTGTCCCCAATGAGTGGGTCGGTGCCCTTTGTGCGGAGGTTGCTTTGTTGCTTTATACTGATGCGGTTAGACATCCATCCTGCAATCGAGGAGATTTCCATGGCATCAGACGTTCGCGTCCGCTTTGCACCCTCACCCACGGGCAAGCTGCACATCGGCGGCGCCCGCACCGCTATCTATAACTGGGCTTTCGCCCGCGCAAACGGCGGCACGTTCATCCTGCGCATCGACGACACCGACCCCACCCGTTCCACCGACGAGAACACGCAGATCATCCTGCGCGCCATGCGTTGGCTGGGCTTGGACTGGGACGAGGGTCCCGAGGTGGGCGGCGACTATGGCCCCTACGCACAGACCGAGCGTCTGGACCTGTACAAGCAGGCCGCCCAGAAGCTCTGGGACGAGGGCAAGGCCTATCCCTGCTTCTGCACCAAGGAGCAGCTCGACGCCGACCGCAAGGCCGCCCAGGAGCGCAAGGACCCCTTCCAGGGCTACCAGCGCCGCTGCCGCGATCTTGATCCCGAGGAGGCACGCCGCCGCATCGAGGCCGGCGAGTCCTACGTCCTGCGCATCAAGGTGCCCGAGGACCGCGGCGACGTCGTCATCCACGACGCCGTCCACGGCGAGGTGACCTTCGACGCCAAGGAGCTCGACGACTTTGTCATCTTCCGCTCCGACGGCACGCCCACGTATAACTTCGCGACCGTCGTCGACGACGCCATGATGAAGATCACCCACGTCATCCGCGGCGACGACCATCTGTCCAACACCCCGCGCCAGGTCATGGTCTACGAGGCCCTCGGCGCGCCCGTGCCCACGTTCGCCCACATCTCCATGATCCTGGGCGCCGACGGCAAGAAGCTCTCCAAGCGCCACGGCGCCACCTCGGTGGAGGAGTACCGCGACGCCGGTTACCTGTCCGATGCTTTCGTCAACTACCTGGCGCTGCTCGGCTGGTCGCTCGACGGCGAGACCACGATCATCCCGCGCGACGTCCTGGCCAGCAAGTTCTCGCTCGAGCGCATCTCCAAGAACCCGGCGACCTTCGACCCCAAGAAGCTCGACTGGGTCAATGCCGAGTACATCAACGGCATGTCCGACGCCCAGTTTGCCGACGAGATCATGGTCCCCGAGCTACACGAAGCAGGCCTCATCGAGGGCAACGTCGAGTACGGCGAGGACTGGATCGACGCGCTTGCCGCCATCGTCAAGCCGCGCACCAAGATGCCGGCCGACGCCGTGACAGTCGCAGCTCCCATCTTTGCCACGGCCGAGACGCTCGAGTATGATGAGAAGTCTGTCAACAAGGGCCTGGCCAAGGAAGGCATGGGCGCCATTCTGGATGCCGCCAAGGCCGCGCTCGAGGGCGTGGACGACTGGACGGCCGCCAACATCGACGCCGCGCTTGAGCCGCTGCCCGAGCAGATGGACCTCAAGAAGCGCGTGGTGTTCCAGGCCGTGCGCGTCGCCGTCTGCGGCAACATGGTGAGCCCCCCGCTGGGCGAGACCATGGCGCTCGTCGGTCGCGACGACTGCCTGGCGCGCATCGACCGCGCCCGCACGATGGCGCTGTAGCAGCTGCGTAAACGCATGTATCCGAGCCCCGTTCACCCCGAGCGGGGCTCTTGTTTCTGTAGACGTATGGGATAGGAGGTGTTGGGGCCATGGCCGAGCAACTTTCGCTGTTTGGTTCGCCGGAACCGGAGGAGACTCCGAAGTCTGCGGCCCCTGTCGCCGCTCCGGCGCAGCCCGAGCCCGCACCCGAGCCTGTCGCCGCCTATGCGAGCGTAGTTCTCGACATCCCGACCCGTGCGCTGTCCGAGCTGTTTGCCTATGGCATTCCGCAGTCCCTTGCCAACGATGCTCAGATCGGCTCCACCGTTCTAGTCCATTTTGGCAACCGTGCGGCTGCGGGCTACATCGTCGACATCGCGCCTGAGCTGGCCGACCTGCAAGGTAACGACGCTCTCGATCCCGCGCGCATCAAGCCTATCGAGGCCATCCTCAGCAAGCCGCTCTTTACCGCCGAGGCGGCACGCATTGCGCGCTGGATGAGCCGCGAGTACGTCGCAACGCTTTCCGAGTGCCTGCGCCTGTTCTTGCCCCCGGGTGGAAGCCCGCGCGTTGTCAAGGGCGATGACGGCGTGTGGACCGTTGAACGCCCCGCCGTCAAACCCATCCAAAATCGCTGGGTCATGCTCACGCCCGAGGGTTTCGACTACACGCCGCCCAAGACCGCCGTTCGCCAGCGTCAGCTCATCGAGGCGCTCCAATGCGGCCCGGTCACGACGCGCGACCTCAACCTGCTCTACAACAGTATGTCGGCGACCATCAAGGCGCTCGAAAAACGCGGCGTCGTGGTGGTGGAGGAGCGCCGCGCCTGGCGTGGCTGCAGCGAGCAGACCACGCTGTCCTCGGCGAGCGGCAAGGCCCCGCTGGCTCTCACCAACGGCCAGCGGCAGGCCCTCGCGCAGATTGAGCGCGCACGCCTGGACGCTCACGGTGATGTGGTGCTCGTCGATGGCGTTACCGGTTCCGGCAAAACCGAGGTCTACCTCTCGGCGATTGAGCGCGTGCTGGCAGCCGGCCGTTCGGCCTGCGTGCTGGTGCCCGAGATCTCGCTGACGGCCCAGACCGTCGGCCGCTTCCGCTCGCGCTTTGGCGAGACGGTCGCTGTGTTCCATTCGCGCCTTTCGGCCGGCGAGCGCCTGGACCAGTGGGATATGGTCGCCAGCGGTGCGGCCCGCGTGGTTGTTGGCGCCCGCTCGGCGCTTTTTTGCCCGCTCAGTGACCTTGGTCTCATCATCATCGACGAGGAGCACGAGACCAGCTATAAGCAGGGTTCCAGCCCGCGCTACCATGCGCGCGAGGTGGCTGCCGAGATGGCGCGCCGCTATCGGTGTCCGCTCGTGTTGGGCTCCGCCACGCCTTCTGCCGAGGCCCTCGACCGCTGCCGCCGTGGCACGTATAACGGTGCTACCTGGACGCGCGTCGAGATGCCCGAACGCCCGGGGCACGCCGTTTTGCCTACGGTTCGCATTGCCGATCTGCGCCGCGAGTTCGCACATGGCAGTCGCTCCATGTTCTCTAAACCGCTGATGGAAGGCCTGGAGCGCGTAGTCGAGCGCCGCGAGAAGGCCGTGTTGCTGCACAACCGCCGCGGTTTTGCGCCGTTCTTGATGTGCCGCGAGTGCGGCTGCGTGCCCAGCTGCAACCACTGCTCCACCGCGCTCACGTACCACGAGCGCACGCACACGCTGCAGTGCCACACCTGCGGATCGTCCTGGCGCGTGCAGCCCTATCCGGCGCCCACGAGTCGTTGTCCCAAATGCGGCAGTCGCTACCTGGCAAAAATGGGCCTGGGTACGCAACAGATCGAGGACGCACTGCACCAGATGCTGCCCGACGACGTTGCCATCATTCGCATGGACGCCGATTCCACGCGCGGCAAGGACGCGCACAAAAAGCTGCTCGAGCAGTTCGATGCGGCCGATTGCGCCGTGTTGCTGGGCACCCAGATGATCGCCAAGGGCCTCGACTTTCCTGAGGTCACGCTCGTGGGCGTGGTCAATGCCGACTTTGCGCTGAAGCTGCCCGATTTTAGAGCAGGGGAGCGCGCCTACGATCTGCTGGAGCAGGTTGCCGGCCGCGCCGGACGCGGCGATCGCCCCGGTGAGGTTATCATCCAGACCTACCTGCCCGAGGACCCGGTCATTCGCGCCGTCGCCGAGCACGACCGCTCGATCTTTACCGACTACGACCTGGACCAGCGCCGCGATGCCCTGTATCCGCCGTTCGTGCGCCTGGCCAACATCTTGGCATGGTCGACGAATGCTGATGACGCACGGGACTACATCGGTCGCATCGCGAAGCTCCTCAAGCGTCGCTGGCATGCCGCCGCGCCCGACTTTTTGCGGGCGGGGAGCGCCGTGCCCCAGGTGCTTGGTCCGGCTTCGTGTGTAATCGAGAGAGCCAAGGACCGTTACCGCTTCCATCTGCTTGTTAAGTCGCCGGTAGGGTACCATGTCTCTGATGATATCTACGCCTGCCTCAAAGAGGTGGGCTCCGTGCGCGGCGTGAGCGTGAGCGTTGACGTCGACGCCTATGATTTGATGTAACAACCCGAAAGGATGGCCATGGAAGCCAACGGAATCGTACTGTCGCCCGACCCTCGTCTGCGCCAGGAGTGCGCCGTCATCGAGGAGATCACCCCGGCGATCGAGGCGCTTGCCGAGAAGATGAAGAAGATGATGTTCGACAACGGCGGTTGCGGCCTGGCTGCCCCGCAGATCGGCGAGCTCATTCAACTCGTCACCATCGACTGCGATTACAGCGACAAAAATGACTATGACCCGTATGTGCTCATCAACCCTGTCATTGTTGAGCAGAGCGACCATCTGGTGCCGTTTAGCGAGGGCTGTCTTTCCATCCCTGGCATTAGCTGCGAGATCGAGCGTCCCGATCACGTTGTCGTCGAGGCGTATGACCTGGATGCCAACCTGATTCGCTACGAGGCCACAGGCGATCTGTTCTGCGTGTGCCTGCAGCACGAGATCGATCACCTGCACGGCAATACCATGTTCGAGCGACTCAAGCCGATGCAGAGGATCAAGGCCGTCAAGGAGTACCAGGACGCCCTGGCCCGCGGCGCTCGTCCGGGCGAGACGGAGTAGGTTTGTCCGTCCCCTTCCACCGCAGGGCTTAGGTTTTGCTCCATGCTCAAACAGTCCTGCTCGCACGAAGAGCACATTAAGTGCTCTTCGGCTCGTGCGGAACTGCGCGTGGAGCAATAACCTAAGCCCTGCGGTGGAAGGGGACTGCGTTTTCGTGCTCCTCTTCGCCCGGGTGCCGTCGGGCCAGGGAGGGGCGTCTTCGCTGATAATTGCTTTGTTGGAAGAGCTGCTTTTATTGCGGCTCTTTCTTTGGTTTTGGGTATATTTGTTCTTGTTGAATTGTTATTGCGGATGGGCTGGGTACTTGGCTTTCCGCTGTTATTTGTAGCCGTCTCGGCTTTGGTTGAGGGGAGACGTTCTTTATGCGTATTGTGTTTATGGGTACGCCTGATTTTGCTGTGCCTTCGCTGACTTTGCTTGTTGCGGCTGGCAATGAGATTGCGCTTGTCATTACGCGTCCCGATGCTGTTCGTGGGCGTGGTAAGAAGCTTGAGCCTTCTCCTGTTAAGGCCAAGGCGCTTGAGCTGGGGTTGCCCGTTGTTGAGGCCAATCGTATGACGCCTGAGGTTGTTGAGGCGCTCCAGGCTGCTCAGGCTGATATTTTCTGTGTGGCTGCCTATGGTTGCATTTTGCCTGATGAGGTGCTGCATATGGCACCACTTGGTATTGTGAATGTTCATGCTTCGCTGCTGCCTCGTTGGCGTGGCGCTGCTCCCATTCAGCGTGCCATTCTTGCTGGTGATGAGGTTGCTGGCGTTTCCATTATGCGCATTGGGCATGGCGTGGATACGGGCGCTTATTGCGCCCAGGCGTCTACGTCGGTTGCCGGTAAGCATGCTGAGGCGCTTACGATGGAGCTTGGTGAGCTTGGCGGTAAGTTGCTTGCCGATACGCTTCCCTCGCTTGCCGATGGCTCGGCTGTTTGGACCGAGCAGGATGAGTCCCTCGTCACGCATGCTGCCAAGATTTCCAAGCAAGAGATGCGCTTGGATCCACAGATGGCAGCGCTCGATTGCGTGCGTCATGTGCTCGCTTCGTCCGATACCGCGCCTGCCCGTTGTGTGATTGCCGGCAAGACAGTTCGCGTGCTCGATGCTGCGCCGGCCGATGTGTCGCTTGGCGAGGGCGTTGTTGCCGTCAAGAGCAAGCGTGTTTATCTGGGCCTTTCCGATGGCGCGGTTGAACTGCTCGAGGTTAAGCCCGATGGCAAGCGTGCCATGGCTGCTTCTGCCTGGGCTGCCGGCCTGCAGGGTGTCGACCTTACGTGGGGTGTACTGTCATGAGCAAGTTGTCTCCCGCGCGCAAGCTTGCGCTCGATGTGTTGATGGAGGCCGATCGTCGCGGTATGTACGCACGCGACGTGTTGTCTTCCCGTGCTTCCGCCAAGGCCATTGACCAGCGCGATTCCGCTTTTGCCGCGCGTTTGGCGCTCGGTGTTGCCGCCACTCAGGGTATTTTGGATGAGTTGCTCGACCAGTTTTTGGATAAGCCCAAAAAGGTCGCGCCGCGCGTTCGCATGGCGCTTCGCATCTCGGCCTTCGAGATGCTCTATCTGCATACGCCGGGCCGCGTTGCCGTAAGTCAGGGTGTTGAGCTGGTGCGCAGCGGTGCTAAGTCTGCCGCGGGCCTGGCTAACGCGGTGCTGCACAAGGTTGCGGACAACGTTGAGGACTTTGCCGCAGCATCCGACGTTGATGAGTCCGAGCGCCGTTTGGTTCGTCTTTCTCGTCTGATGGGTCTTCCTCGCTGGCTGTGCGCTCGTATTATGGCCTCGTTCGATACGCCCGAGGGCGCGCTGAACTTTGCCGGTAATCTGGCTCCCGCGCCGCTTGCACTGCACGAGAATGCGTTTGCGACCAAGGCCGACCCGTATATCTCGCAGCTCGTTGCGCCTGTCTTTCCGGGCTGCCATGCTCCGGTCGATGCTCAGGTTACGGTTGCGTCCGGCGTGTTTGAACGCGCCGCTGCCGTTGCCTCGGACCTTAACGCTCAGCTTATCGCTACTGCGGCGACACGTCCCGGGCGTTGCTTGGAGATTGGTGCCGGCCGCGGCACCAAGACCTATGTGATGATGTGCCAGGCCAAACGTGCCGGGTATGAGCGTCAGCATACCGCGCTCGATCTGCACGATCGTAAGTGCGATCAGAATCTCGCGCGCCTGTATAAGGCGGGTATTACGGGTGTTCGTACGGTGTCGGGCGATGCCTGCGAGCTCAATGAGGTGCTTACGTCCTTTGACGCGATGCTTGGCGAGCCCGCCCTGTTCGACACGGTGTTTATCGATGCGCCGTGCTCGGGCACCGGTACCATGCGCCGTCACCCCGAGATACCGTGGCGTCTGACCGAGAACGACGTTACGACCGAGCTGCCCAAGCTACAGCTGACGATGCTCAAGGAAGCAGCCGCGCGCGTTGCTGCCGGCGGTGAGCTTATCTATGCCACCTGCTCGGTTTTTGACGAAGAGAACACGCAGGTCGTGGATGCCTTCCTAGCCTCTCCCGAGGGCGCCGGCTTTACCGTGGCGCCGCTCTCCGAAGCCCAGATTCTGCAGCTTCCCGATTTCGCGCAGGCCAAGAAGCTTGTCGCCGTGCGCCAGAACGATCGAGGCCTCTTCCAAAGCGTGCCGGTAAACGCCGACTCCTACGACGGCCACTTCTGCGCCCGCCTGATCCACAAGTAACTACTAAGTTGCGGTGAAATAGGGATTGAATAGCGGCATCTACCCGCCAAATAGTCCTTATTTCACCGCAACTCAGAAGGTCGTGCGAGCGGAGATCGCAATAGCGGTAAAGAGTGGGAAAAATAGCCCCGTTCCTACTTACTGCTATCAAAAGTAGGGCGGATTACTGGGCTAGATTGGTGATGCTCGACCACAGCAAAAATGGCCTAAATAAAACCGCAGGTAGATGGCTTGTTGAAATTAGCCAATTACCGGAATGGATAGAGGTTGTCAATTCAGCCCCGTAATCCGGCAGAGTTTTGAAATGTTACAAACTTAGCATCATCCCGAAATCCAATCTAAAGAAAAGTTGCGGTGAAATGGTTCCTGTTTGGCCGTTGGATGGGCTGATTCAGGAACTATTTCACCGCAACTCATAACGAAACCTGGGTGGCGGGACCGCTTGTCTCTAGTGGTTGTGCGGGCAATTGGCGCAGCAGCCGCTGGTGGCGTTGGTGCTGGAACCACCGCTTCGCTGGTCGGTGTTGTAGAAGCCGCTGCCTTCAAACTTGATGCCGCTGGCCGAGAACGTCTTGGCCGCCGGGGCGCCGCAGCTCGGGCACACGACCTCGGGGGTCTCGGACATGGGATGCTCAACCTCAAACACGTTGCCGCAGCTCGAGCACTTGTAATCGTAGCGCGCCATAATACTTCCTTTTCAGCACAAAGCGGGCAGATCGCTCTGCCCGCATAAATTCAAACAGCTGTAACTGTACCCTATATCGGGGGTTTTATCACGCTTCGCCCCAGAATCTATGGGTGTTGCGCAGGAGCTGCGCAGTTTTGCCCTCGGCGGCCGCAACGTCGGCCTCATCGGCCTGCCACGTCCAGTTGCCCGTGGCCACGCCCGGTACGTTCATGCGCGCGTCGTCGCCCAGCCCCAGGACATCCTGCAGCGGCATCATCACGAGGGGAGCATCACTTGCCAGCGCGTCGCCCATCAGCCTGGCCGCCACCTCAACACCGCTCGGTTCGTCGCCGCCCGCAAAGGAGCGCGTGCACCAACCGGCAAGCGTCGACGTGTCGTGCGTCGAGGTGTACAGAATCTTTCCCGGCGTGGGATGCACACCGCAACGGACGTCGTAATCGCTAAACTCCAGCACGTCCATACCGGGGAAGCCGCAAGTCGAAGCCATGGCGCGAACTCCGGGCGTCAGGTAGCCTAGGTCCTCGGCGATAAAGTTGAGCGGACCCAGCTCGTCATAGGCAGTCTGGAACAGGTCCTTGCCCGGGCCCGCCAGCCAGCGACCGTCGGCGCAAGCCTTGCCCGCGGGAATGCTAAAGTAGCTGTGGAATCCCAGGAAGTGGTCTAGGCGCACGCGGTCGTAGAGCGAGAACGCGCGACGCAGACGGTCCATCCACCAGCGGTAGCCGTTCTCCTTCATGTGATCCCAACGGAAGGTGGGGTTGCCCCACACCTGGCCCTCGGGCGCAAAATTGTCGGGGGGCGCGCCAGAAATCTCAATCGCCTTGCCGGTATCGGACAGCCAGAAGTTCTCGGGCTCACTCCATGCGTCTGCCGAATCGTCCGAAACGTACATAGGAATGTCGCCGATGACCTCGATGCCCTTCTTGTGCGCGTAGTTCATGAGCTCGCACCAGGCCAGGTCAAAGCGGTACTGCATGTACGCTTGCAGCTCTGCCTCGTCGTGAAAACGCTTGTCGTCAATCAGATGCTCGTTATAGCGTGCGACATCCGCCGGCCAATCGTGACGCGATTCGCCTTCAAAGTACTTTTTGACGGCCATGTAGACGCAGTACTTCTCGAGCCAATCGGCGTTGCGATGCTTAAACGCCGTGTAGAGCGGGTCTGCATCCTCGCCGCCACGAGCCTTCCAGGTCTCAAAGTCGGCCGCCAGCTCCTCTTGGCTCTCGGGCAGCAGGTCAATATTGCCCGCAAAGGCCGAAGGTCCAGCGTAAGGGGAGCGGAAGAAGTCCGTCGGGTTGACAGGCAGGACCTGCCAGTAGCGCATGCCCATAGCGGCCAGGTGGTCGATAAAGCGACGCGTGGGTGCGCCGATCGTGCCGGGCTTGCCGTCGTCGGTGGGCACCGAGGTGATATGGCACACGACGCCCGCGCCGTGATCGAGCGGCTCCTGCAGGCGCTGCTCGGCATGGTGATAGATGATCGACGAGCCCAGCGGATACAGATCGAGCGTGACCGTACCGTTGTGGATTTCGCACTCGTGACCGCTGATCACGTCACTCGCACATTCGCCGAGCGCCGGAATCGTCACGCGGTGCGAATTGCGCAGGCTGCGGTTGATGATAACCGTCGCGGACTCGCCATCCTTGCCCGTGCGGTTGTAGGCCAGCACCTCGTCGTTGAGCGCGAAGGCCTTGATCTCGCCGTCGATCATAAACGGCAGTGCGCGGCGTACGGCGGAGGCGTTCTTGACAATAGCCAGCGTATCGAAGTCGTGCAGTTGGTCCTTGGTCGGCAGGGTGCGGCGGTTGCCCGGGTCGGTAAGGCCCTCCAGGCCGTACTCGTCGCCGTAGTAGATCGAAGGCACGCCGGGGAACGTCATCTGCATGAGCGTGGCGAGCCAAAAGCGGCTCTTGGCCAGTCCCATCGCATTCTCGTCCAGGCGCCATTTGCTGCGCTCAGACTCGGGCAGCTGCGACTCGTCGGGGCCGCCGCCGAGCACCGAGATGATGCGCGGACGGTCGTGACTCGAAAGCAGATTGAGCGCGCAGGACAATGCCTCGCTCGGGTAGTTCTCGCGCAGGGTCTCGATATCCTCGGCTGCCTGGTAGGCGTTTTTGTAGCCCATCAAAAAACCGATGACCATGTCGCGGAAGGGGTAATCCATGGCAGAGTCCAGCTCGGAGCCCTGCAGGTAGCGGCGCAGATGGCCGTAGCTAATCTTATTGGAGGCGTCTTCCCAGACTTCGCCGAGCAACAGTGCGTCGGGCTTTTCGGCAAGTACGGCCTTCTTGATCTCGGCCAGGAAGTCGTCGGAAAGCTCGTCGGCGACGTCCAGGCGCCAACCATGGGCACCGGCGCGCAGCCATTTGCGGATCACGCCGTCCTTGCCCAAGAGCCTGTCGCGTACCAGCTCGGACTTCTCGTTGATGGCTGGCATGTTGCCCACGCCCCACCAGCAGTCGTACGAGCCGTCCTCGTGGAAGGTAAACGCATCGCGCCACGGCGAATCCTCGCTCTGCCAGGCGCCCACGCCGGGGTAGTTGCCGTAGCGGTTGAAATAGATCGAGTCATCACCCGTGTGGTTGAAGACGCCGTCCAGGATGATGGAGATGCCCAGCTTCTCGGCTGCCTGACACAGCTCGGTAAAGTCCTGCTCGGTGCCCAGGATCGGGTCGATCTTGGTGTAGTCGGCCGTGTCGTAGCGGTGGTTGCTCGCGGCTTCAAAGATGGGGTTGAGGTAGATGGCCGTAAAGCCCAGCTCGGCGATGCGGGGCAGGTCTTCCTGGATGCCCTTGAGCGAGCCGCCGTAGAAGTCCCAGGTCTTGATGGAGCCGTCCTCGGCGCGCTCGTATACGGGCGGCTCGTTCCAGTCCTCGACCATCCGGCGCTGAATGCCCTTGCGCGGTTTTTCGAGTTGAGCCATTGTGCGCTCGCGCCAATGCTCGTCACGGGCGTAACGGTCGGGGAAGATCTGGTACACCATGCCGCGCTCGTACCAGGTGGGGCGGTTCTCGCGGTGCTTATAGACGGTAATCTGGAAGGACGGCACCTCGGCGTAGTTGTAGGTTACGCCCTCGCCGCCGGTGCGGCCCTGGGGCGCACCCAGGCGAACCTCGGGCTGACCTTCGATATTGCAGATAAAGCTGTACCACACAAGACACGGGTTAGCGCATTTGAGCTCGCCGGTAAAAATGCCATCGCCCTCGTGTTCCATCGGGATTAGGGTCTCGCCGACTTCATCGACCCAGGTACGCAGGGTGAGTGTTGCCTGGTTGGGATCGGCGTCCTCCAAAATCACCGAGAGTGCAACGGAAGTTCCAGTGGTCACAGCGCCAAACGGAGTGCGAAACTGTGGTAGGCGGCTGTTGTGAATCAATCTCATAGTACGGTCCAGTTCAATAGAATCACGGCCTACGGGCCATGGGCTTTACGCACAGGATATAAGTATATCTGTTGTACACAGGGTGTATAAACAACATCCGTTTACCATCGGCGAACGGTTGTCCTAGAAAATCGTTTTACCAACTGTCTACAGAGAAGGGGCGCCCGGTTGGAGCGCCCCTTGTTTAGGGTTTTGATTAGGTTTTAGATCGTCTGCGGGCTAGCGGCGCTTGCGGGTGGCCGTTGCCTTGCGGACGGAGGTCTTCTTGGTCGGAGCCTTTTCCTCTGCCGGAGCGACGGGGGAGACCGGGGTCTCCTTGGCGGACTCGGGCTTAGCCTCTGCCTTCGGGGCGGCCTTGACCTCGGCGGCCTTCGGCACCGGCTGGGCCTTTACCTCGGCCTTGGGCTCCTCTTTGGCAGCGGCGGTCTTAGTCTCTGCCTTGGGAGTTGCGGCCTTTGCCGTGGTCTTCTTGGCTGACGCCGTGCGCTTGCGCGTGGTGGTCTTGGCGGCGGGCTTGGCCTCGACGGTCGCCTCTACCTTGGCCTCGACGGTCGCCTCTACCTTGGACTCGACGGTCGCCTCTACCTTGGACTCGGCAGGCGTCTCCTCGACCTTGGCGGCCGGCTTCGTTGCAGTGGCCTTGGCGGTCGTCGACTTGGTTGCCGTAGCCTTCTTGGCGGCAGTGGTCTTGGTCGTGCTCTTGGTCGCGGTCGTCTTCTTGGATGCAGTCTTTGCCGGAGCCTTAGCCGCCGGCTTGGCCTCGACGGCGGCTTCAGCCTTTACCTCGGGAGCGGCCTCGGCCTCGGCGGCCTTCTTTGCAGCGGCGGTCGTGCGCTTACGCGTCGTCGTTGCCTTGGTAGCAGTCGTCTTTGCTGCGGCGACCTTAGTCGCAGCGGCCTTAGTTGTCGTAGCCTTCTTAGCCGTCGTCTTGCGGGTCGTCGTCTTCTTGGCAGCAGGCTTCGCAGCCGGCTTAGCCTCAGCCTTAGATTCAGCCTCAACCGGCTTCTCCTCAACCTTGGGCTCGGGGTCGGCTGCAGCCTTCGTAGCCACAACCACAGGCTCGTCGACAACAGCCGCCGGTCTCTCGATCTCCGGATGCATAAAGAAGTACAGGTCCAGATACTTGTCGGCCGACCGCGTCCAGCTAAAGTCCTGGCTCATGGCCTGCGTGACCAGCTGATTCCAGGCATCGCGGTTGTCCCAGAACAGGCGTGCCGCGCGGAACACGGCGTCGCCCATCTCGTCGCCGTTAAAGTTGCTAAACGAGAAGCCCGTGCCCTCGCCGGTAAACTCGTTATACGGGATAACGGTGTCCTTCAGACCACCGGTCTCGCGCACGATGGGTAGGGTACCGTAGCGCATAGCGATGATCTGCGACAGGCCGCAGGGCTCAAACTTCGAAGGCATCAGGAACATGTCGGCGGCGGCATACATACGCTGTGACAGCGCCGGGTCGAACTCGATGCGTGCGGCCATGGTGCCGGGGTACTTGTCCTGGAAGTAGCGCAGGCCGTCCTCGTAGTCGCGGTCGCCGGTGCCCAGCACCGCCACCTGCACGCCTCCGGCCAAAATGCGGTCGAGCGCGTACATGACCAGGTCCAGGCCCTTCTGACGCGTCAGGCGCGTGACCATCACCATGAGCGGACGGTCGTCGCGAACCTCGAGCCCCAGCTCTTCCTGCAGCTTAGCCTTGCACACGGCCTTGCCCCCACGGTCCTCAACCGTGTAGTTTGCGGCAATGCGCTTGTCGGTCGCCGGGTCAAAGCCCGTCACGTCAATGCCGTTCAAAATGCCCTGCAGCGCATAGGAGCGCTCGCGCAGCACACCGTCCAGGCCCTCGCCAAACTCGGGCGTCTGGATCTCGTTGGCATAGGTGGGGCTTACCGTGGTGATGGCATCGGCATAGCGCAGCGCGCCCAGCATGTAGTTGATGCTGCAGGCGTCGCAACGCAGCTGCGAGGCGGCCGCCGGAATGTGCGCCACGCCCAGGATGTCCTCCATCACGGTGTCGCTAAACTGGCCCTGGAACGCCACGTTGTGGATCGAGAACACGGTCTTGACGCGGTCGTATAGCGGCAGGCCCTGGTAGAACTCGCGCAGGAACACGGGCGCCAGTGCCGTCTGCCAGTCATTGCAGTGCAGGATGTCGCACTCAAAATCGGCCGGCAGGTGCTGCAGGCTCTCGGTGATGGCCTTGGAGAAGAACGCAAAGCGCTCGCCGTCATCAAAGAAGCCATACGGATAGTCGCGCGCAAAGTAGCGCTCGTTGTCGATGAACATATAGGTGACGCCGTCGTGCTCGAGCTTCTCCAGCCCGCAGTACTCGTTGCGCCAGGCTAGGCTCACGTAAAAGTCGGCAAAGTGCTCCATCTGCGCCTTGTACTCGTCTTTGATGGTTGCGTACTTGGGCACCATCACGATGACTTCGGCGCCGGCGCGCACAAGCGCCGCAGGCAGCGAGCCCGCCACGTCGCCCAGGCCACCGGTCTTCACAAACGGTGCGCACTCGGCCGAGGCAAACACGATCTGCATCTTTTTGCTGGAATCAGCCATATTGTCTCCCATGTTGTTATTCGAGAATAGCCGCCTGGCGCAAACCGGGCGGCTATTCTGCATGCTACGAGCGATGTTGCGGTGCCAACGTTAACGTACGATGGTGGTATCGGAAGTTAACGGAGCCTTGCCCAGCACCAGGATGTTCTCGGGCGTGCCGCGAAGCTCGGTGTTGGTGGGAACCATGTTGTTCTTGTCCAGGATGGCGTTCTCAACGCGTGCGCCGCTCTTGATGATGCAGCTCTGGTTGATGATCGAGTTGGTCACCGAGGCGCCTTCCTCGACCACAACGCCGCGCGACAGGATCGAGTTGCGCACGGTGCCCTTGATGATGCAGCCGGCCGAGATGATCGAGTTGCACGCGTGGCTGCCGGTCGCGTAACGCGAAGGCGGCACGTCGTGAGCCTTGGTCAGGATCGGACGCTCGGGGTCGAAGAGCTGGTCGGCCACGGTCTGGTCTAGCAGGTCCATGCTGCGGCGATACAGCGACTTCTCGCTAAAAACGCCCACGACCTCGCCCTTGTACTCGTAGCTGCACACGTCGATGTTGCCAAAGTCGCCCTGGAGTGCCTCGAGCAGGTCCAGATAGTCGGCGGCCTGGTAGTGGTCGATGATCTCGAGTAGCGTCTCGCGGTTGACGATGCAGCAGTCCATAGAGGCGTTGTCGCCGTACACGACGCCGGCGCTCACGCCCGTCAGGCGGCCGTTCTCGTTGATCTGCAGCTTGGTCTCGTCATCGACGTTGCGCGTGGCCTTGCAGTACACCACGGTCATCTGGGCACCGGAGTTCTCGTGCGCGTCGATGATAGTATTGAGGTCCATGTTAAAGATGATGTTGGTGCCCATCATCACAACGTAGGGCTTGTCCGAGCGCTGGAACAACGTCTTGTTGGAGATGATGTCGCGCAGCAGGAAGCGCATGCCGCCCTTGGTGGTGCCATACGCGTTGCCGGGCACCATGAACAGGCCGCCCTTCTTGCGGTCCAGGCCCCAGTCCTTGCCCGAGCCCACGTGGTCGATCAGCGAGCGGTAGTTGCCCGGCATGACAACGCCGACGGTCTTAATACCGGCATTCATCATGTTGGACAGCGGGAAGTCGATCAGGCGGTAGCGGCCCAAAAACGGAACGGACGCGATGGGGCGATCCTTGAGCAGAACGCTGCCGTAGGTCGAAGAGTAGTTAGCGGTGATATAACCGATGGCCTTGCGATTGATCATCGGATCATTCCCCCTTCCCGATAACGACGTCATTTCCAACGACGGCCGTATCCTTGGTGGTATCGACAGAGCCGAGCTTCACGCCCTCTTCGACCGTGGAGTTCTCGCCCAAAATAGCGCGGCAGATGTGCGCTCCGCTCTTAACGTGCGCACCCGGCAGCAGCACGGAGTCCTCGACCACGGCGCGCTCCTCGATAATGACATCGGTCGAAAGGATCGAGTGGCGAGCGGTGCCGTAGATCTTGCAGCCGTTGGAGACCAGGCAGTCGTCCAGGCGGCCGTCCGGGCCAATGTAGTGCGGCGGTCGCGTGGTGATGTTGGACATGATGGGGAAGTGCTTGTCGAACAGATCGAACTCGGGGTTGTTGCCCAGCAGGTCCATCGAGGTCTCGTGGAAACTGGCGATGGTGCCAACATCCTTCCAAAAGCCGTGGAACTCGTAGCTGTACAGGCGCTTGTTCTCGCCGAGCAGCTTGGGGATGATGTCCTTGCCAAAGTCGTGGCTCGAGCGCTGGTCCAGAGCGTCCTCCTCGAGCGCCTCGATCAGCACGTCGGCCGAGAAGATGTAGATGCCCATGGACGCGAGGTTCGAATCGGGCTTATCGGGCTTCTCGGTGAACTTGGTGATGCGGCCGTCCTCGGGGTCGGTGGTCAGGATGCCGAAGCGGCTGGCCTCCTCCCACGGCACGGGCATAACGCTTACCGTGAGGTCGGCGTTGTTCTCAATGTGCGTCTTGAGCATCTTGCGGTAGTCCATGCGATACAGGTGATCGCCCGAAAGAATCAGGACGTACTTGGGGTCGTTGGCCTTGATGTAGTCGAGGTTCTGCGTAATGGCGTCGGCCGTGCCCGCATACCAGGCGCCGCCGGTCTGCGTCTCGTACGGCGGCAGGATCGATACGCCGCCGTCGCGGCTGTCCAGATCCCACGCCTCGCCGGAGCCCACGTAGGCATGCAGCAGGTAGGGGCGATACTGCGTCAGAACGCCCACCGTGTCGATGCCCGAGTTGGAGCAGTTGGAGAGCGAGAAGTCGATAATGCGGAACTTGCCACCAAAGCTAACCGCCGGCTTGGCGATCTTTTGGGTGAGTGCCCCCAATCGGCTGCCCTGTCCTCCTGCGAGGAGCATCGCGATGCATTCTTTCTTACTCATCGATTTCTCCTTCTGTCATCGATGTTCTTAAACCCATTAGCGACGGGCGCGGCGCAACGTCACGCCCGTCGAGTAACGCCGTGCGGCAAAGAAGGGAACTCGCGGCCTTTACGCGTGCCAGATCTCGTCGCGGTACTCGCGAATGGTGCGGTCGCTCGAGAACCAGCCGCTCGAGGCGGTGTTGAGCAGCGCCTTGCGGTTCCAGGTCTCCTGGTCGCCATAGCTGCCGGTGAGCTTCTCCCACGCATCCACATAGCTGCGGAAGTCTGCCATGACCAGGTCGGGGTCGTTGTTGTTCATGAGCTCGTTGTAGATGCTCTCAAAGTTGCCCGAGAGACCGGCAAACGTGTTGTCCTTGAGCTCGTCCATCACGCGGCCCAGACGGTCGCGATCGTTGTTGAGCGTATCCCACGCAAAGTAGTTGTTTGACGCCCAGAGCTGCTCGACCTCGGGAGCGGTCAGGCCAAAGATGACCTCGTTCTCGCGGCCGGCCAGATCGGCGATCTCGATGTTGGCGCCGTCGAGGGTGCCCAGCGTAATGGCACCGTTCATCATGAGCTTCATGTTGGACGTGCCCGAGGCCTCCTTGCCGGCCGTGGAGATCTGCTCCGAGATCTCGGCGGCGGGGTAGATGAGCTGGGCGTTGCTCACGCGGAAGTTGGGGATAAAGCAGACCTTCATGACCTCGTTGACGCGCGGGTCGTTGTTGATGACTTCGGCAACCGAGTTGATCAGGCGGATGGTCTCTTTGGCAAAGGTGTAGCTCGAGGCCGCCTTGCCGCTAAAGATGAAGGTCGTCGGCGTCACGTGGAAGTTGGGATCCGCGATGCGACGGTTGTAGATGTCCATCACCTTCATGATGTTCATGAGCTGGCGCTTATAGGCATGGAAGCGCTTCACCTGAACATCGAAGACGGTATTGGGGTCAATGACCAGACCGGTCTCGGCCTTAACGTAGGCGGCCAGACGCTCCTTGTTGGCGCGCTTGGAGGCGCCCACGGCCTTCAGGAACTCGGTGTCGTCCTTAAACTCCTTGAGTTTCTCCAGCTCAAAGGCGTCCTTCAGCCAGCCATCGCCAATGGCCTCGGTCACGAGCTTGGCGTAGGTGGGGTTGGCCTCGGCAAAGAAGCGACGGTGCGAGATGCCGTTGGTCTTGTTGTTGAACTTCTCGGGCGTCAGGGCATAGAAGTCCTTGAGCACGATGTTCTTGATGATGTCAGAGTGGATCTTGGCCACGCCGTTGACGCTGTGGCTGCAGATCACGGACAGGTTGGCCATGCGAATCTCGCCGTCCCACAGGATGGCGGTCTGACGCAGACGCTCCTGCCAGCCCTCCTGCGTGGTGTCGAACGACTCGTGCCAACGACGGCTGATCTCGTCGATGATCTGGTACACGCGGGGGAGGAGCTTGGAGAACGTGCCGATGGGCCACTTCTCCAGAGCCTCGGGCAGGATCGTGTGGTTGGTGTAGCTCACGACCTGCGTCACGATGTTCCAGGCGTCGTCCCACTCGAGCTTCTTCTCGTCGATCAGGAAGCGCATGAGCTCAGGTCCGCACATGGCGGGGTGCGTGTCGTTGGTGTGGATGGCCACAAACTGCGGCAGCAGCTCCCAGTTAGAGCCGTGCTCCTTCTCAAAGGTGTCGAGCAGGCTGTAGATACCTGCCGATACAAAGAGGTACTCCTGCTTCAGGCGCAGAAGACGGCCGTGCTCGCCGGCGTCATTGGGGTAGAGGATGGCGCTGATGGCCTCGGCCTCGGCGCGCTCGGCGTCTGCCAGGGCGTAGTCGCCGCGGTTGAAGGCCTCCAGATCGAAGTGCTCCTCGACCGGCTCGGCGGCCCATACACGCAGCTTGTTGACGGTCTCGCCGGCATAGCCCACGACGGGGATGTCATAAGGGACGGCCAGGATATCCTGCGTGTCCACCGTGCGGTAGAACGTGCGGCCGTTCTCCTCAAAGCCCTCGACGCGGCCACCAAACTTAATGGTCACGGCCTTGTCCTGACGACGGACCTCCCAAGGATAGCCGTGGGTGAGCCACTCGTCGGTGGCCTCGACCTGGCTGCCGTTGACAATCTCCTGCTTAAACAGGCCGTAGCGGTAGCGCATGCCGTTGCCGTAGCCGGCAATGCCCTCGGCTGCCATGGAATCCAGGAAGCATGCGGCCAGACGGCCCAGGCCACCGTTGCCCAGAGCCGGATCGGGCTCCTGGTTCTCGATGACGGACAGGTCGAAGCCCATGTCGTCAAGCGCCTCGGCGACCATGTCGCGCACGCCAAAGTTGAGCAGGTAGTTGTCGAGCAGGCGACCGATCAAAAACTCGATCGAGAAGTAGTACACGCGCTTCTTGCCCTCGGAGACCGCACGGGCGTCGCTCTTGGTGGCAACGGTGCGTGCCTTCTCGGCCACGAGCTTGGCCAGGGCGTTAAAGCGGTCGAGGTCGCTGGCGGCCTCGACGCTCTTGCCGCTAATGCTCATGACGGCATCACGATAGAGCTCGGTAAACTCCTGCTTGTTGTCGAAGATCTTATTCATACGTTCCTTTCCCCCGGGGATGTTTCTCCCGGAACGGTTATGACTTGTATCCTACGCCCCCGCGGGGCGGGTAATTACAGTGGTAACACCTTTGTTACGCTTTCTTGGCGGGAGCCTTAACAGCAGCTGCCTTGGCCTTGGGAGCAGCCTTTTTGGTGGCTGCCTTTTTGGCCGTGCTGGACTTGGCCGAAGCCTTGGCAGCGGGCTTGGCAGCCTTTGCCTTAGCCGGAGCCTTCTTAGCAGCCGCGGCCTTGGGCTTCACCGAGGACGCACGCTTCCGCGTCGCCTTCTTGGGCTCCTCGACCACGGGCGGCTTATAGCTGCTGGGACCGCGGCGCTTAAGCACCACGCCTGCCAGGCCAGGCACCTTAATCTCGATGGAGTCCATCTGCCCGTTCCAGGGATAGGGCTCGCTCGAGCAGGTGTAAGGCTCTTCGCCGGCATAGCCGCTGCCGCCAAACTCGGGACGGTCGGAATCAAAGATGACCTCCCAGTCACCCTCGCGCGGCACACCCACACGGAAGCTCTCGTAGCTCGCAGGGTCAAAGTTAATCAGGATTACCAGGTCGTCATCGATGTCCTCGCCCTGACGCACAAAGCTCACGATCGACTGCTTGGAGTTATCCGCATCGATCCATGTAAAGCCGTCGTCGGTGTAGCCGCGCTCGTACAGGGCGGGCTCGGCGGTGTACAGGTGGTTGAGCGCCTTGATAAACGCCTGATGATGCTTGTGGGTCTCGTACTCCTCGGTCAAGAACCACTGGATGGATTCGTAGTAGCGCCACTCAATAAACTGGCCGATCTCGTTGCCCATAAAGTTGAGCTTGGCACCGGGATGCGTCATCTGGTAGAAGGCGAGCGTGCGCAGGCCGGCAAACTGGCGCCACCAGTCGCCCGGCATGCGGCCGATCAGCGAGCACTTGCCGTGCACGACCTCGTCGTGGCTCAGCGGACAGATAAAGTTCTCGGTAAAGGCGTACATGATGGAGAACGTGAGCAGCCCGTGGTTGCCGGGGCGCCACGGAAAATCGGTCTGCATGTAGTGCAGGGTGTCGTTCATCCAGCCCATGTCCCACTTGTAGTGGAAACCCAGGCCGCCGTCCTGCGGCGGATAGGTCACAAGCGGCCACGCGGTGGACTCCTCGGCCATCATCATCACGTCGGGGAAGTGAGCCTCCACGGCGCAGTTGACCTGGCGGATAAACGCGCTGGCGTCCAGGTCCTCCTCGGTACCGTACTTGTTGAACTTCTTTTGCCCCGGATCGTCGATGCCAAAGTTGAGATACAGCATGCTGGAAACGCCGTCCATGCGAATGCCGTCCACGTGGAAGTTCTCGAGCCAGTACAGCACGTTGGAGACCAAGAAGGAGCGGACCTCGCCGCGGGCGAAGTCAAACTTGTGCGTGCCCCAGTTGGGGTGAATCTCGTGCTCAAACAGCATGTGGCCGTTAAAGGTGGCAAGGCCGTGTGAGTCGGCGCAAAAACCGCCGGGCACCCAGTCCATGATCACGCCGATGCCCGCCTCGTGGCACGCATCGATAAAGTGCATAAGCTGCTGCGGGTTGCCGTAGCGCGACGTGGCGGCATAGTAGCCTGTCGTCTGGTAGCCCCAGGAGCCATCGAAGGGATGCTCCATAAGCGGCATGACTTCGATATGCGTGTAGCCCATGTCGCGCACGTAGTCCACGAGCTCCACCGACAGGTCGTCGTAGGTGTAGAACTCGCCGCGCTGCGCGGGGAAGGGATCCATGGGGCCGGGGTAGTTGCCGTACTCGTCGGGCTCACCCTGCGGCGCGTCGCCATGGCGCTTCCACGAGCCAATATGCACCTCGTAGATGTTGAGCGGCTGCGACATGTGGTTGTGATCGGCGCGGCGCTTGAGCCACGCGGCGTCGTTCCACTTGTAGCCATCGAGGGTCCACAGCACGCTCGCGGTGCCCGGGGGGCACTCGGCCTTAAAGGCATACGGATCGGCCTTGTAGAGCTTCTCGCCCTCGTTGGTCTCGATGAGATATTTATAGAGCTGGCCCTGCTCGGCGCCAGGAATAAAGCCTTCCCAGATAGCGCTCGTATGCACGGGCACCAGCGGGTTGGCTTCCTCATCCCAGTCGTTAAATTCGCCTATGACATGGACACTCTTTACGTCAGGCGCCCAAACGCAAAAGCGCCAGCCGCGCGTGCGCTGCTGTGTGTCGGGATGTGCGCCCATCTTTTCCCAGCTGCGCTCCCACATTCCAATGCCAAACAGGTAGACATCGTCCTTGGAGAGCTCCGGTGCGTGCGGAGCCGGTTTGCGGGTAGCGGGCTTTTTAGCCGTTGGCTTTAGCTTTGTATCGCTCACGTTTGATCCCATCATGACGCGGCAGCGTGTTGCCTTGGTGACTAGATGCGAAAGGTCCAAGGCTGCACGAATCGAAGGGACGGCGAAGTTTCTATGATTCGTTCCACCTCGCGTGCTCGGTGGAACTTTCGGCAGAAACTACGATAACACCTGTGCGTTAGTTTTTATGGACGAAAGCGGATTTGCGGGGGCGTTTAATCGGTAAGCGACATGTTTATACCACTGGCAGAATTGCCGTGGTAAAACTCTTGACAGTTTTACCAATTTGGGTTTCAAAATTGTTTGGCTGACGTTTGGTAAAACGTTTTTAGCAGGATGTTTACCATTTGATATCGAAAGGTTCGTTTATGTCCCATACCGCCGCTCCCAAGGTTACTTTTATTTTCGATTGCGACGGCACGCTGGTTAATAGCACCCCCGTTTGGGCTTATGCTCAGCCAGAGTTATTGCACCGTCACGGGATTGACGTGACGGTCGACGATTTTACCCAATTTGAGCACCTATCGCTGGAGGACGAATGCCAGGCCTACCACGACACGTGGGGCATTGGTGCGAATGGCGAGGAATTGTATCGCGAGCTGAGCAATATTCTGATTAATGGGTACTCCAAGGTGCCGCCGCGCGAGGGGCTCCTGGCATTTTTGGAGCAGGCGAAGGCGGCGGGCATTGCCATGTGCGTTGCCACGTCCACGCCGGCCGAGCTGGTGCAGTCCGCGCTCGCTGGTGCCGGGCTCGACGCTTACATGGAGTCTGTTACCACGACGGGCGAGGCGGGACGCTCCAAACAGTTCCCCGATGTGTACGAGCTGGCGCTGCGCCGCCTGGAAGAGCGCCACGGGTGCAAGTTTGAGCGTGCATGGGTGTTTGAGGACGCTGTCTTTGGCCTTAAGAGCTCTGGCACCGCTGGCTTTAAGCGCGTGGGCATCTATGACCCGCACGGTCGTATGAAGCGCGATGAGGTACGCGCCAACTGCGATATCTTTATCGACAGCTATGAAGACCTGGATCTGGCCCGCGTGCTTTCGTTTGAGGGTTAGGAGAGGGCTGTGGCTTGCAAGGTATTAGTGGTCTGCGGCTCGCCCGTGGTGGCGAGTGCGGATCTGTTGCGTAGGCTTGCAGGGGAGTGCGACCACGTTGTCGCCGTGGACCGCGGCCTCGACGCGCTGCTGGGCGCGGGACTGGGCTGTGACGTATATGTGGGGGATGCCGACACGGTAAGCGAAGCCGGTCGTGCTCTTGTTGATGCCGCTGAGGACTTTGAAGTTGAGCGCCACGACCCGTACAAGGACTATACCGATCTGGCGCTGGCGCTCGAGTCCGTCCGCCGTCGCTGGCCGTGCGCCGAAGTGGTTACGACCTGCGCCACCGGTGGGCGCCCCGACATGGCTCTGTCTGTGTTAGGGCTACTGGCAGGCTATGCGGACGCCCCCGTCTGGATCGAAGAAAACGAAGTGACGGCCAGAATCCTGCACCAGAACGAGATCTGGACCATCGAAAACGCCGAGGGCAAAACCTTCTCCATCATCGCCATTGCCCCCAACACAAAGGTAAGCGAACACGGCCTAGAGTGGGAGCTAGACCACAGCCCCCTGGGCTTGTTGGCCGACACGGGCATTAGCAACGTCGTCAGGTCAACAGCCACGATCCAAGTCCATACCGGCACCGCCATCGCTTACCTCTACAAGTAAGGCCTATCGCATTAGGGTTTTATCGGGACGGTGGATTGAAATAAGCGCTCGAAGAGTGATTATTTCTGCCCCGTCCCAGGAAAACCCGCAAGTAAGAGATTCAACCCAAAAAAGTCCTTGCATCAAAGAAAGTCTTCCCCTATAGTATCTCCTCGTCACGGGGGCGTAGCTCAGCTGGGAGAGCGCTTGACTGGCAGTCAAGAGGTCAGGGGTTCGATTCCCCTCGTCTCCACCATCGTGAATGCAAGGGCCTTCGGTTTTCCGAAGGCCTTTTTTCATGCCAAAATACCTTGCGCCGCAAACCCCTCCTACGCCAACAAAAAGTTGCACAATTTATTTCACATGTCTGTACATAGTTTGTTAGACAAACGCGATTAACAGTGCATCTCTCTGCTCCGTCTGGGCTTCAGGAACGCTCCCAATCACCGCCAATACTTCATTAACCTGCATCAACGTGAACAACATCCCAAAACAACCTCCTTAAGCACGCTAAATGAACGATATGTTGTCCACCATAAGCCAAATCAGTTTCGCTACCAGCTTGTGCTAGAATACCTAACGTTACATGAGTTCAACTGTGCTCACGGCACCAGCAAGCCATAAAGCGCAGGGTCGATCAGCATCCGGCCGTAACGGCGGTGCCAGAAACACCACGAGCTCCAATAAAGAAGTCATGCAACGTTATTTATTTGTATTGGGTAATTCCATGATGCAATTAATAGCTTGCATGACAATAAGAAGCAGTTTTACAGCTGTTTGCGTGCGGTCCAGTTTTGTTCCCGCTTGACTGGTTCGCACGCAGCCAGCTGGAGACGCGGTCTTTTTGCGATACACGGCCGCATCTCTAGCAACTGCGCTTATACATACCGTTCACGGTGGGGCAGAGCCACGTGCTTGTCTGACTGGGCTCAGGGTTTGAATATGGAGCGCCTTCGCGCATAAGCGCCCTGGCGAAGCCATATCCAAACCCCGTGAGCCACACGTAAGACAGCAAGGGGGTGGTGCTCGTGTGGTATGTGATTCAGGTCATTAACGGTCGCGAAGACGTAATGCGCGAGCGCATCGAGCGTGTGGTGCCAGCGGGCGCCATGCAGGAGCTCTTTTATCCCCAATTTCAAACCGAGATCAAGGTACACGGCGAATGGGTCAATACGACCAAGCCGCTTTTTCCCGGATATCTTATCTGCGATACGGCAGATCCCCGCACCGTGCAACAGTATCTGCTGCGCATGGACGACTTTGCCCGGGTGCTTGCCCAGGACGGTCAGTTTGTGCCGCTGGCAAAAGAAGAGATCCAGCTTATTGGAGGCTTTACGCATAGGGGAGACCGCGTAGTGCCCATGAGCGAGGCCCTAAAAGACGGAGACCAGGTCATTGTGACGGGCGGTCCGCTGTTGGGCCACGAAGGCCTTATCAAAACCATTAACAGACGCAAGAGCACTGCTTATCTGGAGCTCGACCTATGCGGCCGACGCGTAACTACGCGCGTTGGCCTTGCTGTGCTTTCGGCCGAGCAGCGCGTAATGCGAAACCTTAAAAAGGCGATCGCCTAGCTGTTGGCGACCGCTACACAGAACAGGGAGGATCCCCGACCCGGGGACGAAGTCATGGAAGAAAACGTGTCGGATAAAACTCAATTTGCAACGGATGCGCCTGCGGGGGCAGCGCTCATTGCTCAGGCCATGGACCGGCGTGAGGGCGCCGCCAGCTACAGGGCCATGCAATCCATCATGGACTGGGACAACTCGCGCCTGGCCTACCGGGCCATAAAGCGCACGTTTGATATCGTTTTCAGCGGTGTTGTACTCGTCCTCATCGCGATCCCCGGTCTGGTGTTGGCCGCCGCCATCCGCCTGGAGAGCGAGGGCAACCCGTTCTACAGCCAGATCCGCGTGGGCCAGACCCGCCCCGACGGCAGCCTGTCCACCTTCCGCATGTGGAAGTTCCGCTCCATGTACAGGGACGCCGACGAGCGCCTCGCCGAGCTCAGGGAGCAGAACGAGATCGCCGGCGCCATGTTCAAGATGAAGAATGACCCGCGCGTCACCAAGATCGGGAAGTTCATCCGCAAGCACTCCATCGACGAGTTCCCGCAGTTCCTGAACGTGTTCATGGGTCAGATGTCCGTCGTCGGCCCGCGCCCGCCGCTGCCCAACGAGGTTGCGGAGTATACCGAGTACGACCTGCAGCGCCTGGCCGTGAAGCCGGGAATTACCGGCTGGTGGCAGGTTACGGAGCGCAACTCGACCGGATTCGACGGGATGGTTCGTCGCGACCTGGAATACATTGCGCGACGCGGGCTCCTCACCGATTTGAGAATTATCGCCCTCACCATCATCGAAGTGATCACGGGAAAGGGTGCGTGCTAGATGGATCTTTCAAAAGCCAAAGTGTGTATCCCGAGTTCAAGTGGAGGACATCTGACTCATATGTGGCTCTTGAGGCCATTTTGGTCACAAGCTGCCGATAGGTTCTGGGTGACCTTCGACAAGGAGGACGCGAATTCTCTTCTGGAAGGGGAGCGCGTCTACCATTGCCACTATCCGACGAACCGCAACATCCCGAACCTGCTGAAGAACACGGTTCTCGCCTGGAAGGTGCTCCGCAAGGAGCGTCCTAACCTAATTATCTCGTCTGGAGCTGCCGTGGCAGTTCCTTTCTTCGTACTGGGCAAGCTGCTGGGTGCCAAATGCGTTTACGTAGAGGTGTTCGACCGCGTGGATAAGCCGACCATGACAGGTCGGATGCTCAACGGGATCGCTGACCTGTTCGTTGTCCAGTGGCCGGAGCAACTGGAAGTATACAAGCACGCCGTGAACCTCGGCTCGATTTTCTAAGAAGTGGTCGAATGATTTTCGTTACCGTGGGCACCCACGAGCAGCAGTTCAATCGCTTGGTCAAGGCTGTCGACGAACTCAGGGCGGACGGGATACTTACGGAACCGGTTTTCATTCAGACAGGCTATTCAACATATGAGCCTATCCATTGTGATCACTCGCGTTTTGTGCCGTTCCATCAGATGAAGAATTATATGGAAGTTGCGGATGTGGTGATTACGCATGGTGGCCCTTCGAGCTTCATTGAGGCGATGGCGGCCGGGAAGGTCCCTGTTGTTGTTCCGCGTCGAGGGGACCTTGGCGAACACGTGAATGATCATCAAGCGGATTTCGTTCGCATTGTGGCGAAGCGCCAGGGCGGTATCGTGCCTATTTATGACGTTAAAGAGCTGCCTCAAGCAATAGAACGAGCCCGTGAACTTTCATGCGGAACCTATTTTAAGAGCCATAACTTAGAGTTCTGTAAGGAGCTCTGTGGTTTGATTGAGGAGCTTTAACCCCATGATACCCAAGAAGATTCATTACATTTGGTTTGGCGGTAATCCGCTTCCCCCTCTAGCTGAACGCTGCATTGCTTCATGGGAAAAATATATGCCAGGCTACGAGATCGTTCGTTGGGACGAGTCAAACTTTGATACTGATTGCTGTGATTATGTTCGCGAAGCTATAAGCGTAAAGAAATGGGCATTTGCAAGCGACTATGCGCGATTCAAGATTTTGTATGAGCATGGAGGGGTCTACTTAGATACTGATGTCGAGCTTTTGAAGCCTCTCGATGAAATTATTCAAAGGGGCCCTTTTATGGGTTTTGAACAGGATTTCAGCTCTGGTGCTGCCGGCGCTGTCGCTCCGGGGCTTGGCCTTGCGGCCAATCCGGGGCTTGGCCTCTACAAGACTATCCTCGATTCCTATGAGTCTGATCACTTTATAAAGACTGGTGGTGTCTACGACCAGACCACTGTCGTTGTTCGTACAACTGATATTCTTAAAGGTCTTGGACTTGAAGATAAACCTGGCATCCAAGAAGTTGCTGGGATAACTATTTATCCAAGTGAATATTTTTGCCCAAAGGATTTCCTTACGCATGAGATTAACGTAACTGAAAATACGTATGCCATTCATCATTTCGACGGATCATGGGCTGGACCGGCGACGCATTTTAAGCATAAAGTTATGAGAGCGGTTGGCCCTAGAGGGGTTATTCTTTTCAAGGCGTTTAAGAACATAATTAAGGGTGTTCGTTAATGGGCAACGCATTATTAACGATATTTACACCGACCTATAATCGTATTAATGAGCTTGAGCGCCTGTATTCATCACTAATATCTCAGACCGACTTTCGATTCGAATGGCTCATTGTGGATGATGGATCGACTGACGATACTGAGAACATGGTTATCTCTTGGTTAGACACGGCGCCCTTTCCTATTCGATATATCAAACAGCCGAACTCTGGAAAACACGTTGCACATAATCTTGGTGCTGCTGAGGCATCTGGAGAGTATTTTATTTGCGTTGACTCGGACGACTGGCTTGAGCCCAACGCTGTGGAGACTATCTTGCACGACATAACAGCTTTGGATACGGAAGAAGGTCTTCTGTATCCAAAGCTGTTTGCTGCGCAAACGGCTTTGGATACATGGTTTCCCGATGGTGCTGACAAGATTGAGCTTGCCGATATGCGCATGAAATACGGTCTCGTCATCGAGACGGCGATTGTCTTTAACACTGATGTTTTAAGGCGGCATCCATTTCCCGTTGTTCAGGGCGAGCGTTTCATTCCTGAAGGCTCGGCTTACTACGACTTCGTTGCTCCCGAGCTGTTTTGCGTGCACAACGAACCCTTCTACAGATGTGAATACCTCGAGGAAGGTCTCACCAAAAACATCTGGAAGAATTGGCTGGGCAGCCCGGTGGGTACGCGCATGGCACTTGTCAAGCGACATGAATCTGCCAGGCGGTACTCGAGCGTCCGAGCGCTGAGGGAAAGAATTTCGGCCCTCGTCGGAATCGAGTCCCTGAACATGGCGGTCGCTGAGCCCGTCTTCTCCGGAATCGATTCTAATAGGGTATTGGCCCTCCTTGTATTCCCCTTGTCTGTGCTGGTCGAAAGGAGACGTTTTGGAAGGAAAGTATCTTGATTAAGCGCAAGGCTGCCATAAAGCAATACACCGACATGAATGCGGGGAACGTTTCCTCCATGAGAGTCGTGGACCTTCTGTACTGCGCGTATCTTTTCTCGGTCGTGTTTATGAGCACGCTTGGCCTGAGCGCTGGTGACGATATTTATGTCGCCTGCGTCGGGCTCGGTGCCGCATTCGCGGTTATTAGGTTTCTTGCTTTGGACTTTGATCCGCGCTTCTTCTTGATTGCAATGGGTCTTGCAGCCCTCGGCGTCATCGAGTTGATTGTTAGCAAACGGTTCACCCTGCTACTTACGGTCATGCTGTTGGTTGGCGCCAAGGACATTGATATCAAGAGGGTGCTACTTACATTTCTGACCGCGAAAATCGTAGGACTTCTTTTCGTAGTGCTGTTTGCCGCTACGGGTATTTATGAAGTTGAATTTTACCAGTATTATAAAATGGCGACAGACACATACATTCAGCGAGTCCTTGTAAACGGCTCCTCTACCAACGTCATGCACTTGTCTTTTCTCACGGTCGTCTTCTTGACGCTCTATATGAAAAGGGGAAATTGCGGAATTATCGTCTACCTCGTGTTTGCCGTTTTGAACATCTTGTGTGAATACATCACGGGCAGTTACATCGGCCTGTTCCTCGGCATGGGTGGTCTGCTCCTGTTCTATGTACTTCAGCATTCAGGGAAGATAAGGGAACTGTTCGTCAGGTTCTCAACGGCCGTGCTCCCGCTTCTTATCGCATTTTCGTTCGGCACTGCGTTGCTCTATGGGAGAAACGGTTTTGTCGGCGTTCTCGATAGGATTTTTCAGGGTCGTATTTATTACAACAACTTCTTTCTCAGTAACTACACGGCGAGCCCATTCGGTCATGGCATGCTGACCTCAGAGGGTAATTTTGACAATAGCTACGTCTTCGTCTTCGTTGCCTACGGATTAATTGCCTTCATTTTGCTATTCGGATCAATGCAGTTAATTGTTAAACGGCTTAAAGAAACACGCGATTGGGCATCTCTTGCATTTGTGGTTATTTACATGATTGCAGCTCTGAGTGAAAGTTTTTACCCGGCTGCTGCTGTCAATCCATCCTTATTTCTGCTTGTTCCATTACTTAGCTTTAATGGGCATTTTGATATGTGAAGCAGGGCTGCGTCCTGAATAAACAATCTACTTTATAAAACCTTGAAACCTTGTTCGTGATGGGAATAGCTTACCATGTCACAAGAAATATCGTATTCATCTAGCGAAGGCAGCTTTGCACCAGTTGCAATTACAACGTTGAGTAGAATCGAGTGCCTAAAAACAACGATTGATTCTCTCGGTAGATGCCATTGTGCCGAGTACACTGACGTCTATATTTCAGTCGATTATCCTCCGAATACAAAATATAAGTCTGGTTATGTGGAAGTCTGTAATTATCTGAACACAATTCATGACGACCATCCGTTTAAATCGCTAAATCTATATTTTCATAAGGCTAATTTAGGCCCGTTTGAAAACTATCTTTGGCTCGTACGTCTAATCCTCTCAAAACATGATTCGATTATCATTTTGGAAGATGATAACGAGCCTGCTCCTTGTTTCTTAGATTTTTGCAATAAGGCGCTTCAAATTTACGCTACCGATAACGATGTTGTTGTAATTAATCCTTCTGATTACGTTTGGTGTGGAGATGGATACACTCCATTACTTAGAAGCATAAACATTGATGATTGCAATACCGAGAAACGACAAATGTTATGGCATGGCATGGCATCCTGGAGTGAATGTATCCTACCATATTACAACTTTGTTCTAGATCAATCAATCCTATCGATAGGCGATCATCCGTTAGCTTTATTAAAGCTATTCAAACGCTCCAAGTCCCTCTGCTACCAATATCTCAAGGACACATATAACACTAGAGTCAAAACGCCCTGGCACAATGGACGACTTTACTCTATTGATATGACATGGGATGTTGCCATGATTGTATTTGACAAGGTCGCCATTTGCCCTATCGAAAACTTGCAACGTGACTTAGGGGTCGTGGGCAACGGCCATAGCTTTACAAAAGCGTTCTCTAATTCAGCAGAACTACAGAATCGAAAACTAAAAGAAGAACCAGAATTTGACTTTGTGAACCCTCAAGACGCTGCCCTAAACATGGATGAGCTTATTCTTCACGACAAATTTCAGTCAAAACCTTGGGTGAAATGGGCATTCTTAATCACTGGTTATCTAGCGAAGTATTTACAGAGAAAGCTGACTGGAAAATCTCAAAAACTAATCAACCCATGGAGCGAATATGACAAGTAGACAGGAGCCATCACTTAAACAAGAGACACTTTCTTCTTTAATATGGAAACTATTTGAAAGGGGAGGAAATGCAGTTGTTCAACTCGCCGTACAGATTGTTATGGCGCGTCTGCTTGCCCCTGAAGAGTTCGGTGCCCTAGCAATTATTCATGTCTTCGTTAACATAGGCAATGC
Organism: Collinsella sp. CLA-ER-H8; assembly: GCF_040092335.1. Taxonomy (NCBI): domain Bacteria; kingdom Bacillati; phylum Actinomycetota; class Coriobacteriia; order Coriobacteriales; family Coriobacteriaceae; genus Collinsella; species Collinsella sp. CLA-ER-H8. Next base: position 40,791 of record NZ_JBBNLU010000004.1, on the reverse strand, counting down.
AATTGTTCAATCTGGCTTAAATACATCAATAGTTCAAGCTCAAACAGTTGAAGATTCCGATTTGTCGACAGTGTTCTGGTTGAGTTTTGGTACCTCGATTGTTCTGTGCTTGTTAGTCTATATTTCAGCACCAGCAATTGCGTCCTTTTACTCCTTGGATTATCTAATCTGGCCCTTACGTGTTATGGGTTTTTTGCTATTGGTAACAGCCTTCAATTCTGTTCAGGTGGCAATAGTACAGCGGGACCTTAAACTACGTAAGGTGTTTAATGCAACAATTGCAGCTGTCATCGTCTCTGGAATAGCTGGTATTGTTGCAGCCACTGCAGGGGCCGGCCTTTGGGCTTTAGTTCTTCAGCAGTTAATTTATCAATTTAGCAACTGTCTTTTTTTGGGCCTCCAGGTTAAATGGTTTCCGAAGCCCATATTTAATAGGTCGAAAGCTCGCAAGCATTTTAGTTTTGGCTGGAAACTCCTCGTTTCTGGTTTATTAGATCAAGGCTATCAATCTCTTTCAGATTTAATTATAGGTAAGCAATTCAGCGCCTCAGACCTCGGCTTAGTTTCTCAGGGAAAAAAGTACCCCCAGGCTCTAGGGGGCATGTTGGATGGGGCAATTCAGCCTGTCATGCTATCAGCAATTTCGCGTGTTCAGGCTGATTCCGATCAGGTGAAGCGATTAGTGCGAAGGGCCCTAAAAACATCAACCTTTATTATTGTTCCAGCTATGACGCTATTTGCAGTAGCGGCTAAACCGATTGTTGTCTTATTACTAGGAGAGAAATGGCTGCTTTGTGTGCCGTTTCTGCAGATGTATTGCTTTATATACGCCCTATTACCAATACACACCACTAACCTACAGGCACTTAACGGCATGGGTCGTTCTGATCTGTTCCTGAAGCTTGAACTTATCAAAAAGGCCTATGGAATCTGCTTCATTTTGTTTGCTGCCTTTATATTAAAGGACGTTTACTTAATGGTTGCCATGTATATGATTACCGGCATCATCTCGACATTTGTTAACGCTTATCCCAACAAACGGGTTATCGGATACTCCTACTCTGAGCAAATACGCGATATCGCTCCTGCATTTGTGATTTCAGCAATAGCAGGAGGACTTGCGCTGTTTTGCGGGTCATTTGTCGCCTCGCCTGGACTTCAAATTTTTGTCGAAGTTGCCGTAATGGCAATTACCTATTTTGGTATCGCAGGCATTTTTAAGCTCGAAGCCTTTGAATACCTCATCAATACCGTTAGGGATTTCTTGGGTGCAAAACGTCGTTAAAGACGTTGCGTCAATACAGTATCCGTTTTAGTCATCGTTCTTTGAAAGCAGCATAGCGAAGGGAAGGTACCTGATATGGGTAACCGCATTCTTGTCACACGATCTTCCATGCCTCCTATGGAGGAATACTTTGAAGAGGTCGCACCTCTATGGGAAAGCCATTGGCTTACCAATATGGGTGTTGAGCATAAGAAGCTCGAGGCGGACCTCAAGGAGCGCTTGGGGATCGACAACCTTGCTCTGTTCACGAATGGTCACAATGCTCTAGAGTGCATCCTCGAGGCCTTGGCTCTTCCGACCGGTGGAGAGGTCATCACTACACCGTTCACCTTTGCCTCGACCACTCACGCTATCGTGCGAAAGGGACTTACTCCCGTATTTGCCGACGTGAATCCCGTAAATCTAACGTTGGATCCCGAGAGCATTAAACGATTAATCACCCCACGCACCTGCGCCATCGTGCCTGTGCATGTTTACGGCAATCTTTGCGATGTTGATGCCATCCAGGAGATCGCTGACCGTTACGGGCTGAAGGTCATCTATGATGCAGCCCACGCATTCGGCGTCGAGCGCGTGAACGAGAACGGAAGCAGCAATAGCGCGGCGGCATTCGGCGATGCGGCCATGTTCAGTTTCCATGCGACCAAGGTATTCAACACCATCGAAGGCGGTTGCGTCTGCTTCAAGGACGAAGATCTGTATCCGCTGCTCAACCAATGGAAGAATTTCGGCATTACAGGTCCCGAGGACGTCGAGTATGTCGGAGGCAATGCGAAGATGAATGAGTTCTGCGCGGCGATGGGTGTCTGCAATCTTCGTCACCTTGACGTCGAGATCGCTAAGCGCAAGGCTGTCGCGGAACGCTATTGGGATAACCTTGAAGGCACAGCCGGCGTGACCGTTTTCCGTCCCGCCAAGAACATCCGCCACAACTATGCGTACCTTCCCGTGCTGTTCGATCCGAGTGTCTTCGGCGCCACGCGCGATGACGTTTTCGATGCCCTGGACAAGGTTGGCGTCGGCGCGCGCAAATACTTCTATCCGCTGGTCAACGATTACGCATGCTACCGCAGCGTTTATTCCAGCGACCGGACCCCTGTAGCCAAGAAGGCAGCATCCGAGGTAATCACACTTCCCATGTATGCCGATTTGGCGTTGGAAGATGTTGACCGCATCTGCAATACGGTTCTGAATGCAGGAAAGGAAAACCGATGAGTAAGACGCTTCTCCTTCTTGGTGGTGCACGCTATGCGTTGCCAGTTATTAAGGCAGCGCACGAGTTGGGCGCGAAGGTCGTTACTTGCGATTATCTGCCGCATAACTATGCAGATGCCTTTTCGGATGACTACATCAATGCGAGCATTATTGATAACGAGGCTGTGCTTGCCGCTGCTAAACAATGCAAGGCGGACGGAATTATGTCGTTTGCCGCAGACCCGGGTGTGGTGTCCGCGTCATATGCTGCCGAGAAACTGGGGCTGCCGTTCCAGGGAAGCTATGAGGCGGTTAGCATTCTTCAAGATAAGGAGCGCTACCGCGCCTTCCTTCGTGATAATGGCTTTAATTGTCCCGAGCTTCATATCTATCACTCTGCCGACGAGGCCATGAAAGAAGCTGATTCGATTGCTTATCCCGTGATTGCCAAACCGGTTGATTCGGCTGGATCGAAGGGCTGCTCTCGTGTTGATGCCCCTGAAGATCTTAAGGCGGCGGTTGAGTACGCTCTCGAGTTTTCGCGTGATGGGCGCTGTATCGTCGAGCAGTTTTTGGAGAAGGAGGGAGATTCGTCCGATGCCGATGGATTCGTTAGCGGCGGAAAGTTCTCGTGTGTGAGCTTTACCTCGCAGTTGTTCGATCCCTCCGTTCCAAATCCCTACACGCCCGCTGCGTATGCAATGCCGGCATCATTGCCAGCATGGGCACAAAAAGAGCTTATCTCGGAATTGCAGCGATTGGCTGATCTGCTGGGCCTTCGTGACGGGGTTTTTAACATTGAGACCCGCGTGGCAACCGATGGCAGGGCCTACATTATGGAGAGCTCTCCGCGCGGCGGCGGTAATCGACTGTGCGAGATGCTCAAATATGCCACCGACGGCAAGACCGATCTTGTCATGGCGGCGGTGAAGGCCGCGCTCGGCGAACCCGTTGGCAATCTTTCGATGCCCGTTTACGACGGTTTCTGGTACCAACAGATGCTCCACTCTGATCACGACGGCGTATTTGCTGGTATGGAATATGCATCTGATTTCGCAGTCTCTCATCTTGCCGAAGAGCAGCTGTGGATTGAGCCGGGCGCCAAAGTCGAGGCGTTCACTGCAGCTAATCACGCATTTGGATCGGTATTCCTTAGGTTCGACACACAAGCCGAGCTTGATGCATTTCGCGCCGAGCCGAGTGAGTTCATGAGGGCGAAGGTGAACTAGCCGTGAAAAAGAGAATTGTAGTAATCGGCGCAACCGGCAACACTGGCGCATACCTTACCGAAGATCTAGTAAATCACCTGCCTGCAGATGAATATGAGGTGTTTGCCGCCGGCCATAGACAGACGAATTTTTTCGATCGCTATGGCATTAGTTATTCCAGTGTAGATATGTCCGATGCTTCTACTCTAGAGCAGCTCCCCCAAGAAGGCGTCCATGCGGTGATTCTTCTTGCCGGTTTACTGCCAGCATATATGAGCGGCTATAACCCTTCCGATTATATTGACGTAAACAGCCGTGGAGCCCTTAACGTACTCGAGTATTGCCGTAAGTCAGGTGCTGATCGCATTCTTTATGCTCAGACCATATCCGATGTGCTGGGTTCCGTTACTCCGGAAAACCCCGTAATTCATCCTTACGATGATCGCAATATTATTATGACTGGCGATCACACCGTCTATGCTCTTTCCAAATGCTTCGCCGTTGATTTGATCAAGCATTATCAGGCTGAGTACGGATTAAAAGGCTTTGTGTTCAGGCTTCCCACTGTCTACGCTTATACCCCTGACAAGACATACAACGTCGATGGCGTGCGCAGGACACTTGGGTATCGTTTGCTGATGGATCGAGCTATGGCAGGAGAAACGCTTGAAATCTGGGGCGACCCCGCTCGCGCCAAAGATGTTGTAAACGTCAAGGACTTCTGTCAGCTCTTACGTAAAGCCGTGACCGTAGAGAACGTTGACGGTGGCTTCTTTAATGTGGGTACAGGTATTGGAACTTCAAATGAGGACTGGATTCGCGGTATCGCGAAGGTATTCAATCCAGACGGCGTTGAATCAAAGATTGTCTACCGTCCGGAAATGCCGAGCGGTCCTTCTTATGTAATGGATATCGAAAACTGTCGTGAGCTATTAGGCTACGAGCCGAAATATGACTTCTTATACTTCCTTGAAGACTTCAAGGCTGAAATGGCTCTCAATAGGTTTAAAGAATTGCGATAGAACTAAAGCCATAACCAAAGCCAAATCTGAACCGAACGCTGAATCCAATCGAGGAAATTAGCAAGAACGGCATCAGACTCCTAAGAGATATACGACCAATATACTATTTGTTCAAGCAGCCATAAGTGACTTGAGCAGCAATGTGCATTTTATTTCGGCTGCCGCTGAAGGGAAAACGTTGAAAGGCATAATTCTTGCAGGTGGGTCTGGCACTCGACTGCATCCGATTACTAAAGCCATTAGCAAACAGCTTCTGCCAATTTACGATAAACCACTTGTGTACTACCCTTTGAGCGTTCTGATGCTCGCTGGAATCCGAGAGGTGCTTGTCATCTCGACACCACGTGACCTGCCGGCGTTCAAGGAACTTCTCGGGGACGGATCCGAGTTAGGCATGCGCCTAGAGTACGCAGAACAGGCTAAACCTCGCGGTCTAGCCGAAGCTTTTACCATCGGGCGCGATTTTCTTGCCGGCGAACCGTGTGCGCTGGTTCTGGGCGACAACATGTTCCATGGTCAAGACCTCACTCGTGTGCTTACACGCGCAAAGGAGAAGGTCGAATGCCATGGTGGGGCCGTTGTGTTTGGATACCCCGTGCAGGACGCTAGAGCCTTCGGTGTGGTGGAGTTCGACCAGAACCATCGTGTGGTTGGCATCGAGGAAAAGCCCGAGGTTCCAAAGTCGAACTATGCAGTACCAGGGCTGTACTTCTATGATGGACAGGTTTCCGACATCGCGGCAAACGTTAAACCAAGCGCGCGCGGAGAGCTCGAGATCACAAGCATCAACAATGCCTACCTAGATCAAGGCCAACTATCGGTTGAGCTGATGGGGCGAGGCATGGCGTGGCTAGATACGGGCACGCCCGAGGGTCTTTTGAAGGCCGCAGAATACGTAGAGGCCGTGCAAAGCCGCCAGGGGTATTACATTGCGTGCTTGGAAGAAATTGCTTATCGCCGCGGCTTCATCGGCTATGAGCAGTTACGCGAACTGGGCGAAACGCTGAAGAAGACTGCGTATGGTAAGTATCTTCTGAATGTCGCAAACGAGGCAAAGAGGGGGTAAATATGTCTGAGATTTTTGAACCCAAGAACATCATCGTCACGGGCGGCTGCGGCTTCATCGGCAGCAACTTCGTGCACTACGTGGTCGACAACCACCCCGAGGTCCACGTCACCGTCCTGGATAAGCTGACCTACGCCGGCAACCCCGAGAACATCGCCGGGCTGCCGGCAGACCGCGTGGAGCTCGTCGTGGGCGACATCTGCGACGCCGCGCTGCTGGACAGGCTGATGCCGGGCCACGACGCCATCGTGCACTACGCCGCCGAGAGCCACAACGACAACTCCATCGCAGACCCCGAGCCGTTCCTGCGCACCAACGTCGAGGGCACCTTCCGCCTGCTGGAGGCCGTCCGCAAATTCGGCGTCCGCTACCACCACGTGTCCACCGACGAGGTCTACGGCGACCTGGCGCTCGACGACCCGGCGAAATTCACCGAGGAGACGCCCTACAAGCCGTCCTCTCCCTACAGCTCCACTAAGGCGAGCTCCGACATGCTGGTCCGCGCCTGGACACGCACCTACGGCCTGCGCGCCACGATCTCCAACTGCTCCAACAACTACGGTCCCTACCAGCACGTGGAGAAGTTCATCCCCAGGCAGATCACCAACATCGTCGACGGCGTGCGCCCCAAGCTCTACGGGAAGGGCGAGAACGTCCGCGACTGGATCCACACCGAGGACCACTCCTCGGCCGTCTGGGACATCCTCACGAAGGGCCGCATGGGGGAGACCTACCTCATCGGCGCCGACGGCGAGAGGGACAACATCACGGTCCTGCGCATGATCCTGGAGGCCATGGGGCGCGACCCCGAGGACTTCGACTGGGTCGCCGACCGCCCCGGCCACGACCGCCGCTACGCCATCGACAGCACGAAGCTCCAGCGCGAGCTCGGCTGGAGGCCGGCCCACACCGACTTCGCCGGGGGGCTGAAGCAGACGATCGACTGGTACGTCGAGAACGAGTCCTGGTGGCGCCCGGCCAAGGAGGCCACCGAGGCGCGCTACAAGGCTCAGGGGCAGTAAGGAATAGCATCCTGGAGCTATCAATAATTGCGCCGTATATCGTTTCAATACTTGCCTCGATGATTTCCGGTATCAGCTCATATTTAGTTGCTCCCAATAAATCCGCCTCAGATATTCAAACGCTCAAAGAATCAAATGAGCATGAAATTGAAAAGCTTATGAAACAGCATGGAGTTGATTTAGACAACTTAAAGGAAACTCATAAGCTTGAGATGGAGAAGCTCGAAGCAGAGCATAAATATTCCTTTGACTAGCTAACTCCAATTCGCAGAATGAAATGACCACGCAGTTAATTGATTCAATGGTCGGCAATGTGATGTCAGCGCCACAGATGCGAGATTTCCTCGTAAATTCTCTTACAGATTCAATGAAGAAGGGCCAACAAGAGTAGCGACATATACGTTAGGATCATCTATCACCCCGCTTGCTAATGCTGACATTTTTGAGGACGGACTGCTTTGTTACTAGTAAACAAAGCAGTCCGTCCTTATTTGTACAGCTTCCAAGATCGCAGAAGAACGACTGTATGACGTCGAGTTGTACCTTCGGGACGATGATGTCGTCCTGGTAACATACTCGGAAGATTCGAACGAGGACGGCGGACCCCCATTCCAAAGGTTTTGCTTTGACATTGGGGGTGTTCGAGATGTCGCCCAGCTCTACATTGACGCCCTTTACGAGCTCGATCGTTACGTATCGAGATTGAGGAAGAAGGACTTCGAGTGAGGCGTTCGCCGTAATCTTGTGGTTGCTCTCGTCGAGGCTTATCCGGTTTTTGATTTTCGCCCGATGAATTATCATGCCGCTCACGCGGATTTACCGATTCGGCGATTGGCGAGGGGCTATCAAGGCGTCGCTTTGGGTATTGTTTATTAAATAAGGATGACAGCACGATTTCGAGGATGTTCGCGGGAGTAACGAGGAGATTTTATAACTCCCTTCTATAGCCTTTGCATCAGATTTAGTATCGATTGGTAAATTCTGATTCGTGCAATCAGTGAGGATGAATAGAGGTGCTTGTGGTTAAGAACTTCTTTGTCACTTGCGGAGTATGTGGATGCGTGCATCGTGTGCGCGTTCAGGCTGGATTTATTAATGACTATCCGGTTAGATACTTGTGTCCGCAGTGCCGGAACCGCATCGACGGAGCGGTTCACCTTGACCCGAGCTGCGCTTTGATTGATTTTAATCTCGATCCTGGCACGGTTGCCTCCATGGGTGGAAATTTAGATTGCGCCCGAGTTATGGTGGAGTTATCTGGTGAGCTTCCGTCATATAAAATATCTATGGAACATTGTGCCTGTATGACAAGCCCCTTTATCAGAGCCTCTGGGCTGATTCCGTTTGATGAACTCAGCGAGTACGTGAGCGATGTGGTTTATTGTCTTCATTATTACCGCGAAGACTGGCCTACCCTGAGGACCGCTCTTCAACTGTATTGCGATGGGCATGATGATTATGCGGATAAGGTTCTTTCGGAATTCGAATGGAAGCTGCTCGGCGAGGACAATCGACACTATCCCTTGCTGAACCGAATCGCGAGGATGTCTTGGCTCGGTCTCCCCATGATTGCAGGAAGCGACGCGCATGAGCGCGCTGTTGAATGTAAAAAACTCTTTTCGGGTCTAGAGACAGGGGCGCTTCTTAGCCTGGCAGGTTACTACCTCAAAACCGATATGACTGCCAAGTCGCTGCTTGCTGAAATCAACGAAGTTCTGGATTCCGTAGCCGAATCATATCCGGTTCTCCTCAACGGTTTTACCTTTCTTATGGCGGGAGACGCCTATGACTTGGAAAAGTACGGTACGTTCTGCTGCACTCCTAGTGATATTGAGAAGCTTTATTGTCGAGAATATGAGCTTATTGGCAGTCTGCTTGTTCTGTTTATCGGGCTCGACAACATCGAACGTAACGGGGCGTTCGATGTCATGCCCAAAGGCGTAGACCTAGGTGCAAAGTCGTTCGACAAACTTTCTGTAGCCCCTAAGGCAAAGCGATTCAACGCTGTTGGTACGGGCTCATTTACTGGCCTTATCAAGCAGTGTTGGAATCCGGTTCTGCGCAATGCATTTAGTCATAATCGGACGGATTTCGACTGCACGACTCAAGTCATTCGCACTTTGCGTGAGGATGGGACCAACGATGCTCGAGGCAACACCTATTTGCTTGAAATGGTTCGCGATTGCATTTTGATGGCTCGGGAAATTATGGTAATTCGTGATGTCATATTCCATTTCATTGGAAGAGGCCTGTGGTGACGATTGGGCTTAACGCTGATGTGCATGCACGGCGTAAATCGTGGTGCACATGTGCGTCAATCATCGTGCTGGGGGTGTGAAAGCGATATGCCAGCGACGGTCATCTCTGGCCATCTCCGCGTTTGCGCTCGCAAGGCAAGGATTAAGGTGTGCCGCCTAAATGGGCATTGGCGCGTCGACGATCGCGTCTATAAGTTTTGATGAACAGTGATATGGACTCATTGTTATAGCTAGGAGCCAAACATGGAAGCACCCGCCGTTCTCTATCATTATGCAAGCCTAGATACGCTGGCCTTGATTCTGCATAATCGAACTATCAGGTTCAGCCGGTTAGATAAGGTTGATGACCCACAAGAACAGCGTTCAGCAGACTCTCAAAATCTTGGAAAAATGAAGCTCGTAAGTTGTTGGACCTCTTCTGATGAGGAGAGCATTCCCATGTGGCGCGAGTATGCTGGAGCTGAATGTGGCGTAAGAATCCAGATGAAAAGCTATCCGTTTAAGCTGTACTCAGTTTCCACTGAGAGTCTAAGCAAACTATCTCCTGACGCACTTTTGAATGCTCTTGGTGGCTCATTTGAGGGTCTCCACCTACCGCTAGAGGACTTTTGGAATCGAAATTATCACTTCTTTGAGACGGCTCGTGATATCGAGATGCTTCACGAGGTCGAATACACAAATGATGAGACTCTTTTGTTTCCAAAGGTGATTAGCGCTTTTGAAAACGGCGGATTCGAGGCTAATTTGAATGCGCTTGGGGTTCACAAAACCATGGCATGGTCCTATCAAAAAGAATGGCGCTATATCTTGACAGCCGTTCCTATAGGTATCGATTCCATAATAAACGGTCGACTAGATCAGCTTCAGAGAGCGAATGATGTCATGCTCGATCAATGTGATCCAGGAATCCCGCCCTATTACGATCTTGTTATCTCCGATGAAGCTTTTTCGTCAATGAAGATTGTTTCTTCTCCAAAGATGACACCTGGAAACCGCGTGATTCTAGATGCGTTGATAGAGAAATACGCACCTGGTATTGAAGTTGTAGAGAGCTCGATTGAGCTTTCTTAAGATGACAACACGTATGGCCTAAAGAATGCACGCCGTGGTTCTCTATGGACATGCCATCTCGTTAATCATTGGGAGCTCTTTGCCATCCACACGTGTCATCCAATGCTTTTTAACCAGTCTGAATTAGCACGAGGATCTATGTACGGGCGATCGAGCCAGCCGACTTTTCCTTTCACCGACTGGCAAAACGATTTACACCTAATTATCGTCACTGTTCAGGGGTATTTCCTTTGTTTGTGCCTTGATCTCGCTAAACTAATAATAGCTGCTACCAGGGCATTTTCTGGTGCACATTCTATTGGCTCCTGCGAAGATCGGAGCGGGTATGTTTGCTGCAAAGTCCTACACCAGCCGTCATTACATTGCGATTGTTGCCATGGCCTGCATATGCGTTTTGCTGGGCGGGCCTTCTTATGCCGCGGGCGCGGAGAGCCTCATCATCGCGGGCGCGACGTACTACGAGCCGGGCGTGTCGGGCCCCGGCTGGGCCTGGACCGATGCCGACCACCTGGAGCTTAACGGCTACGCGGGCGAGGCCATCGGCGCCGAGGGCGACCTGGTGCTGACGCTTGCCGGGCAGAACTCCGTGACGGAGTCGCATGCGCCCGATGCGGACATCACGCTGTGCGGCATGGAGGTGTGGGGCAACCTGACGCTTCGCGGTACCGGGACCCTGACGGCGACGGGCTCGCAGCGCGGGATCCACGTCTCGCAGGCGCTCGTGGTAGACGAATGCACCGTCGACGCCCGGGCGGACGGGGCCGATATTACGGACGAGGCGGTTGCCGGCGTGATCGCAGGCGACATGGCCGTGTGCGGCGGCGGACGCGTCATTGCCGCGGGCGTCGGGTCCGGAGCGGGCGTGTGCGCCTACGGCGTGTATCTGCAGGATGCGGGCCTTGGCGCTGGTGCGGCCGGCTGCCGGCTTTCCGTCGACGCCTCGTGGCTTGATGTGACCGGTGCCAACGGCGGCGTTGCGTGCTTGGGCGGGTCGCTTGTGTCCGCTCGGTTTGTGACGCCTGCCGGTGGGGCTTTTGGGTCTGGTAGCGTGGTGGATGCCTTCGGTGCAGTGGCACCGCATGTGGTGATTGAGCCCGATGTGGCCACGCCTCCGGCGGGGGAGACCGACAGGGGCGAGGTACCGGGCGATAGCGCGGACAAGTCCCCCGCCGATGCTACCCCCGCTGCCGGAGAGCCCACCACGGGGCCCACGGCAAATCCCGCGCTGAAACCCGCGTCCGCGACAACCAAGACAACAACGACAGTAACCAAGACCACGGGCGCCAAAGTCTCCAAGCCCAAGACTGCCACCGCGACCACTGCGGCACTCCCCAAGACCGGCGACAACTGCTGGATTACAGCATCAATGACGCTTTTCCTTCTTGGCATAACGCTCCTAGGCGTCGCGAATCACTGCTATAACGTCTAATAAGGATTTTGCTGACAACGATTTGAATCTGAGCTTCGGCTGACTCTTAAAGCCAGCGCAAACGGTTAGCATCTGCTAAACCATTTTTGCTCTCGGTCTTTTGAGAAAGTACGCACGACGAATTCATGTCCGCGCGTTATGAAACAATTTGTCGTGTAGATTAGAAGAGAAATCATCGAGGCCCGACTCGACATATCCTTAAATTGGGTACATAATCAGCCCATTTAAGGTCTATAGGATAAGTTTTGCCAACTGAGGGGAGAGCGAAAATGGAAGCGCTGAACGTTGCGAATTACATCATTGATAACTGGAGCGACAAGTTCGAGATTACGAATCTCAAGCTGAATAAGCTCGTCTATTATTCGCAAGTCGAATCGTTGCGCAAATACAATCGTCCGCTTTTCGATGACATCGTTGAGGCTTGGCAGTACGGTCCAGTTGAACCTGTGGTCTATCATACGTTCTCCTCGTATGGCCGAAACTGCATCACCAAATCGAGTGACTTAGCGATACTAGACGGGACTTCTAAAAAACTCATTGATTCCGTGATGGATAAGCTTGGGATGCTCACTGCGTTTGATTTGGTCACCTTGTCGCATAAGCCAGATGGAGCATGGGCGAGCGTATATTCGCCGAACAGGGATAACCCCATCACTCCAGAGGCAATTCTTGCGTCTAATGATGGTTTAGACATTAACGACGTCGTAACAATCGATCAGGCCGTGCAATCAACAATTGCAGCCATGCCCAATGCGCTGAGGCTACTGGAGAACTCCTAATGTCTCTCATAATGGGGCAATCGGCCCCTATCGATCCCCTTGTATTTGATGATGAGGAAGCGATAGGGGCTCTTGCCTCTTCTGTAATGTATGCGCACGAACGCTTGCTTGCATCCGGAAAATGCTACACAACCTGTATGACGGGCGATAGAGCCGCCCTAATTCATGGTCGAATTGAATCTGTTCTATCAAACGCATTTTGCACTATCTTTGGGCAGTCCCCGATTGATAGGTTTTCGGACATCTTCGACCAGGCAAGCTATATTGCGGAACACATGGCAAAGGACCACATCTTTGAGGATGGAAACAAGAGGACTAGCCTAGTTATTGCCTTTGTCATTATTAGCTTGAGAAACGTATTGGTGGACTTTTCCGATAACCCAACTCCTGAAGATAACCCCTACTATGAATGGATTCAGGACCTGGTCTCCGGGAAACGCACGCGCGAAGAGCTCGCAAGCGAGTTGCGAAGGAACAGCAAGCCTATGAGGCCTTAGAATTATCTTGCGCTTGAGTTTTGGTTCCGTATATCGCTGCCGATACGCCAACTTTTTCGGAAGTGCGGGAAAACAGAATCCGTCGACCACAACCCGCCATTTACCAACAAAACCGCAGTTCGCAAAAGTACAAAACTGGGGTCCGATTGGTAGATCTTCATTTTTCCCCGCACTTGCGAAATTGCCTTCCAATAGGGACTAATCAACGTGCGTCGATTGTCTCCCATCAGTCAGTTGGCGAAATATGCCTGAGATTACGCATATCGATGCGACATTTGTCGTCTTTCGCGTGCCGCGTCGCTACGAGAACCCACGGGCGCTGACCTTGCCTACAACAACGCGCGACTTATCTGCCGTCCCGAGACCTCGTGGATTAAACGATAAAGGGTGGTTAAGCTGCGGTTTTGTTGGTTGACTGGGTTGAAACAGTGCGGTTTGCTCTCACGAATTTAAAATCGGGGGCAAAAAATTCTTGGAAAACCTCGCGCAGCTATGTTAGTATCTCTTTTGCCGAAAGGCGACGGGCGATTGGCTCAGGGGTAGAGCATATCCTTCACACGGATGGGGTCACAAGTTCGAATCTTGTATCGCCCACCATCTAAAGCACAGGTCAGAGGTGTTAAGCCTCTGACCTTTTTCTTTTTGACACCAAGCTTGACACCAAAATCGAATCGAAAAATTTAAACGCGTTTCTAGCTGATCTCTCCTGTGCTGACGTCATCGCGCGTTTTGCATAAAGCTCATGCGCTCTTTCATTGAATTTGCCATGGGATTCACGCACAAATGTGGAGATAGGGACCACGGCCCCAGAACGCCTGCCAGCAGATTTGTGCCACACGGCAATCTTTAGACGAAATGCGTCAATCTATTTGTCGGCATTTGGTCAGCTTCCGGTACTTACCGGCATGATGCCGCCATTGATAATCGGTCTACCTGCAAACATAACGGCACGCAGCCAAAGCTAGGGGAGGCCCATATGGACGAGATCGTCTGCGCAAACACCGCATTCCGCTACTGGCGCTGTCCACCGCAGGTCCGTGACCTCTACCCAAGACTGCCAAGCCCTGAAGACGGCTGGCGAGCCCTATCTCAATCGCCCTTTGTAGTCGACGTCCTCAAAACTCCGATTATTACCACAACATTGGCCGGTGGCGTTAACTACCATTCGGGATTACGGACAACAATCCACTGTGATGATGCTTCGGGGGTGGATAGCACGCTGGAAACCGCGATGAGCTTTAGGGTTACCAATCCACTTGCGACGCTATTTACCATGGCGCGCTTTGTGTCTCCAACCGATCTTGTCCTTGCCATGTACGAATTTTGCGGATGGTTCTCAGTCTTTGAGCCCACCGCTGCAGCAGAGGCGGAACTAGACAAAGCCAATGACGCTGCCGAGAATGCAACCACCGAATCCCTCTTTGACCTCGATGAAAGCCAAGACGAACCACAATGGAAACGCGTTTATGCGCGCAAAAAAGCCAAAGAACAGGTAAATACAAAGGGGCCCAACGGACAAAAGAAACCGAAGGAGGTCACAAGGCCAAAGGGCACTTCGCTCTGGATGAGGAAGCCGCTCATCGAATTACACGAGCTTCATGAGTACGCCAGAAGGATGAAAAGCCGCAAGTGGGGTGCGAAGTTTTACAACGCTGCACAGATGGTGACGGGTGTAGCAGCTTCTCCGCTTGAAGTTGCAGGAATTTTATTGCTATCGCTTCCTCGCTCGCGCGGCGGTGCCAGCTTTCGAAACGTTTATGTTAACGACCTTACGCCGCTTACCGCATCGGCGCAGAGCATTGCAGGGCAAAAAGTCTGCTACGGGGATATCGTGATCGCAAATCCAACCATAATGAAAGCAGGCATCGTGGAGATTCAGGGAGAGGTTATCCACGGATCAGGCGCCGTGCTCGACCACGATGCCAAACGCATGACGGCGCTGCAAAGTATGGGGTATGACGTCTTTCTGGTTACGCACGACATGCTTAACGATGCCGAGCAGCTTGATGCGATCGTGCGAAGTCTTTGCTCGCGCTTGGAATTGCGCTATAGGTGTAAAACTAAGGCGCAAAAGACGACGGAAATGGAGTTACGAGCCAACGTACTGTGCAACTGGCTGGAAATCGGTCGTTAGACGGGTGCCTTGCCCACTTCCGGGCGCCCTCGGCCGGCTGCCTGCGATGCCGCCGCCACGAAACCGGCCCATCTACTACGTTTAAGCCCGACCCCTCGACCATACCCCGTATTTCGCGAAAACCGCAGGCCGTCTACCTGCGATTTTATTTTTGCCCGAGGCGCCATGGTCGGGGGATGCCGGCCAAACGTAGTAGATGGGCCGGTTTCGTGGCGGGAGGCCCCGGGGGCGGGCGGAGCGGAGCCTGATGGGAGGGCGGCGGCAGCGCCGCCCTCCCGCGGGGCGCGCCCGCATCGACCCGCGGGCGCTGGTCTCCGCCGTCGCGGCCCCGCGGGACTCCGGCGCCCGCGCCTCCGGAAAGTTTTTCCAAAATTGTCCTTGCATCGCCGGGGGAGTTCCCGTATAGTACTTCTTCGCACGGGGGCGTAGCTCAGCTGGGAGAGCGCTTGACTGGCAGTCAAGAGGTCAGGGGTTCGATCCCCCTCGTCTCCACCCGAGCATTGAATGAGGCTCCAACGCAAGTTGGGGCCTTTTTTCATATAGGAACACAAGGTCAAAGGCGGCACCATGATCCTCCTGGTCGACAAGATCGTGCGTTGAACGGGTGCCGCGCGCATGGTAGTATTTCACATCGTGGTTCAAAGCGTTGGAGGCTGTTCTGCCACCCCAACTGCAAGTGTCACTTTATAAGGGCTCTTGGCGCAACGGTTAGCGCAGGGGACTCATAATCCCTGGGTTCTGGGTTCGAATCCCGGAGGGCCCACCAGGTTTTTCAACAGGTCAGACAATATGTCTGGCCTGTTTTCTTTTTCATGGCAGTAGTTTTCACTTGCGAATAGCCTGCTTGCTCACTTCCGGGCGCCCTCGGTCGGCTGCCTGCGATGGCGCCGCCACGAAACCGGCCCATCTACTACGTTTAAGCCCGACCCCTCGACCATACCCCGTATTTCACAAAAACCGCAGGCCGTCTACCTGCGGTTTCATTTTTGCCCGAGACGCCATGGTCGGGGGATGCCGGCCAAACGTAGTAGATGGGCCGGTTTCGTGGCGGGAGGCCCCGGGGGCGGGCGGAGTGGAGCCTGATGGGAGGGCGGCGGCAGCGCCGCCCTCCCGCGGGGCGCGCCCCGCGGGCTTAGTCGGGCATCGCGGGCCCATCGCTCTCGAGTCCGTCCGGCATCCGCGCCGCCGCCCCAGGAAAGTTTTTCCAAAATTCTCCTTGCATCGGCGGGGGAGTTCCCGTATAGTACTTCTTCGCACGGGGGCGTAGCTCAGCTGGGAGAGCGCTTGACTGGCAGTCAAGAGGTCAGGGGTTCGATCCCCCTCGTCTCCACCCGAGCATTGAATGAGGCTCCAACGCAAGTTGGGGCCTTTTTTCATATAGGAACACAAGGTCAAAGGCGGCACCATGATCCTCCTGGTCGACAAGATCGAAAAAAGCTTCGGCGCGCGCGTCCTCTTTAGCGGCGCGTCCTTCCAGATCAACCCCGGCGAGCGCTTCGCGCTCGTGGGCCCCAACGGCGCCGGCAAAACCACCATGCTCAAAATCATCATGGGCATCGACAGTCCCGATGCCGGCCAGGTCCAGTACGCCAAGGACTGCCAGGTAGGCTACCTAGAGCAAGAAACCAACCTGGAGCAAAAGAACACCACCATCCTCGCTGAGGTCATGGCCGCTGCCAAGGAAATCCGCCGCATGGGCGAGCGCGCCAACGAGCTGCAGGCTCAGATCACCGAGCTCTCCGAACAGGGAAAGGACGTCGACGCACTCCTCAACGAGTACGGCCAGGTCCAGGACCGCTTTGAGCATCTGGGCGGCTACGAGCTCGAGAGCAACGCCCGCAAGATCCTGTCCGGTCTGGGCTTTAAGGTCACCGACTTTGAGCGCCCGTGCTCCGAGTTCTCGGGCGGCTGGCAGATGCGCATCGCGCTGGCCAAGCTCTTCCTGCGCCACCCCGACCTGCTGCTTCTGGACGAGCCCACCAACCACCTGGACCTCGAAAGCGTCCAGTGGCTGCGTGGCTTTATCGCTAACTACGACGGCGCCGTCCTCATCGTCAGCCACGACCGCGCTTTCATGGACGCCTGCGTCGACCACGTCGCCGCGCTCGAGAACCGTCGCGTAACCACCTACACCGGCAACTACAGCAGCTACCTCAAGCAACGCGAGGACAACCTGGAGCAGATGCGCGCCAAGCGCGCCGCCCAGGAGCGCGACATCGCCCACATGCAGGTCTTCGTCGACAAGTTCCGCTACAAGCCCACCAAGGCTGCCCAGGCGCAGGAGCGCATCCGCAAGATTGAGCAGATCAAAAAGGAACTCGTCATCCTGCCCGAAGGTCACAAGCACATCGACTTTAAGTTCCCCGACCCGCCGCGCTCCGGCGACATGGTCGTGGGCCTCGAGGGTGTATCCAAGTCCTACGGCGACAAGCACATATACAGTGACATCGACCTCAAGCTCTACCGCGGCGAGCACGTGGCGCTCGTCGGCCCCAACGGCGCCGGCAAGTCCACGCTCATGAAGATCCTCGCCGGCCTGGAGCCGCCCACCACCGGTACACGCGACCTGGGCACCAACGTGGGCGTGGCCTACTACGCCCAGCACGCACTCGAGGGCATGACCGAGTCCAATACCGTCCTGCAAGAAATCGACACCGTCACGCCCAAGTGGACCGTGCCGCAGCAGCGCAGCCTGCTGGGCGCCTTCCTGTTTAGCGACAACGATTCCATCGAGAAGCAGGTCCGCGTCCTCTCCGGAGGCGAAAAGGCGCGACTGGCCCTGGCCAAAATGCTCGTGGCCCCCGAGGCGCTCCTGTGCCTGGACGAGCCCACCAACCACCTTGACATCGACTCGGTGGACATGCTCGAGAACGCCCTGCAAAACTTCCCCGGTACCATCGTGCTGATCAGCCACGACGAGCACCTGGTACGCGCTGTGGCCAACCGCATCATTGACATCCGCGATGGCAAGGTCACGGTCTACGACGGCGACTACGACTACTACCTCTACAAGCGCGAGGACCTCGCAGCCCGCGCCGCCGCCGAGGCGGCAGGGGAGAGTGCGCCGGCCACCGCCAAGTCCTCCAAGGTCACCGCGACCCAGCCCGATGCGCCCGCCGCCGCTTCCAAGCCTGCCGAGGGCAAAAAGACCAAGGAGCAGAAGCGCGCCGAGGCCCAGGCCCGCGCTGCGCTCAACAAAAAGCTTAAGGGCGTGCGCAATCAGCTCAAGAAGATCGAGGCAGAGCTTGACAAAAAGCGCGCCCGCTATGACGAGCTTATGGAATTGATGGCCAGCGAAGAGCTTTATGCCGATCAGGATAAGTTCAACGCCGCGCTGGGGGAATATAACGGCCTTAAGCAAGAGCTACCCAAGCTCGAGGACGAATGGCTGGAGCTTTCCACCCAGATCGAAGAGGAGACCGCGCGTGAACTCTCGTAAGGCCACTGCCGTGGCGATGAGCATCATCGCCATCGCGTGCCGTATCTGCGCCATCTTTATGAGCGCGATGACCGTACTGCTGTGCTTTAGCGGCCTGACCGCCAAGCTGCAGATCGTGGGCTTTGTCGTTGAGCTTTCGCGCGCGCTGCCGAGCGCCATCGCCGGCTACGGCGTCATCACCTCGCCCTTTGGCGGCGTCTTCCGCCTGGATTACGCTATCGTGGCCGTGATTCTGTTTGCGGCCGACCACCTGCTCACGCGCGCCTCGCGCCGCGTCCGCTAGGGGATCGACATGTCCAGCAGCTACTTCATGAACCTGCTCGCCAGCGCCGTTGCCGTCATCGTGGGTATCGTCATCCACGAGAGCGCGCACGCCGCCGCGGCCTGGGCGCTCGGCGACAAGACGGCCCGTTCGCGCGGCCGCGTCTCGCTCAACCCACTCAACCACATCGACCCGTTTGGCACCATTCTCCTGCCGCTGCTTTTGCTCGCGGCCGGCGGCCCGGTATTTGCCTTCGCCAAGCCCGTGCCCGTCTACCTCAATAACCTCAAGCACCCCAAGCGCGACGAGGTCCTGGTGAGCGCGGCCGGCCCCGCGTCGAATATTGCACTCGCGTGTCTCGCTGCAGCACTCATGCACGCGACATACGGCAACCTCTACACCAGCATGTCCTTTGCCGTGGCATCGCAGATCATGAACTTCGGCGCCACGTTTATCGTGGTCAACCTGTCACTCGCGTTCTTCAACCTCATCCCGATCCCGCCGCTCGACGGCTCGTCGATCGTCGTCCCGTTTCTCAAAGGCAAGGCGCTCGCCAACTACTACCGTCTGCAGCAATACGCCATGCCCATCCTCATCCTGGTGCTGTACCTATTGCCCATGTGGACCGGCATCGATGCGATCGGCCGCTATTTCGACGTTACCGTGTATCCGCTGGCCGAGCAGCTGCTCAACTTCGCAATCGCCGGCATCTAAGGTAAACTTACAGGTCGACCGTGCAAAGCGGTCGTAACATGCACCCAAACCGCGCCGCGAAGGCGCCGTCAAAGGAGGTCGAATATGTCGTATCGCGTGTCGACGCAGGTCTACAGCGGACCGTTCGACCTGCTGCTGCAGCTGGTAACCCGCCAAAAAGTTGATATCGGCGCCATCTCCATCAGCGAGGTAGCCGAGCAATACCTTGCCGAGGCCGAGCGCATCGAAGCACTGGACCTGGACGTGGCGAGCGATTTTTTGCTGGTCGCGGCAACCCTTTTGGACATCAAGGCTGCTTCTCTGGTGCCCCAGGAGGCCCCGCGCAAAGTCGATGACGACGATGACGAGTTCGACGAAGACCTTGAGGAGCTCAGCACGCTTGACGGCGACGCCCTGCGCGAGGTCCTGATCCAGCGCCTGATTGCCTACAAGCAGTTTAAAGGCGCGGCTGCAGCCCTCGGTGCCCGCATGCAGGCCGAAAGCCGCATGCACCCGCGTGTGGCCGGCCCCGACCCCGAGTTCCTAGGCCTTATGCCCGACTACCTTGCCGGCATCACGCTGCGCGGTCTCGCCGTCATCTGCGCCGACCTGGACGGGAAGCGACAGACCTTCTTGCTGGAGGCCGAGCACGTGGCACCCCATCGCGTTCCGCTCGACCTGACGGTGGCCTCAGTCGACCGCTTTACCATGGCGCACCAAACCTGCACCTTCCGCGAGCTACTGGACGGCGATGCCACCACCGAGCAGCTCGTCGTCACCTTCCTAGCTATGCTTGAGCTCGCCAAGCGCGGCTCGCTCACGCTGAGCCAGGACGAGATCTTTGGAACCATCCGTATCAACCGCTTCGAAGGCGCCGAGGCCTATGTGCCCGGCGAGGGCCCCGAGCTCACCGAATAGGAGCCGCAACCATGTCAACCCTTTCCACGCTGGAGGCAAACAGCCTCAAAGGCGCCCTCGAGGCGCTGCTGCTGGTGTCAAGCGACCCAGTGAGTGCGCCCGCGCTGGCCGGCGCACTGGATATCGCCCCCGGCGAGTGCGCGTCGCTGCTCGCCGAGCTCAAGGTTGAGTACGAGGAGGCCAACCGCGGCTTTCA
Source organism: Collinsella sp. CLA-ER-H8 (assembly GCF_040092335.1). Classification (NCBI taxonomy): domain Bacteria; kingdom Bacillati; phylum Actinomycetota; class Coriobacteriia; order Coriobacteriales; family Coriobacteriaceae; genus Collinsella; species Collinsella sp. CLA-ER-H8. The sequence goes on along the minus strand of NZ_JBBNLU010000004.1, from coordinate 20,318 downwards.
GCTGCGCGAGGTCGCCGGCGGCTGGCGCCTGTTCACGCACCCCGCCTACCACGACGTGGTCGAGGCCTATGTGTTGAGCTGGGACACGCAAAAGCTGTCCCAGGCGGCGCTCGAAACCCTGGCCGTCATCGCATACCACCAGCCCGTAACGCGCGAGGTGGTCAAGGGCATCCGCGGCGTCAACTCAGACGGCGTCATCGCGTCGCTCGTGGACAAGGGTCTGGTGCGCGAGCTCGGCCGTGACCCCCAGCGCGGTCAGGCCATCATTTACGGCACGACCAACGCCTTCTTGGAAAAGTTCGGTCTGCGCTCCACCCGCGACCTGCCCGATCTGGAGCAGTTTGCCCCCGACGAGCAGTCGCGCCAGTTTATCCGCGAGCGCCTGAGCGGCCGCAGCATTCAGTCTACGCTCGAGGAACAGGCCGAAGATCTGGACGAAGAGCGCGAACTGATCGATACCGATGTTGAGGACACCGATGAAGAGGAGCTTCTGCTCACAGGTGCTACCTCGGAGGATATACATGACGAGGACTAACGAAGCAGGGGAGACGCGCGTCGCAAGCGCCACGGACACCGCAGCGCCCGTAGGCGACGCGGTGTCCGTCTACCCGCACACCATGCGCCTGCAGCGCTTTTTGGCACGCGCGGGCGTGGCGAGCCGTCGCGGCTCAGAGGACCTGATGACCGCTGGCCGCGTGACCGTCAACGGCCAGGTCGCGACCGAGCTGGGCACCAAGGTCGATGTCGACCACGATCACATTGAGGTCGACGGCATGCCCGTCAAGCTCGACCAGGGCGCCGTATACCTGATGCTCTACAAGCCGACCGGCTACCTCACCACCATGAGCGACCCGCAGGAGCGCCCTTGTGTGGCCGACCTGGTCCCGCGCGACCGCTTTCCGGGGCTCTTTCCGGTGGGCCGCCTGGACCGCGACACCACGGGACTGTTGCTCTTCACGACCGACGGCGACCTTTCGCAGGACCTGCTGCATCCCAGCAAGCATGTCTATAAGACCTACCAGGCACTCGTGGATGGCCAACTGACCGATCGAGACTTGGAACCACTCCGCCGCGGCATCGAGCTCGACGACGGCCCGTGCCAGCCGGCAATCTGTCGCATCATCAACGCGCGCGAGGCTGAAGCCGTGGCCCCGCAGGGTGTGAAGCCCGGTACCACCGCCGTGGAGGTCATCATCCGCGAAGGCCGCAAGAACCAGGTCAAGCGCATGCTGAGCAAGATCCACCACCCGGTGATCCGCCTGCACCGCTGCAACTTTGCCGGCCTGGAGCTCAAGGACGTGGCCAAGGGCTCGTGGCGCGAGCTCACCGACCGCGAGGTGCAGATCCTCAAGGCCGGCGGCATCCCGCCCAAGCAGGCGAGCTCCAAGCGCAACGGCGGCAAGCCCCAAGACACGCCTGCCAGCCGCACGCGTCACCACGGCAGCCATGGCTCAGCACCCAAGCGCAACACCTACCGCGAGCGCTACACGGGCTAGGCAAACCCGCCGCGCCCCAACGCCCGCGAACCATACCAGCACGTCAACCATCGAAAGGAAGCATTGCATGATCGTCGCCATCGACGGCCCCGCCGGATCCGGCAAGTCCACCATCGCCAAGGAGATCGCCCGTCAGCTTGGCTTTAACAAGCTCGACACGGGCGCCATGTATCGCGCCGTCACCTTCGCCGCGCTCGACCGCGGCATCGATCTGGATAACGAGGCGGCCATCGACGCTCTCGCCGAGCAGATTGAGATCCGCTTTACCAACGGCACCGGCGAGGACACGCGCCTGACCATCGACGGCCAAGACGCTTCGGCCGCCATCCGCACCCCGCAGGTCGACGCCAACGTGTCCAAGGTCTCGGCCTATCCGGGCGTGCGCGCCGCCATGCTCATCCACCAGCGCCGCGCCGCCGAGGACCGCGATATCGTGGCCGAGGGTCGCGACATCGGCACCGTCGTGTTCCCTAACGCGCAGGTCAAGGTCTTCCTGACCGCCGACCCGCGTGAGCGCGCCCGCCGCCGCGTGCTGCAGCGTCACCAAAACGACGCCCAGCCGCTCAGCACAGCGCAGCTCGAGGCCGAGGTCGACGAGACCCTCGACGCCCTCAAGCAACGCGATAAGCTCGACAGCAGCCGCGAGGTCGCGCCGCTCGTGCCCGCCGAGGACGCCGTGCACGTCGACTCCACCGCCCACACCATCGACGAGGTCGTCCGCATTATCGAGGACCTCATCAACCAAAGGAGGTAGCCCATGCGCCTGTTTAAGCAGACGCCCGAGGACTATTACAACGCCCCCTATGCAGAGTTCCCAGCGCTCATCCGCGGCACCGTCGTCGTAGTCATGGCCATCCTTTGGGCCTTCTCCAAACTCATGTGGCGCTGGAAGGTCGAGGACGCTGACCTGCTGTTTGAGCGCCAGGAAGGCCGCGGCAGCGTGGTCATCTGCAACCACACCTCGATGGCCGAGCTCCTGGCCGTTGAAACGGCGTTGTTCTTTGGGGGCCGCCGCATTCGTCCCATCTTTAAGTCCGAGTTCGCCAAGAGCAAGATTGTGCGCTGGGCCTTTAGCCGCGTTGGCGGCATCCCCGTGGAGCGTGGTACTGCCGATATGAAGTGCCTGCGCGCCGCTCAGCATGCGCTGCAGCGTGGCGAGGACGTCCTGATCTTCCCCGAGGGCACGCGCATCCGCTCGCGCGAGATCAAGCCCGAGGTCCACGGCGGTTTTGCGCTCATCGCCCAGATGGGCAAGGCGCCCGTCAACCCGCTCGCCATCTGTGGCTGGTCCGATATTACGCCTACGGGCAAAAAGCTCATGCGCCCTAAAAAGTGCTGGATCCGTGCCGGCAAGGCCATCTCGCTATCCGATGCACCGGCCGAGCTCAAGCGCAAGGAGCGCCTGGCATGGTTTGAGTCCGAGGCCATGAACCGCGTCTACGCTATGCGCGACGACCTGTGCGCCGAGCATCCGGGAAGGTTCTAACCATGAGCGAGGAAGTCATGAACACTGCCGAGCCTGCGCCTGGCAAGGCAGACGCTCCCACCATCGAAATCGCAGCCCACGCCGGCACCTGCTACGGCGTACAGCGTGCGCTCGATATGGCGCTGGCCGCCGCCCCGCAGGCAGGGGAGAGCACTCAGGTCCATACCTTGGGTCCGCTCATTCATAACCCCATCGTGGTACGCGAGCTCGCTGAGGCAGGCGTTGGCTTGGCCGAGAACCTGGATAATGCCGCAACCGGCACCGTGATCATCCGCGCCCACGGTGTGGTGCCGCAGGTCATCGATGCCGCTCGCGAGCGTGGCCTTAACGTCATCGACGCCACCTGCCCTTACGTCAAGAAGGTTCACGTGGCAGCCGAGCGCCTGGTGCGCGAGGGCTACCACGTGGTGGTCGTGGGTGAGCCGGGGCATCCCGAGGTCGAGGGCATTCTGGGTCACGCCGGCGACGATGCGCAGGTCGTGAGTTGCGCCGCTGATGCGGACGCGCTGCCGTTCAAGGGCAAGGTAGGCCTCGTCGTGCAGACCACCCAGACCGCGCAGAACCTCGCCGAGGTCGTGGCAGCTATCACCCCGCGTGTGCAGGAGCTGCGCGTGATCAACACCATCTGCGCCGCCACGAGTGAGCGTCAACAGGCAGCAGCCACACTTGCCAACCGCTGCGACTGCATGGTAGTCGTGGGCGGCAAAAACTCGGGCAACACCCGCCGCCTGGCGCAGATTTGCGCAGACGCCTGCGAGCGCACGCATCACATCGAGGAAGCTTCCGAGCTCCAGGCCGCGTGGTTTACCGACGCCCACCACATCGGCATCACCGCCGGAGCCTCCACCCCGCAAGAACACATCGAACGAGCCGTCGCTCGCATCAAGGAGCTTTACCACTAATCATGGACCAGACCGTACCCGCATACGCCGCCGAGGTGGCCGATTACGGGCGCAGCCGCGACCCCGAGCCGGGTGAGGGCGCGCTCGTAAAGAACGTGCGTCCCGAATCGCCCGCGTGGGATGTGGGTATCGAGCCGGGCATGCGCGTGCTCACGGTCAACGGTGAGCAGCTGACCGATATGATCGTGTGGCTCTGGGAGGCCGACGACGACACCGTCGAGCTGGAGGTATTCGACCCGCGCGACGGTACCGTCACCCCCGTCGAGCTCGACCGCTTTCCCGGCGAGGATTGGGGTTTGGAGTTCGATGGTCCCATCTTCGACGGCATGCGTACCTGCGTAAACGCCTGCGTGTTCTGCTTTATGACCATGCTGCCCAAGGGCGGCCGCTCAACGCTCTATATTCGCGACGACGACTACCGCCTGAGCTTTTTGCAGGGCAACTTCGTCACGCTCACGAACCTCACCGACGAGGACGTGCAAAACGTCATCGCCCGCAACATGAGCCCCATGAACGTGTCGGTCCATGCCGTGAGCCCCGACGTCCGCCGTCGTATGATGGGCCGCAACGCCCAGCGCGGCATGGACGTACTCGAGGCCATCATGGCCGCCGGCATCGAGATCCACGCCCAGATCGTACTGTGCCCTGGCATGAACGACGGCGAAGAGCTGGAAAAGACCCTGCGCTTTTGCGAGGAGCACGAGCAAATCACAAGCCTGGGCATTGTGCCGCTCGGTTTTACCAAGCATCAGAACCGTTTTAGCTGGTCCTACAGCGACAAGCCCGAGCTAGCGCGCGAGACCATTGCCATGATCCGTCCCTACCAGGATCGTGCCTACGAACGCTTTGGCCGCCACACCTTCCAGATGAGCGACGAGTTCTATCTGGACGCCGGCATCGATCCTCCCGAGGCAGACTTTTACGACGGGTACCCGCAGTACTACGACGGCATTGGCATGATCCGCTCGTATCTGGACGAGACCGACGACGTGCTGGCTACCGACGCCGAGCGTCTGGCCCGCGTCCGCGAGGCCGTCGCCGCCCGCAACCAGCGGCTTCTGTGTCTCTCGGGCGCCAGCGCACGCGACACGGTGGCCCGCTTTGTGGAGTCGCCCCGGGGACTCGCCGGCACTGTCACGGCCATAAAGAACCGCTACTTTGGCGGCAACGTGGACGTGACCGGCCTCATCGTCGCGTGTGACATTCTGGAGCAGCTGCCGCAGGATCTCTCTGGGGTTATGCTCTTTGTGCCTAAGCTCATGTTCAACGCTGACGGCATGACGCTTGACGAGTATCATCGTGACGATTTACTCGCAAGCCTTACCAGTCGCGGCGCCGAGGTTCATGTGGTGTCGACCATGCCGCATGAACTGCTCGATACCCTGGAGCACATCCTTGGCATTGTGCCCGCGGACTCTAACATTTCCACTGACCCTACCCATTAAAGGAGTGCAGATGAAACCTATCGTCGCCGTCGTCGGACGCCCCAACGTGGGCAAGTCCACGCTCGTCAACCGCCTGGCCCAGACCTCGGACGCCATCGTCCATGAGTCCCGCGGCGTCACGCGCGACCGCTCGTATCACACGGCCGACTGGAACGGCCGCGAGTTCACCATCGTCGACACGGGCGGTATCGAGCCGCTCAAGAGCGACGACGTCTTTGCCACGTCCATCCGCGACCAGGCGCTCGCCGCCGCCGAGGAAGCCGCCGTCATCCTGTTTGTGGTCGATGGCCGCACCGGCGTCACCGAGGAGGACGAGTCGGTCGCCCGCATGCTCAAGCGCCGCGACAAGCCGGTCTTTCTGCTGGTGAACAAGCTCGACAACCCCGATCGCGAAAACGACAGCATCTGGGAGTTCTATTCGCTCGGCATCGGCGAGCCCACGCCGCTCTCGGCCCTGCATGGCCACGGTACGGGCGACCTGCTCGATGACATCGTGGCCCTGCTTCCGGAGGAAGAGGACGAGGTCGCCGATGAGTTCCCCGACGCGCTGAACGTAGCCATCATCGGCCGCCCCAATGCCGGTAAGTCGTCGCTGTTCAATCGTATCCTAGGCGCCGACCGCTCTATCGTGTCCAACATTGCCGGCACGACGCGCGACGCCATCGACACCGTCGTGGAGCGCAACGGTAAGCACTACCGCATGGTCGATACCGCGGGCATCCGCAAGAAGAGCACTGTGTACGAGAACATCGAGTACTACTCCATGGTCCGCGGCCTGCGTGCCATCGACCGCGCCGACGTGGCGCTGCTCGTCGTCGATGCCTCCGTGGGCGTCACTGAGCAGGACCAGAAGGTCATGGGTCTTGCCATCGAGCGCGGCTGCGCCATCGTGGTGCTGCTCAACAAGTGGGATCTGCTCGACGACGACCGTAAGCGCGAGGCCTGCATGGAGACCATCGACCGCCGTCTGGGCGTTATGGCTCCCTGGGCCCAGTACCTGCGCATCTCTGCCCTGACCGGCCGCAGCGTCGAGAAGATCTGGGCAATGGTAGACGCCGCCGAGAAGACGCGCTCGCAAAAGATCAGCACCTCCCGCCTCAACACGTTCCTCACCGACCTGCGCGAGTTCGGTCATACCGTGGTGGACGGCAAGCGCCGCCTGCGCATGCACTACGTGACCCAGACGGGCGTCAACCCGCCGACGTTCACGTTCTTCGTCAACCACAGCGATCTGGTCAACGACACCTATCAGCGCTACGTCGAGAACCGCATGCGCTCGACCTTCGACTTTGCCGGCACACCCATTCGACTCTTCTTTAGGAAGAAGGAGCAAAAGGATGCATAATCCGATTCTGCTGACCGCCATCTGCGCCGTGGTCTCGTTCTTTATCGGGGCGATTCCGTTTGGCCTGATCTTGGGCCGCGTGTTCAACCACACGGACATTCGTAAGGCGGGCTCCGGCAACATCGGCACCACCAACGCCCTGCGCGTGGCCGGCCCCAAGGTGGCCGCGCTCACACTGCTGCTCGACTGCCTTAAGGGCGCCATCTGCGTCCTTATCGCGCGTCCGCTCATTGCCGACTTGGGCTATGGCTTCCCCGTGAGCATTATGGCCCCCGGTGCCGCCGGCGATTGGATGCTCGGCGTCATCTGCCTGGCGGCCGTATGGGGCCATATCTACTCGCCCTACCTCAACTTCCATGGCGGCAAGGGCATCGCGGTCGGTCTGGGCGTAATCCTCGCATGGTACTGGCCCATTGGGCTTTCGCTGCTGGGCATGTTTATCGTGGCCGTCGCCATCACCAAGTTTGTGTCGGTGGGCTCGCTTGCCGCCGCCATCGGTCTTCCCATCGCTGCCTGCGCGGTCTTTCCGTACAGCAGCCTGGGACTCAAGTTTTGCATGGCGATGATCGGCATCACCGTGGTGTGGGCCCATCGCGCGAACATTAAAAGGCTCATGACCGGTAAGGAGTCCAAGCTCTCGTTTACCAAGCGCGTCACCGAGCCCGACGATAAGTAGGAGAGAGTCATGAATGTTGCGCTAATTGGCTCTGGCTCCTGGGGAACCGCCGTGGCCGGCCTTGCCGCCGCGCGAGCCGAGCGCGTGACCATGTGGGCCCATGGCAAGCAGACGGCCGCCGGCATCAACGGCGAGCACCGCAACCCGCGCTATCTGGTGGACTACGTGCTGCCGGAAAACGTTGTCGCTACGACGGACCTGGCCCAGGCGCTTGACGGCGCCGAGGCCATCATCTTTGCCGTGCCCTCCACGCACCTTCGCAGCGTGTGCCACCAGGCCGCGCCCTTTATCGCCGCCGATACCCCGGTGCTCTGCCTCACAAAGGGCATTGAGCCCGAGTCCGGCCTGCTCATGAGCGAGGTCATCGCCAGCGAGATCGGCAACGAGGCACGTGTCGCGGCTCTTTCTGGCCCCAACCATGCCGAGGAAATCTGCCGCGGAGGTCTTTCTGCCGCCGTCATCGCCAGCGAAGATCCACAGATAGGGGAGACCTTTAAGGACCTGCTTCTGTCAACGGCCTTCCGCATCTACCTGTCGCAGGACATGACCGGTGTCGAGGTCTGCGGCGCCATGAAAAACGTAATCGCCATCGTGTGCGGCATCTCCGCCGGCACCGGTGCGGGCGACAACACGCTCGCCCTTATCATGACACGCGGCCTGGCGGAGATCAGCCGTCTGGTGCACGCCCGCGGCGGTCAAGCTATGACCTGCATGGGGCTTGCCGGCATGGGCGACCTCATTGCCACCTGTACCTCGGAGCATTCGCGTAACCGCACCTTTGGCTACGAGTTTGCCCACGGCGTGTCGCTCGACGAGTACCAGACGCGCACGCATATGGTTGTCGAGGGCGCCGTCGCGGCCCGCAGCGTCAGCGAACTTGCCCGTTCACTGGGCGTAGACATTCCGCTCACCTTTGCCGTGGAGCAAACGCTCTACAACGGTGTTACTTTGGATAGGGCGCTCGAGATTCTTACCGACCGCGTCCCTTCTCAAGAGTTCTACGGACTCACCGACTAGCGTAGAAAGGCTACTACCATGGGTTCCATCAAAATCGCTCCGTCCGTCCTTTCGGCCGACATGGCCAACCTCAAGGGAGAGCTCGACAAGATCGCCGGCGCCGACTACGTTCACTTTGACGTTATGGACGGCCACTTTACCGGCAACCTGACCTTTGGCGTTGACATCCTTAAGGCCGTCAAGCGCTCCACCAACGTGCCGGTCGATGCGCACCTCATGGTGTCGAACCCCGACGAGACCGTCGATTGGTACGCCGATGCCGGTGCCGACATGATCACCGTGCACTACGAGGCCTCCACGCACCTGCATCGCACGCTCACGCACCTGCAGCAGCGCGGCGTCAAGGCCGGCGTGGTGCTCAACCCCGCCACCCCCGTGTGCGTACTTGAGAGCATCATCGACGTCGTCGATATGGTGCTGCTGATGAGCGTGAACCCCGGCTTTGGCGGCCAGAGCTTTATCCCGGGCACTATCGCCAAACTGCACGAGCTCAAGGCCATGTGCGAGCGCCACGGCGTGTCGCCCATGATCGAGGTCGACGGCGGCATTTCTTCCAAGAACATTGCCGAGGTCGTCAAGGCTGGTGCCAACGTTCTCGTGGCCGGCTCCGCCGTATTTAAGTCCGAAGATCCCGCCGCCGAGGTTGCGCTGCTGCAGAAGCTGGGCAATGAGGCCGCACAGGAGGCATAAACCCTTATGACCGCAGGTCAAAACCGCATACCCGTGAATCTTGACTACGCCGCCTCGACGCCCATGCGCGCCGAGGCGCTCCTTGCGCAGCGCGAATATGACGACAGCGAGCTTGCCGGCGTCAACCCCAACTCGCTGCACTCGCTCGGCCGCAAGGCCGCCGCGCGCCTGGAGGTTGCCCGTCGCGAGATCGCCCATAGCTTTGGCGCACGCGTCCGCCCGTCCGAGATTGTTCTGACCAACGGCGGCACCGAAGCCAACCAGCTGGCGCTGCTCGGTCTTGCCGAGGGCGCTCGTCAGCGCGATCGCAAGCGCGATCGTGTAATCGTTTCGGCCATCGAGCACGATTCGATTCTGGACAACCTGCCGCTGCTGCGTGCCGCCGGCTTTACCGTCGACCTGGTGCAGCCCTGCCGCGCGGGCTACATTGAGCCTGCCACGCTGAGCGACTTGCTGAGCGACGACGTGTCGCTCGTGAGCATTATGGTCGCCAACAACGAGACCGGCGTGGTGCAGCCCATCCGCGAGCTTGCCTCGGCCGCTCATACCGTGGGCGCAGTGTTCCACACCGATGCTATCCAGGGCTATCTGCACATTCCACTCGATGTCACCGAGCTGGGCGTCGATGCTATGTCCGTCGCGGCCCACAAAATTGGCGGTCCTGTGGCATCCGGCGCGCTCTACGTTAAGACCCGCACGCCACTGCGCCCCCGCATCTTTGGCGGCGGACAGGAAGCCGGACGTCGCGCCGGCACGCAGGACCTGCGCACGCAGCTGGCCTTTGCCGCTGCTGCCCGCACGCTGGTGCCCCAAGTGGCTCAGGAGCGCGAAAAGCTGCAAGCCCTTTCCGACAAACTCTACGCCACGCTTACGGCCCATCCACGCATTCATGCCACCATGGGCGACTACGAGCAGGTCGACCGTCTGCCGGGTATGGTTTCGATCTACGTCGACGGCATGGACTCCGAGGAGCTCATCGTCAAGCTCGACGCCGCCGGCTTTGAGGTTTCGGCCGGCTCTGCCTGCTCGAGCGGCAGCATGGACCCGAGCCACGTTTTGAGCGCGATGGGCATCGGTCGCGAGCAGGCATTGGGAGCACTGCGCATTTCCTTTGATGACCGCGTGAATCCGAGCGATCTGGACGAGTTCGCCCGGACGCTGCTCTCGATCGTGGGTGCCGCATGATCGTCGCCGAGCTTGAGCGCGCGCTGCTGGCACGCTATCCCAAGGCGGACGCCGAGGGCTGGGATCACGTAGGACTCTCCGTTGGCGATCCGGCCGCGGAGATCACCGGCGTTGCCTGCGCACTCGATGCGACCGTGGCTAACGTTCGCCGCGCCCAAGAAGCCGGCGCCAACGTGCTGCTGACGCATCATCCCATATACATCAAGGCACCCGAGGCCTTTTGTCCGGCGGATGCCACACGACCCCAGTGCAGCGCGGCCCTCTACGAGGCTGCCCGCTGCGGTGTGAGCATTATTTCGCTCCACACCAATCTGGACCGCTCGCACGAGGCGCGTGCCTGCCTAAGTGAGCTGCTGGACGCCGTGCCCGTGAGCTCGCTGGAGCACGTAGACGACCCCGAGTCGACCGGCCTTGGCGCGCTTGCGACGCTCAACGACCCGTGCACGCTGCGCGATCTTGCCGCCCGTGCTGCCACGGCCTTCGGAAGCGACCCGCGTGTATGGGGCGATGCCGAGCGCTCGTGCCGCACCGTCGCCATTCTGGGCGGCTCCCTCGGTGACTTTGGCGAACTTGCCATCGCCGCCGGTGCGGATGTTGTCGTGACGGGCGAGGCAGGCTATCACGTGGCGCAGGACCTTGCCTTGCGTGGGCTACCGGTGATCTTGCTCGGCCACGACCGCTCCGAGGAGCCGTTCGTTGATATATTGATGAACTCTGCAGTTGACGCCGGGGTCGACCCCCGTCATGCGATTAAAATACTGAACCCTTGCCAATGGTGGACTGTGACAAAAGGAGAGAACTTATGAGCGCCGGCGCTACGCTACTCAAGCTGCAACAGATCGATTTGGAGCTCGCCCGCAACAAGAGTGAACTTGCCAATATGCCGGAGCTCAAGGAGCTCGCTTCCAAGCGCAAGACCTATGTGAAGCTCAAGTCCGAGATGACCAAGCTCTACGCCCAGCGCAAGGATCTGGACATTGAGCTCGACGATCTCAATACCACCGAGATTCAGACCAACAACGCCATCGAGGCTGCCAAGAAGCGCCACGTCGACGGCTCCGACTACCGCGAGGTTCAGGACCTGGAAAACGAGCTCGCCACCCTGGCCAAGCGTCTGGACAAGATTGAGCACACCCGCAAGGACGTCGTCATCGCCCATAAGGAGGCGCTCGACCGCGAGGCTCGCGCACAGGCCATCATCGCCAAGTTCGAGGAGGGCGTAAAGGCCGACACCAAGGCCGCCCGAGCCAAGGCTGCCGACCTGCAGGCTCAGATTGACGCCGCCACGAAGGAGCGCACCGCGCTTGCTGCCACGCTGCCGGCCGACGTGCTCACCGACTACGAGCGCCTCCTCAAGCAGTTCCGCGGCCTGGCCGTTGAGACCATCCAGGGCAACATCCCCACGGTCTGCCACACCGCGCTGCAGGCATCGTCCATGAGCGACCTCAACCACGACGGTAGCGAGATTACGCACTGCCCGTACTGCCACCGCCTCCTGGTACTCCCGAGCAAGGAAGCCTAGCGATGACGGCGGCATCCAACAATTCAATGCAACTTGAGGGAAAAACGATCCTGCTGGGCATTACCGGCGGGATCGCCGCCTATAAGTCGTGCAATATCGTGCGCCTGCTGCAAAAGCGCGGCGCACGCGTCAAGGTCGTCATGAGCGAGCATGCCACCGAGTTTGTGGGCCCGCTCACCTTTCGTGCGCTCACCAACGAGCCCGTTGCCGTGGGCCTATTCGACGATCCCTCCGACCCCATCCACCACATCTCGCTCGCACAGGAGCCCGACCTGGTGGTCGTGGCGCCCGCGACGGCCAATATCATCGCCAAGATGGCCAACGGCATCGCAGACGACCTCATCTCCACCACGCTGCTGGCAACGCCACGACTCATCGTGATCGCGCCGGCCATGAACAATGGCATGTGGAAAGCGCCGGCTACACAGACCAACATGGCCACGTTGCGCGAGCGCGGTGTCCATGTGGTGGGTCCGGGCAGCGGCTACCTTGCCTGCGGCGACGTGGACACGGGACGCATGAGCGAGCCCGAGGACATCGTCGAGGCTGTCTGTGAGGTGCTCAACCCCGTGCCGCAAGACCTGGCGGGCAAGCGCATCGTCATCACTGCCGGCCCCACACACGAACCGATCGACCCGGTGCGCTTCATTGGCAACCGCTCATCAGGCAAGATGGGCGTCGCCCTTGCAGGGGAGGCCGCACGCCGCGGTGGCGAGGTCACGCTCGTGTTGGGACCGACATCGCTCGATGTTCCCCGCGGCGTGGAGTGCGTGCGCGTGCAAACCGCCGCAGAGATGCTCCAGGCGGCCCTGAGCGCCTTCCAGACGGCCGATGCGGCAATTTGTGCGGCCGCCGTCGCCGACTATACCCCCGCCACCCCTGCGGACCATAAGCTCAAAAAGTCCAACGAACGCTTGGATCGCATCGAGCTTGTCGAAACGGTCGATATCTTGGCCGAGCTTTCGCGCCAAAAGGGGGAACGGTGCGTGATCGGCTTTGCGGCCGAGACCGATAACCTTGTCGAGTACGCCGAGCGCAAATTGGCCCGCAAGGGTTGCGATGCCATTATCGCCAACGATGTCTCGCGCGCCGATTCGGGCTTTGGGACCGACACCAACAAGGCCTGGATTGTGAGCACAACAGGTGCGCAAGAGCTTCCCGTGCTAACAAAACCCCAGCTCGCAAATACAATTTTGGACTTGCTTCAAAATTTATAAAAAAGTTCTTGCACAAGGCTAAAGTTTCGGGTTAATATACTCCCTGTTGCGAGCGAGAGCAGAGCAACAGACAAAAGCTTCGGGACGTGGCGCAGCTTGGTAGCGCACTTGACTGGGGGTCAAGGGGTCGCTGGTTCGAATCCAGTCGTCCCGACCAGAAGTTTGCAGGTCAGGCACCTAGTGTCTGACCTTTTTTGTTTTAAGCAATTGCTTAATTTTGATTAAGCAACAGGGTGCCAAAAATCTACCTGCGCGATAATCGCTTTTTGCGGTTACTTGCGCGTTTTGCACGCGCTTGAGCCGATTTATTAACGCGACATGAATCTACATACGCGTAGCTGGTATACAGACGAGTACAGGCTGTATTTATCGCGGCGATTTACGCAGATATGGCGACTGTAACGAACTAGTGTGTCGCTGTATTTATTCCAGCAGTTCACTTGATCTGTGGACAAGTGAGCGGTTACAACAAAACGCCAACCAGGATGGACTCCATACGAGGATGCCGCAAAGGTAATGGCGGGGAAGTGCGGCAGGCGCTCTGAGAGCCGCTGTATGACCCCATTTCTCCTCAACCCGATTACCTGTACAATGAACCTCGAATTGTTTGAGTAATCGCCAAAAGAAAAGCCCTCGCAGGATTGCGAGGGCTTTGCGATGAAAGAGATCAGAAGCAGAAAGCGGGGAGGACATAAAACGAGTCCGTCGCGCTGCAGCTGTAGCAAATACCGCCGCTTTGAACATAGCGAAAGGATGTGGAGCTGCGCGGTCTCACGGAACGAGTCCAGTGGCTATAGCCTGATGCACCGGAATAGTTCGACCCCGTCACGCCCTTGGATTTGTAGCACTCGTACTGGATGCCGTCAGATTGCATATCCCCGTATACTTCGGTTGCCGAGAGCAGAAAAACCTTGTCGGTCGTCGCCGAGGGGGCACCGCCCCCGTTACCGCCAACGTTATCGGTTGTCTTTGTGACGGGTTTCACCTTTGACTGGAGCTCGCTGGGCAGGAGCAACCAGAGGTCACCGCTGTTGAGGCGGGTACGGAGCTCGGACTTATCCCAACCACCGGCATTGGTGTCCGTAGCGTTCATTCTCTGGCTACCCAAGGCAGAGTTGGTCGCCTCGAACGTCAAGCCTGCCATGCCGCTACCATCGGCCAAGTCGTCGTGGTTGATGCCGATGATACGGTACTCGAGCGTCTTGCCATTGGTCAGCTTCATCGAGAACTTGGTGCCGGCATCCATGGCGGCCTTGGCCTTGGCGTAGGCGATAGACGATGTACCGTTCTTGGCAATGTCTTTGGCAACCGCCTCCTGCTCGTCGAGGGTCCAGTCCTTCGCGTCCTTGGCGATGGCCACCTGGACGGCCGCGGAATCGGCGCCTGCGGAGCCGCCACCGGACGCGCCTCCCTCGACGCCGCCGACCGTCCCATTGTTCACCGTGTTGCCGACCAGGTTGAACTGGTTTCGGATGGCTCCGGCCACGCCGGGTCCCGCGAACACGATGACCAGGCTGATGACGGCAATGATCAGGACGTACTCGATAATTGATTGCCCTCGGAAGCGGGTCGTTTCAGGAGCGACCCCCCCCCGAAGGTTAATTGCCGCTGCATGCATATACGGCTCCCTTCACTCGGGGTTTGCAATACGAGCCGAGCGTAGGGCTATTCCAAGTATTTGCAACGGTCTTGCCGCTGCGGCAACGATGACGGCAGGGGAGAAAGTCATGCGCTATTAGCGCGGCTATAACGTCCGCTTCGAATGCCGACCGTATTCATATCGAGGCAGCCATTTCATACCTTCAGAAAGACAACTGAAAGCCGCAAAAAAGCGGGACCCGGCTATAAGCCGAACCCCGCCCAAGAGAAGCCTTTAGAGCCGAGACAGACAACGCGTGTGGACAATCACTCAGCCTCCACCGCCATGCGCACGACCTCTTCCATCGGGTAGCGAGTGCCGCCGTCCCCGTCCAAAGCCTCGTTGTAGGCCTCGATGTCCGCCATGTCCTCAGCCTTCTCGAACGCGGCCCTTCTCACGAACTCGGAAAAGGTCATGCCCGTGGCGTCCGCATGGCCCTGAATCAAGGCCATTTCGCCCTCATCGAACTTGACCGCGATCTCGCGCATCGCCATGGTCGCTCCCGTCAACGCCGTCATCGAAGTGAATCCATTATCCACCCACCGTATACGCCCCGAACTCGAAACACCAAGCAGGATGGACTCTATACGAGGACGCAGCAGAGGTAATGGCGGGGGGTGCGGCAGGCGCTCTGAGAGCCGCTGTATGACCCCATTTCTCTTCAATCCGACTACCCGTGCCATGAACCTGAAGCCGTTCGTTCGGTCGCCAAAAGAAAGCACGCGCGGGGTAACGCGGGCTTTGCGCTAGACAAGCTAGAAGCACCAGGCGGGGGAGACGCAAAACCAGCCCGGCGCGGAGTTGCTGTCCGACGGATTGCCGCTGCTGTCGACATGGAGGAAGCCCTTCGAGGCGTTCGGAAACATCGAACGTTCCCACCAACCGCTGCCAATGGCAATGGCAGAGTTGGGATTACAGTTCTCCGTCACCTTGCCTTTGAAGGCCTCGTACTGGGTGCCCTCGGAGGAAGTCCAGGGATAGGATGCCCAATAGGAGGTGGGGGCGATCTCAGAGTAGCTGAGCAGGAACAGCTTGTCCGAGGTAGCCGTCACGGCGGCGTTCTTGTTCTCATCACCGCCCCCGACATTGTTCGATAGCTTTTTGACGGCCTTCACCTTGGACTGGAAATCGGAGGGCATCAGATTCCAGATCTTGCCGGAGTTCATTTTCTGACGGAGTTCAGACTTCTCCCAACCGCCGGCGTTGGTGTCAATCGCGTTCATGGGGGACCAAATGCCCGTCGTGGTGGTGAGGAACGTGAGGCCCGCCTTGCCGGATCCGCCTGCAGGGTCATCATGATTGATGCCGATAATGCGGTAAGTCAGCGTCTTGCCATCGGTGAGCTTCATCGAGAACTCGGTGCCGGCATCCATCGCGGCCTTCGCCTTGGCGTAGGCGGGCGACGCCTCGCCCTTGGCGGCGATGTCCTCGGCAACTGCCTTCTGCTCACCGAGGGTCCAGTCCTTCGCGTGTCCTTCGCGTCCTTGGCGAGCGCCGCCTGGACGGTCGCGGAACCCGCGCCGTTACCGCTGCCGGAACCGCTCGGTTCCCAAGTCCCACCTGCTGTCCCGTTTACCAATACTCCCGCCACCGTGTTGAACTGGTTCCTGATTGCCGACGAGACCCAAGGGCCGGCTATCATCACAACCAGGACGATAATCGCGATGACCAGAACGTACTCGATGGCTCCTTGGCCTCGGAGGCGGGTATTCCTAGGAGATACCCACCCCCTGAAGGTTAATTGCCGCTGCATGCATATGCGACACTCCCTTCGCATGGGGATTGATATTGCATGCAGAGGGTACGTTAAAGCGAACCGACTAGCCCGTAGCGTGCCGCTGAGGCAACGGCGGCACGGGTGCCCGCGCCACATAAACTGCTTGCCGTTTTGTTTCTTCTGACCTACTGCCACGCCTTCGGGAGGATAACGCCGGGGGCGCAGTGATTTAAGTCACTATGATTGGCATAGGTTGGGACATTCCAATCGGAACAGTCGAGGTTTAGATTTTTGCAATAGCTAAACATGCCGAGCATATCCATAACATCTGAGGTCTTCCACCCTGGTCCAAATTTCACGCTTTTCAGCGAACTGTCGGTGGAAAAAAGGAGACGTAAATCGCCGGCTTTCCGCGTCGACCATCCGGAGATGTCAATCTCCTCGACCTTGTAAAGGTTTTTGAGCGCCGAGTCGAATTCGACGACCGAGGACGTATCCCAGCTTGAAATACTGAAGGAAGTCGCATTGCCGCAATACGCGAATGCGTGCTGCAGATTTGTGCAGTTCGACATGTCGAACTTTGCCAGATCAAAGCTCTTACAGTTCTCCATGTACTGAAAGCAAAATGCCAACGAGTGGATTTCTATGCCATCGTCAATGGCCTTTACGGCCACGATATTATTTCTGTTAGGCCACCAGGGGGCAGTCGTCTTGCCGTCGTTTCCCACGGTCGCGGTGGCGTATCCATTTTCGAACCCCGTATACACCGCCGTCACGCGGCGGCTGTTGAGCATGTCACCGACTCTGGGGACCCCGCGGCGCTTGTAGAACATGAGGCTGTGGTCGTCCTCCGAGTACACGGCGAACGCTATCCCGTGAACGGAGTCCACGATGTCGGCGTCGGTCAACGACCCGTTGCCGCCGCCCGTGCCGCCCGACTCCCAGCTCCCCTTTGAGATTCCGTTGCCGAGCGTCCCCGCCACCGTGTTGAACTGGTTTGTGATCGCCGACGAGACCCACGGTCCCGCGATCAGCACCACCAGGACGATGATCGCGATGATCAGTACGTACTCGACTGTCGACTGCCCCTTAGGGCGGCGGGTAAATCTGGGAGATACCCCCCCCCCGAAAGGAATTTCCGCTGCATGCATGTGCGGCTCCTCTCGGATTGCTTTGGCTGATGCTGCAGAGGATAGACGCGATTACTAAGGATGAGTCAACAATGCCGCAGCGGCATTCACACTAAGAGGGTAAGGCGTTCGGAGTGACATCCCGTTCCAAAACGTATACTTGATTTAAGGCGGAGTGGAATGTGGGCGCGCAAGGAGATGCGGAATCGATGAGAGCCTCAAAAAAAATTACTGCAGTGTTATCATCTTTCATCCTCTCTATTCTTCCATTTCTGATTCTATGGACGGCTTGGTCAGTCCTCCCTGATACAATTCCCGCTCATTGGAGTGGGGGTATGGTTGATCGATGGGGTAATAAGCTTGAATTGCTGGTTGTTCCGCTGTTTTCTCTGATTGGTTCTATTGCAATTTCTGTGTACCTTATTGTTTCCACGCGGCGAAGAGAGTTTGCGGATTTCTCTGCTCGAATGCGACGGGACTTTGTTGCGTGCTATATTTCTAGTCTTCTTTTATCGACAACCTGCTCAGTGATAATTGCCGTTTGGGTTCAGTTGATTCTTACGCAAAACACTGCGGTTGATGGGGGGCTTGGACTATCGATCCTGTATTCCCTTCCCGGGATATATGTGATCTTGTGCGCTTTGCCGCCTTTTTATGCGAGCGGCGAGAGCAAAAAGGCAGAGCGCCTGATAACAGTTCTTATTGGCGGCGCGGAGATTGTTCTTTGTGGAATAGTGCTTGAAGGTTCGGCTGCCTCTTATACGATGATTGGACTGATGATTCTGTTCTGTGCGTTTGAGATTGTGTCACAGGTAAGGGATAGCCGGTCCTTATGAGTTGAATTACGCGCGTGCGGATATAAAGGTTGGCATGTTAAGCTGGTCGTTTTCTCGTTCTGGGACATTTGCAGTAGGATGAGTGGGACTAGGCGCGCTGCGGTGTGATGGTGACGGTTGAGACTTGTATCGCTGCAAATCCGCTGATGCACATTTTGCTATTGGGCTTGAAGGTGGGACCTACAGGCCTTTGTTTGGGATGTTCCGGTCGTCCAACACGTGTTGCACGGCTTTATATTGTTACGCTCGTTCGGCGCTCCGTTGGAGCATTTCCGGGTTTGTCGGCATCATGACTTGGCCAAGTGACACGCTTGCCGGGACGGTTGTAACGCCGCGCCGGTTCCGTGTGCTCCTTCGTTGTTGGCCTGTCCAGCCGGGGGCGGATTCGGCCTCATGTTGTGGCGCACGGCCTTCAGGGGCTTCCCCCTGGCGAGTTATGTTCGTCCGTATGGGTAAGGGTCGGGTTGAGCTGACAATCCCGTGTCGGAAGGGGCTTGCACCATGCGCGCGATGACAGAGATTGAGTGGCTGGACGGCCGTGTGACGAAGGTGCCGGAGCTCGCCCTGGGCGATGCGCTCGGCGAGAGCGTCCAGGCGGAGCTCGATTTCGGGTTCGACGACGTGTTGGAGGGCCTTTGGGTTGAGGTGCGCCATCATGAGCCGGATGAGGACTCGGACGGCGACCCGCGCGGGAGGGGCTGCGCACTGTACGCGGACTGCCGGTACAGCCTGGTCGAACCGTCGGACCTCGACCGTGTCTTCTGCATCCTTTACGAGGGGCAGCCGAGGGTCCAGCCGCGTCGCGGAGGAGCTCGTGAACCTTTCGCGGGCCTGCGCGTTGTCCTGCCTCATGCTCGGATCTCCCTACCCGCCAGGCGCCCTCGAGGCCCTGGCCGCGTGCGCTCGATACCTCTGCGGTCCGGCTTTCACGTCCGACCTCGCCGCCCGCGTCCGCGCGCGGATCCCATCCGGCCTCACGCGCTTGAATATCGAGCTGAGCCCAAACGATGACCCACACCCCATCGGTCTTCATGATGATGCCTCGATGAGCCAGCTCGCCCAGAGCTTTCGATTCAGTCGGTTGAGTCGAACAGACTTTTTTTCGAGCTTGTCCTGACGCATGAAAAGACCTTTTGTAAGTTCTTTTCCGTTGGCATCCTTCCTATTAGGCCCTTTGGACGTCTGGAAGGAGCAAATCATGATCAGAATCGCAAGCTGGACGCGATTCTTCGCGACCGCAAATAATGAATCGTAGGATGGCCTGTTGATTCCACTCAGGATCTCGCTCTTTGCAATCTCATCCTGTCGAACGTCAAGCGCCGCCTCCATCTCGCTAGGCGTCTCGGCCTGATCGGCAACCGATGGAGCGTCCGTGTCTAAAGGCCACGGGAGGCCACGGCCTTTTTGCGGTTTGTAGCTACTTGTACTCATGTTGATTCCTCCGGTGCGAGGCTATCCAACCCAATTGCCGACTGTGCCCATAATATGGTTGATTTCCGATCTCAGCCGAACACATTGAGCGGATAGGCCGTTCCCGCAGTTAGCCGAACGCCCCCGAGGCCCCATTCAGGCCACGGGGGCGTCGTTTTCCCAGTTGAAGGAACGGTGGAGATGTGTTTCGATGGGTCCGGTGGCCATGCTCCGCCTGCCGCCCGGCACCTCTTCCCAGACTCAGCCGGACGGTCGGTCCGTCTATTCCGTTTTCGCCCTTAGGCTAGGCCAGCGGGGCATCGCCCCTCTCTGCGCGCGCCCTCTCGGCGGGGCCGGCGGGGCCGACCTGTCGGTCTACGACGGGTTCCTGAAGGGGGCGGTCGCCGATGGCAGCTAGCGAGGAGCTGGCCCGCAGGGTCGTGGAGGGCGGGCGGTCGTGCTCGCTCACCACCGCCGTCTGTTAGCGTCAATATAATTTTCACCATTTCCACCAACGCATTTTCGCCAATCGCGCCAACGCGGATACGCCGGATTCGCCAACGCGGATGTGCCGCTTTCGGCGCCTAGGCGCCCTCCTCCTTCCC